>NZ_CP197413.1:3300000-3624500 GCF_052161635.1 Lacunimicrobium album
AAAAGTCAACCGAGTCGATTCAGAATTTTTTAGATTTAAACCGAAGGCTGACAAGGACTTAAGATCGGCTTGCCTCACTTTTTACTTTAATCATTCCTTCTTGCGAAGTAACGAAAAAAGAACGGATGTCAGATCCACCTCTTGAAAGGTGTCAGTGACAACCGCTGAGTGATAGGCAGATAATAGCCGAGCCAAGCCAATCGTCAAGCGACCGATGAATGTTTTTTTAAGAAATCGAAGCGGTGTGTATCTGGGGCCATCCTGGGCGTCTATGGGGGGACAATTGTTCGGGGTCATTCAAAAGCCCCAAAAAGAACGCACCAGCAACGACTTATGGGTCGTCGGCTGGCCTGGATGGATAGATGAGCTTCCAATCCGTTCGCATGCTGATGAGTTGCCAGCCGAAGAATGGAGCCTGGTCGAGTCCGCGATCGAGGGCTCCGACCGGGGAGTGGCGGTCGTAGGACCATTCGCGGACTGGGTCGTCGTGATGAATGATGATTCCGAGACGTGGGCCTTTAGCCACTGTGGTCCACTGCAGCATTTCAAAGTCGCCGTCTGAATTTCCGGCGGCGAAGATGGGGCGATGGCCGATGGACTGGTTGATGCCGACCGGTTTTCCAGACTTGTCGTCTATGAAGTTGATTTCGGGCAGGCGAACAAGAACGGGCTGGCCGTCGCGCAATTCGAACTTCGTCTTGATGCTACTGCCGACGACTTGCTCGGGAGGGACGCCGTAGATCTCCTGGGAGAAGACCCGCATGAACTCGACACCGCCGCCTGAGACGATGAAGGTTTTGTAGTTGTGGGCTCGCAGGTAGCTGAGCAGTTCGAGCATGGGTTGGAAGACGAGGTCGGTGTAGGGCTTTTTGAGCTGGGGGTGCCTGGCCGTTTTGAGCCAGTCGCGGACGATTTGTTCGAATTCTTCCGTGGTCATGCCCGCGTGAGTTGTGAGCACGACTTGTGCGATCCCCTGCTCTCCTGATTTGGCGAGGGTTTTCAGGTCGTTTTCGAGAATCGCCTTGAAAGGCTGCTTATCCTTCCAGTCCGGGTGGTCCGGTGCGAGTTGCTTGACGCGGTCGACGGCAAAGAGGAACTGGAAGTAGAGAGGCTGCTCGGACCAGAGGGTGCCGTCGTTATCGAACGTTGCGATGCGATCGGGTATGGGGATGAAGTCGGGAGAAGATTCCTCCGTTGTTTTCCGGACGAAATCGATGATCGCGGACTTGGCCGGGCCTTCGTTCCAGGATGGGAGTGGGTCGGTGGGTTGCCGGGCAGTCGTAATGTTTGCGACTACGGCAATGATGATCAGGGTGTGACACCACGTTTTCAGCAGGTGCATGTTTTGCTCGTCTGACTGCGGATGGTTGAACCACCTAGGCACGGAGACATTCAGGGATTTTAGTCTGAAAGGAGGCGGGAGGAGGAAGAGGGAAATGGTGGAATTCATGAAGAATTCGAAATTCGGAGTGGGGATTCGAGGTGGTTGGAGGGGATTGTGGTGCGTTGGGGATTGTTGGGTTGAGAGCGAGCGGGGCGGTTACAAACTCAAGAGAGAGAGAGAGAGAGAGAGAGAGAGAGAGAGAGAGAGAGAGAGAGAGAGTATCGCGGGGGCGTATTCCGCGCTGTGTTGGTAGCAGTGAGTCTATGGGACAGGGGGTTTACACCCCCCGCTCGCCTGAGAGGGGATTGTGGTTGAGGATGGGGGGTGGGTATGATTTGATCATCTGCGCCTGGACATTGATTATTGGAAGATGGTTTCTATGAGACTTGTCGTATTGAGAGTCGCGTGTTCGGTGATGATGTGCGCGATAGCCAGGGCATCGGTCTGGGGACAGGTCGTTGAAAAAGAAGTGGTGATTGAGCCGACATGGGTGCAGGGTGAGCAACAGATCGAGATGCTGGGGGAGGTGGTCCAGTTTCTCTTTTTAAATGCTGGAGTCGGACAAGCGGAGGGAGTGCCGGAGCGAGAGAAGGAGGCGATTGATCGTCGACTGAAGGAGCATGCCGGGGCTTGGCTGGAGTGGGTGGAGCATGTTTGCGGGTTGAGCGCGGAGCAGAAAACTCGTGTGGCGGCGATGGCTAAGGAGTTGCAGGAAAGCAAGTTCACGGCGAAGAGATCGCGGCCGCAGATTACTGCTTATGGGCTGTCCGAATCGATGCCGGTGATTTTTCCTTCCAAGAATGGATTGGCCAAGACGTATGCCAATGCGCTGCGCGGACGCCTGAATGAAGGAGAGATTCTGACGAGTGAGCAGAAGGTTCTTTTGGAGAAAGCGATCATCGAACGGGTTGCGGCGCATCATGGTGTCTATTGTGGGCGCGTGGTGAATCTGTTTGATGAGCGGCTTTGTTTTCTGCCGGAGCAGCGGGCGCAGATTTATGAGTCTATGCTCAAGTCGCGTCGCAAGCTGACGGGTGCGCTGTATTCGTTTGGCCAGAGCTATTTTTTGCCGTATGAGCCGACGTCGAGGGTTCATCAGTACTTTAAGAAGCACCTGAGTCCTGAGCAGAGTGCGCTCCTGGAGAAGCTTGATGGGAGCGAGAGCTATGCCATTTTTTATGGGGAAGATCTTGTCGGAACGAAAGAGGTGATGGAGGCGGATATTGCGAATCGGGCGGAGATCCTGCGACTCGTGATCGCGGTGCGGATGAAGCTATACCAGAACATGGCTGCGAAGAATGGGGGTGTCTTGCGGCCGCTGGAGATTGCCAGTAAGGGAGTGCACCAGCAGGTGATGGAGAAGTGGCGGAAAGAATGCCTGAGTCAATTACAGCAGTATGAGGACGGGGCGATGGGGATGCAGCAGGACATCAGTATTGTCCTGCAGGCGCCGAATTTCGACCTGGAGAGAAATGGACTCTGGAAGACGACGACAAAGAAACTTTCGTTGAGTGAGGTTGCGGACCGGCGAACGCGTGCGATCAATGATGCAGAGGTGGGTTATCGGGTCGTGCTGCTGGATGATGAGTTGTGGTTGCGACCTGAGCAGCAGGTTGCACTTCGCAAGCTGATGGAGGAACGAGTGGGGGGAGATATTTGTCGAAACATGGAGCAAGACGCCGTGAGTCTGAAGGCGTTTATCGAGATGGCTCATGCGTTGCACTTCATTCAAGATGGCGAGGCGAGCGCGATTTTGAGTGAGTCGCAGATGGCGGTCTGGCGTGGATTGAAGGAGAGGCTGTTCGTGAAGGAGGGGCGGATCCATTTGATGGTTGGAGCTGAGGATGCGGATATCGGGGGATTGAGTACGGGGGAAGAGAGCGAGGAGGCTGAAGAAGAAGAAGAGTTGGACGTGGAAGGCCAAATGGTGATTGTTGAGGGAATGAAGATCATGGCCGGACAGGCGGTGGGGGTTGATTTTGACTTCAACGCGGTTAATGAAGCGGCCGTTCAGATTGTGACGGAGCCGAAGTCGAGTCGGCCGCATGCGTGGGAGAAAGGCGGGCGGGTGACGGTTGGTGCGAGGTTTTATGAAGGGGACGCTGCGAGAGTGGTGGGGGTTGCGGTTGATGTTCTGCTGGAAGAAGTCGAGGAGCATGAGCACTATGTCTTGATGACGCTACGAGGGAGTCCGGAGGAGGTGGAGCAGATCAAGAAGGTGGCGGGGGTGAGTGAGTATTGTTTTGAGGTGATGCCGTTTCGCGAGGAGCAGCGAGGGGCGTTTGAGGGGGATTTGAAGATTGAGGAGGTGCTGGGGGAGACGGAGGTTTATCGGGCGGGTGGAGTGAAGGATTGGGGACTGGGAGCGAAGAGTGAGAGGTTGGAGGCACCCGGGAAGGGGGAGTTGCCGAGGCGGGAGTGAGGGGGGATGAGGCGTGAGGGATATTGTTTTGGGGGGGGCGGGAAGAGGGTAATTGGATTGGAGTGGTCGCGCTAATGAGTCCTGACCCCTTTTATTTCATCACTTGACGCTTTTGTTCTCACTCGACAATCCTAACTATTGTTTAATAGAAGAACAGTGATCCTTATGAGTCTATACATCGAGTTAACAGAAAAGCTATACAAGAACGGTGCAATATCTCATAACGAATGGCTACAAATTTCACGCTTCGCTCTGGCAGAACTATCTAGTTTTTTTGAAATGAATGCGAAAATTATGCAGGAAGAGTCAACATTGCCGGACGACAAGGTCTTGCTCGACTTCAAATGTGATTCAGTGGGCTTGTTGAACATTGGAATATCTGCCAGAGGAATACTATATTCCGTGAAGCTTAACGAGAATGCATACATACATATCGAAGCGATAGTTTTTTCTATGCTCAAGGAAAAGTGTTGGCTACACTTGATAATCGTGCATTGCAAGGGGTCTTGTACTATGACCCTATTTACGGCATCAACGGGTGGGATTTTAAAGGTTGGTTTCCAGACGAATTTGGAGAATTCGAAGACATGTACTCATATGTGCAATAATTAATTTTATCTCCATTCTTGGAGTAACTTATTTTATTTTTACATAATATTCTGCTTGGCAGTGCGGTGCACAAAGCTTTGGGGAAGTCTCCAATCTGAGTTCAACATATATAGAACTGTAATATAATTAGCAGGAGCAGAAAAGGGGTCAGGACTCGTTCGTGTCTTCTTTGAGTGCTCTGACTCCTGGGCGGCCGCGAGGCGTAGGGTGGAGTTGAGTTTGAGGCGTTTTGCGGTGGAAGTGAGTCCTGACCCCTTTTGTTCCCTGACCCCTTTTGTTCCCTTTTTTGGGGGCGGGAAGAGGGTAATGGGATCGGGGTGGAATGGTCGGGGAAATGAGTCCCGACCCCTTTTATTCCCTTGTCTTCGACGTACCGACTACGAAATTAACTGGTCAATTACGCTCTGAACCTTACTCTTTAAAGTATTTGGGTCAAGCTCGTAGTCATTTCGGTCGTCATGTGGATTGTATAAATCAGCAAAGCAAAAAATGGTTGATAATCCCACGCTCAACTCCGGTGAGTCATTAAGTAATATACCGTCCGCGCCCTCTTGCTTCCAGCGTTGCATAAATCTGCTGACAAACTCATCGGCGGAAACTTCCTGGTCAGTGAATTTTTTTGCTAAAATGAGTAACTTTTTACTCACCGTAAAATGCCTTCTACTATGAGGGAGATTAAAAGGGACAGGACTCTTTGTGTTCACTTTACCCGGGAGACTACCTTAATCTTGGTGGTTGAAAAATGGAATGAGGGAAACAGTGGTAGATGGGGTGGGAGGGTTCGCAAGTTGTGAGGCCGCGTGGCTGGCGTAATTGTTTTAAAGAGTTCTGATCCCGCGGTTTTGCTCGTGACAAATGTCACCTTGTCTTGTGAGTGCGAGAAGAGACTGATGGGATCGGAAGGGTAGTGCAAATGAGTCCTGACCCCTTTTATCCCCCTCGATTGTTGGTGTCGGGGTGATTGCACTTGATCGCGTATGGCGACGTGCCTTGTCGGCTACGCCGATCCAGCCATGAACGGCTGGACCACCCCCTGCAATTGTTTTGCAGGGGGGTTACTCCAACCGCCGGTTCTTTGTCGTTATGATGCGAGTTGCGTCGGCTGCGACAGTCGACCTACGGGGCTATGCAGGCTCGCCATTTATGGCGACGAATTCTACTGAGCAAGCCAGCAGTGCCATCTGATGCGGGGATGGGATATTCTCTAAAGAGCCCTGCCCTCTCTGTTTTAGAATAGTGATTCAATGAATGAAGACGGCCCGGAGATTGAGCTTGGTGATTACATCAGGTTGCAGTTGCTGGATAATCAGTATCTGCTCAAGAAGTCGCGGCCGTTGATTTTACTTCAGCGAGAAGAGAGTAATCTGGCGTGGTTTCGATTTGTGAATCACGAGAATGAGATTGCAGAGTTCAAGACGGCCTGGGACAGGACCAAGTTGCATCTGGCGTGGGAACTGAGAGCGTTCCAGGGGAACGATGTCATTGGACGGCGGTGGCGTCGGGTTTCATTGAAACCTTACCAGGGCATTGGCCAGGCTCATACAGAAATCACTGTCGATTACATGTCACAAGACGGAACGATGATGTCGGCATCGACGGTGATTCGTGTTGGACGACTGCCTTAGTGGTTGATGATTTGTGTAGGAAGTACGGGATCTGTTTAGAGCAGCTTTCAAAGTCTGGCTGGCCTGGATTTTCGAAAGGAGTTTAATGAGTCCTGACCCCTTTGTTTCTTTGACCACTTTGTTTCTTATTAGAGTAAAAAACATGCGAATCGATACCATTTCCCCCACTGTGCCAGTTGAGATCGAGTGCGATGGATATGTTCCATTGGTGGTCCGTTATGACGGCTACAAAGGGCCAATGTCAATGGCACCCAAATACTGGCGAACTGGAGATTTTAAGCACACCCTTATTGAAGTTGCTGTCAACCCATCGTCCGGGGCGATATGCCAGATGGTTGTGACTTCGTTGCGTCCGCTACAGTCGGAACCGATAGCCATCAATGTCCCATCCAACAAGAATGGCATGCCATGTGCATCCATGTCGCAGTGGGCAAACGATCAAAAAAGGGTCGATATCGAGCAAGATGTGACGGCATCACTTGTTGGTCGAGAGTTGACTGTTGTTTTCGGGAAGGTGGAACCGACATCTCTCAAAGGAATTGTCTGTGATCGAATGACCTTTTTGATTGACCACTTCGATGAGCTTCGCGGAATCCAAGTTGGAAACTTGTCTGAACAAGAGGTTGCAAATCTCCTCTATGCAACTGGTCAAACGGGTACATGACTATGGTTTTTGCTCTTAGCTCAGATTGCTTGACCTCTGCATCACGATCTTCGCAGGCTATGCAGATGGGTGAGATTCCACGCAGTTGAGAGAAGCCAAAAGGGGTCAGGACTTGTTTCTGTTTTCATTGACGGGTTTGACTCTTGGGCGGCCGCGGGGGCGCAGGGTGGAGTTGAGGTTGAGGTTGAGGCGTTGTGTGGTGGACATGAGCCCCTAGCACTTTTCCTCTTCTTAAATGAGTCCTGACCCCTTTGTTTCTCTGCCGGGTGCTAGTTGAACACGCCCGAAGAGTTGCAACTAACCCAAATCCAGAACATTGACGCCGCCCTTTTCAACCCGCACCGAACCATCTCCGGGCCAAACCGCAATCACCGGTGAACCACTCTGATCCATCGAGACGTTGAGCGTTACCGGTTCATTCTCGAATTCGTCATTGACACGAACTTCCTCACCTTCACTCAAAGAAACCATCGCACCTTCTGGCTCGATGGATAGCAGCAACAAACCGGCGAAGTCGTTGCGAACTACAAAGCGATTGAACTGAGCCACGAAATGTCTCCTTTTAATTGCCGAAGATTGAGGCGGCGATTTCTCGAAGTTGACTTGCCCTGCCAGCCGCACTTGGATTGCCGGGCGTAATGCGTGCGATGTGTTCGTAGCCTTCTGCAACATCAGGAGAAGCCAAAGGGGTCAGGACTCGTTTTCGTTTTCATTGACGGGTTTGACTCTTGGGCGGCCGCGGGGGCGTAGGGTGGAGTTGAGGTTGAGGCGTTGTGCGGTGGTGGAGGTCCATGCGGGGTCTCCGAGGGGTTTGCCTTTCTGGACTGACTGTCTGATGGCGTTTAGTTCTGGTGCTGATAACGGTGTGTTGACTCGTTCCAGCCAGCGTGGAAGTCTGGGAATTGGCCAGGGGGTCAGCAGTTTGGGGTCTGGTTCGCGGTTCTGTGACCATCGTTGTAATGATGACCAGGGCCATTGCTCGGCGCTGGTCACGAGTTCGTCGCGCACGGGATTGCGTTCGACGTAGCGGCAGACGGTCAGGAAGTGTTCGTCGTCCTGGATCGGGAAGCTTTTGAAACGTCCTTGATAGAGGTGGCCTTGGCCGCCGGTTTGGTAGTGGGCGTGATAGCGCATGGTATGGGTGGCGGTGATCCATCGCATGAAGCGGCTCATTTCGCCGTCGATGGTTGGGCGGAGGATCAAGTGCCAGTGATTGGGCATCAGGACGTAGCAGAAGAGTTGGATCTGGTAGCGCTCGAGCCCTGCTGCGAGGACGCGTTCGAAGGCCTGGTAGTCTTCGGGCTTGTGGAAGATCGTTGCGCGGGCGTTGCCACGGTTGAGGGCGTGGTAGAGGCCGTTGGCTTCGTCGATGCGGGGTGGTCTTGGCATGGCTACATGGTACTTGAGATGCGGAATGGTAGCAAGAAAGAGTCCTGACCCCTTTTGTGGCGGTGATTTCTTGATGCTGACCAGGAGTAATTCATTCTGTTAAATAGCTCCCTTCTAAGAGACATTTAATACATAACTATCATCGCTTATTAGATGTGTGACGCATGAACAGATCTCAGTTTTCTTCGCAACGATTTCCGCGAGGATGGTTTTTCGTGTCGGCGTATCCACAAAAGGACATTGGTTCGGTCGTAACATTTCAGAAAAATGACGCTTCGCTTACACCGACGAACCCTGGCAAAGGAAATCAACGGCGATGTGGCCACTCTTTCACAATATACACTTGAACTAAATCACTAGTGCACATAATAATTTTCCACTAACGCCGTGTGACGACTATTTCTTAAATAGTGCGAATACGCACAAGTACGACAGTATGCGTAAAGGGATTAATGATATCCATACATTACTGACAGCTGATGCTATTGCGTGCGGCGAACGAGCCGAAGCCGTCAAAAGAGAAGCCTTTTGCCTTGTTTTTGCGTAAAAAGGGGCAGTTTTGGATATATGGGGATTCAGATCGCAAGAACGCATTAAGACTTTCTATATTCACGCCGATAGAGGCAAAAGGCTCCTTCTTAAGCACTTCCATTTCATATCTGATTTAGGTCTTCATCATGTCTCTTCTTCATCGTATCGTTGTGTGCGACAAGAATCTTGCCGTTGCGCAATCATTCGCTGACGCGTTTCAGAACAGCTCGTTTTTTGATGTGATTGCCACAGAGACATGCGGTGCTCATTTGATTGGAAGGCTCAAAACGCTGTCATTCGATCTGCTGGTCGCGGAGATCAACCTGGGGTCCATGAGTCTGTTTGATATTACAGAGCAACTGCCGCAGGATGAGACTCTTCCGAAGGTGGTCGTTCTTACGGACAAGTGGAGTGATTTTAGCATCACCAAGTCGATCAAGTATGGATACAAAGGGTATCTGTTGAAGTCTGACCCACTTCAAATGGTGATGCACAAGCTGCGACGGATTGCACGAAATCAATCGATCTACCCGGAAATCAATGACAACAAATACTATTTTTACGACACCAAGCGTGCGGTCTACAAGCTTTATCCCAAGCAACGCTGGAGGAGCCTGACAATGCGTCAAGTCGAGGTTCTTATCAAGCTGGCAGTTGGGCTGACTGTCAAAGAAATCGCCACGGCTTTCCATATTTCCGAGAAGTCTGTTGAGAGCCACAAGTACCGAATTATGGAAAAACTGAACATTCACAACCGAGTCGAATTGGCGCGATTTGCCATCAGGCATCACCTGATCGAGGCGTGATGAATATCAGGTTTGCGTTGTCCGGTTGTTCGGAAAGATTGCGGAGAGTCTCAGGTCAGTAAACCGACACCTGAGGACCTAACGTCGTGCGATTATTTTCATTTTGTACCCTCATTCGATTCAAGAATTCACAACTATTCCTAGGAACTTTTCAGTGATGACTGCACTTTCTTCTTTGAAGTCAAAAGACACTTCTGGTTCTGTAGGAATCAGCCAGGTTTCCGATTCATTGCTGCCGGCAAGGATGGCAGCCCTGCTCTCCGCGTACGCCTACATCGAGTTCTCGTTGGACGGGCATATCGTTTCGGCGAATGATCTGTTTCTTGATGTGATGGGTTATGAGTTTAAGGAGTTGGTCGGTCGGCATCACTCGATGTTCTGCGAAGAGCGTTTTGTGGCGTCAAAGGAGTATGCTGCTTTCTGGAAGAGACTGGCAGCTGGTGAATCGTTTATTGATGAATTCAAGCGAAAGACAAAGAGTGGTGCACTTGCCTGGTTGAAGGCTTCCTACCTGCCTGTCTTTGATGACAAGAACATGGTCGTTCGCGTGGTGAAGCTGGCTCAGGACGTGACTGAGCAAAAAATGCAGCAGATTCTCGTCGAAGGACAGATCGGTGCTATCAGCAAATCGCAGGCGGTGATTGAGTTCAATCTGGATGGCCATGTCATTACTGCCAACGAAAACTTTCTGGCGGTGACGGGATATCGGCTGGATGAAATCCAAGGTCAGCACCACCGTCTTTTTTGCGAGCCACAGTACACTCAATCTGGCGAGTATTCGGAGTTCTGGTCGAAGCTGCGACGAGGTGAGTTTGATAGTGGAATCTATAAGCGAATTGGGAAGGGTGGTACACCGGTCTGGATTCAAGCGACTTACAATCCTATCTTCGACCTTGATGGCAAGCCGTGCCGGGTGGTGAAGTTTGCGATTGATATTACCGCCGCCAAGATGCAGCAGATTCGTTTACTGGAGTCGATCTCGAAATCGTCGGCTGAACTGGATGAGCATTCAGCGCGATTAGATCGCGTGAGCAAGAAGCTCGTCGAGAATGCCGGAACGACATCGTACGAACTTGTGCAATGTGCGTCTGCTTCGGAAGAGATTTCCTCCAACGTCAATTCCTGTGCAGGAGCTGCCGAGGAAATGGAGACGAGCATTCGGGAGATCTCCGGCCATGCGTCTGAAGCGGCGAAGGTCGCGACGACGGCTGTGACGGCTGTCGATCAGACATGCCATCACATTGAGCTGTTGGGGAAAAGCAGCAATGAAATCGATAAAGTTGTGAAGCTGATTCATTCGATTGCCCAGCAGACGAATTTGCTCGCATTGAATGCCACGATCGAGGCGGCTCGTGCGGGGGATGCAGGAAAGGGCTTTGCTGTTGTTGCTCAAGAGGTGAAGGAATTGGCACGACGCACGGCCCATGCAACGGAAGAAATCAGCGAGAAGATCAAACGTATTCAGAGCGATACGGATGACGTTACTTCGGGAATCGATGTGATGAGAGAAACGATTGACCGGGTCAATAGTCTGTCCACGTCGATCGCATCGGCTGTCGAGCAGCAAGCTGCCACGTGCGGAGAGATGACTCGATCGCTGTCTGTGGCGTCGACTGGCACGCAGCAAATGACCGGTAGTATTACAAAAATTGGAACGCTTGCAGAGCAGACTACAGAGGGAGCACAGCAGGCGAAATCCACTGGAGAAAATATGGCTAGTCTGTCTTCGGCTGCACTCAACGGGCTGAAGACGATCCTTCAATAATCGAACTGAGGACTATCAGTGAGACGATTCAAGGCGGGCAGGACTCTTTGTTTTCTTTGTCACCGGACGACCAACTTGATCTCGGCGGTTGAAAAGATGGATCAATGGAGATGAAGGTGGATGGGCTATTCGTTCATTGGTTGATTAAGAGTCCTGACCCCTTTCTTCAAGTCATTTCGCCGTCGATGGTTGGGCGGAGGATCAAGTGCCAGTGATTGGGCATCAGGACGTAGCAGAAGAGTTGGATCTGGTAGCGCTCGAGCCCTGCTGCGAGGACGCGTTCGAAGGCCTGGTAGTCTTCGGGCTTATGGAAGATGGTTGCTCGGGCGTTGCCACGGTTGAGGGTGTGGTAGAGTCCGTTGGCTTCGTCGGTGCGGGGAGGTCTTGGCATGGTTAGGTTGTAGCTGAGATGTGGGGTGAAGGCAATAAAGAGTCCTGACCCCTTTTGGGTTCCCACTCGGCCCGGGCGCGGGATGGTGGTTACAAACAGGTCCTCAAGTGAGGTCGAGCGGATGCGAGGACCATTTTAGAGTCCTGTCCCTTTCTTCAAGGTCGTCGATGTGGGGAGGTCTTGGCATAAGTTTAGGGTTGCGTAGATGTGGATGGTTAGTAACAAAGAGTCCTGACCCCTTATTTGACTGGGTAGCTGAGACGTGGGGTGAAGGCAATAAAGAGTCCTGACCCCTTTTTGGTTGCCGGTTTGGGTGGAAAGTTGTCCGCTGGCTTGCGTTGGTATTAGAAGTCCTGGCTGATTCTTTCTTTGCGGTTTCTTGTGCATAGGGAGCCGAAGAGTTTTTCGTCGATCAGTTTGGAGATGCTGTGGGTTGAGCCGTCGGCGAAGACGAAATTGCAGAGTGATTTGTGTTGTGAGCCGAAGCCGAAGTATTGGCCATCGTAGGCCAGGGTCTTGCCGTAATCATGGATACGCTTGTCTGGGTCAGGCCACCAGGCGTCGAATAAGGCGTGATCGCCTCGCGGGCGGGCGCAGCAGCTATTGGCGTCGCCCCAGAGGCCGAACGGGGTTTCTCCTACGAGTATGGTCGAAGACATGCCGTCAAAGATATCGCCGTTTTTGACGGCACTGTTGGCGTACATGATGCCGTTGTTGGCTGGCTTGAGGGGGCTGTCCAGGTTTGAGGGATCGATGTGATCTGAGGGAAGGTCAATGCTTCGGTAGCCGAGATTCGCTCTGTAATTGGTGTAGCCGAAATTTTCAGGCCTGTTGGATGGCATACCTGCGGATGGACATAGATAGCTCTTCAGCGGCGTTTGCATTGCTGCCATGTTATTGGGACTGAATCTTAAATCATTGAAATCGACGTTCACTGTCGTTGCATCCATTTGGGGCAAGAGGAATGACTGCCAGCCCCAGAATGCGCTGACGAGCCATTCCGATAAGACGACGGTTTGTTCTTGTTCGGTGCACTCGGGGAGCCTTCCTCCCAGTCCATCGTTGCGGACCACACTTGGAATGACGGCCTCATCTTTGAAGGAGGCGACGATGGAATGAACCAGAATCACTTCGATGATGACTTCCCCGTTTTCGATTTTCGTCACTTCGCCGCATTCGACATGGAGATCGTCTGCAATCGGATTGATATAGCCGGGTGGATAACAACCAAAGCTGTCTGTGTAGTTGTGACAGGCGAGGCCGATCTGGTGGAGGTTGTTTTTGCATTCTGTGCGCCGGGCGGATTCCCTGGCCTGCTGCACGGCGGGCATTAAGAGGGCTACCAGGACCCCGATGATTGCAATCACCACCAGGAGTTCAATCAGCGTAAAACCTTTGACGAGCTTCAAACGAACTTCGCGATCGTTGGCGTTCATGGATCTTCACCTTTCTCAAGACGAACATCATTCGCGGGCACTGGGGCCCTGAGCTGCGGGACCGCGAGCAAGTCTGCAGCGAGGAAATCATCGAGTTTCAACCTCGTGGCGTTATCGTAATCGACTTTCCAGTACGGGTACAAATATTTCTTTGTGTGCGAAGTGATTTTTAGAGTTCGATTATTGGGGGGTTGGATTCCCCCCGTCATTGACGGGGGGCTAAATAAGGGAAGGGTGTCTTGGGGATTTTCTGTAAGGGGTGGTGGCAGGGGGCGACTTCACTTTGCTTGATTGTGTGTTGGGGCGGGAATGAGAGCGGTTGCTGCGGTTGTTCTCACGGGAAATTAACTTGACTATCTAATAAATGACACATAAAGTATTTTCCGTCTGCCCACACTCTGTTTCTGTTTGTTCTCGAAAGGACTCTTCATGCCACGCATCCTGATGACGCTCGTTGCGACTGTTGTTTTTGCTGTTTCTTCAACTTCGGCTTTTGCTCAGGCGACGACCTACACGATCGACAATTCGCATACGTCGCTGATCTTTGCTGTCAGCCACATGGGCTTCAGTGATACTTATGGACGTTTTAATAAGATCAGTGGTACGGTTGCCTGGGATGCTTCTGCACCGGCTGCCAGCAAGCTCGATGTGACGATCGATGCGAACACGATTGATACCAATGATGCGAAGCGCGATGATCACCTTAAGAATGCGGACTTCTTCAACGTCAAACAATTCCCGCTGATCACGTTCAAATCGACGAAGGTGGTTGTGGACGGGGAGAAGGTCAGTGTCACGGGCGATATGACGATGCATGGTGTGACCAAGCCTGTTACTCTGAGCCTGACGAAGCTCAAAGAAGGTGCGACTCCGTTTAAGGATGTTCGTATTGGCTTTCGCGGGACGACGACTTTGAAGCGATCTGATTTTGGGATGAACGGGATGCAGGGCGGGATTGGCGATGAGATCGCGATCATGCTGAGTTTTGAAGCGATCAAGAAGTAGTTTTGATGTGGGTGAGCGGGGGGGTGTTCAAGCCCCCTGCTCTTTTTTGCTGGCGCGGCAGATGCTGCGCTCACTTTGAGATCCACGGTCGGCACGACCGTGTCACACGATTGTCATTTGCTCATGCCGACGCTTCTTGAATTTGTGATGGTACTGGCTTTTTCGGCTGTGGCGAGTGCTGTGGTTGAGGTTGCGGGGCGTCGACTGCCTTCTGCGGTGCGGCTGTCTTTTGCGATGCTTGTGGGGATTGTGGCTGGTCATGTTGGGTATCAGTGGTGCAGTGATGTTGAGCTTGCGCGGGTTCTGGGGGAGCCGTCGTCGAGTGCGATGACACGTACGTGGGTTAGTTTTACGCAGCCGACGGAAGCTCGGTTGTGGTTGCCGGCGCTGTTGTTGATGGGGCTGGTGCCTGCTGGGGTGATCTCGTTGTTGACGCCGGGGCGTCGGCCTAGTCGGCCTGGAGATGAGGTGCCTAAGCCGTCTCAACGTCTGATTCCGAGTCTGGTTTCGGCGCTGGTTGCGTTGTTGGCGTTTGCGGGTTTGCAGTTGCGCGTGTTGTGGGGGAGTGTTTATCTTTTGAGTGAATGGTCGACGACGAATACGGCGGTCATTATTGCCGGGATTGCGATTGTAGCGACTTTTATGGCGACGTTCGGGCAGTTGAGCACGTCTCGCCGATATGTTTCGCTGCAGTTGCTTTTGACGGCGGCTTTGTTTGGGACGTCGGGGCTGGTTTTCCTGATGTCGGGGAGCAAGACCATCGGGATGTTGACGCTGTCGGGGCTGGGTGCGACGTTTGCTCTTGCTGTTATGACGCGGTTGCCTTCACGGGAACCGGCATCTTCTTTTCCGGCGTTTGCGACGGTGCTGGGGTTTGGTTCGCATTTGGCGCTGGCCTATTTTTATTCTGAGCTGACGAATGTGAACACGGCGTTTTTGATTTTGTCGCTGGCGTTGATTGTGGCTCTGCCGCGATTTCCCAAGACGTGGACGTGGCGGGCGCGGGTTGCTGTGCCGACGATGTTTACGGGTGCGTTACTGGCGTCTGCGATCACGAATGCGGGGATGGAGTTTCGGAAGGCGACGCAGCAGCAGGAAGCGGATCCGTATGCGGATGTTTATCAGTAGGGTTGGGTGGTTGAAAATTGGAGACCAGCCAGAGAGCAAAAGCTTCACCACAAAGGCTCAAAGCACACGAAGGTTCACAAAGGGAGAGAGCCCTTCCTGGTGATTTACCACTCAGAATCTTTATATTTTCAAAACGGCTTCTACTTTGGATGTCGAAAGTTAATGGTGGGGCGATGGCGTATTCTTAGTGGCTTACTGGATTGGGAGGTGTTAAGACAGGGGGTTGACACCCCCCGCTCGCCTTTTCGGATTCGACTTCGTGGGGTGGAGTGGATTTGATGACATGTCTACTGTTTTGGGTTTTGGAGGGTGTTCCATTTTTCTAAGAGGTTTGAGGTGATGGGGCCGGGGAGGTTTAGGCCGATGGGGCGGTGATTGACGGTGGTGACGGGGAGTAAGCCGTAGGGGGTGGAGGTGACGAAGGCTTCGTCGGCGGCTTCGAGGTCGAGGACGGAGAAGGGTTTTTCTTCGGTGTGGATGCCCTGTTCCTGGCAGAGTTCGAGGGTGATGTCGCGTGAGATGCCGCCGAGGACCATTTCTTTAGGTGGTGTGACGACGATGCCCTGGTGGACCATGAAGATGTTGCCGGTGGAGGTTTCTGTGACGCGTCCCTGGAGGTCGGTGAGGAGGGCGCGGCTGCCGGGGTTGGTGGCGTGGGCCTGTTGATCGGCGATGTACCAGTGCAAGCGGCTGCGGTATTTGATGGTGGGGTCGAGGCAGTCGGTGGGGAGTTGTTTTGTGGTGGGGACGGTGAGGTGGATGCCTTGGGTGCGGGCTTTGGTCCATTGTTCATCGCGCATGAGAAACGTATGGATTGCGACGGTGCGCTTGACTTCGACGGGGCCGAGGTAGCTGAGGTTGGGGCCGCCGGTGACGAAGACGACGGTGCCGAGCTCGGAGCCATGGGGGTAGAATGCGAGGTTGTTGGCGGTGACTTCCTGGAGGGCTGATGTCAGCGCGGGGAGGTCGACGTCGTTTGACCAGCCGAGGATTTCGAGGCCGTGTGATAAGCGAGCGAGGTGGCGTTCGACGGCGAAGAGTTTCTGGCGGAAGGTTCGCAGCATTTCTGTGATGGCGATGCCCTGCATGCCGAGATCGGAGAACGGGAGTGCGCCGGCTCGTTCGGGGCGGTATGTGCCGTTGATCCAGACGATTGGTTCATCGATCTCGATGTCTCTCATGTTGTGTTCGATTCCATGTTTCTACAATGGTGTTTGGGGAGAGATACAATTACGCCGGATGGGGGGATGCGAGATGTTTTCTCATGGGAGCGCAATTGGTGCGGTTCGGAGACTCACCGGCACCCTACGTCGGAAAGTGTGTCTTAGTCATTTAACACCGGGGGGTCTTGTGACACAATGAACTGGGCGGAGTGGATGGATTGGGGACGGTGTTGGAGGTAAAAATGGAGGTATCGTGCGCGATCGCACGGCTGGCACAGCCGTGGCACACGGGGGAGTTCGGTCGATTTGTTGATGGACGGGTGGCAACGCGGGACAGCGGCTCGGGCGGAGCCTCGCCCTCCCGGGGGGAGGTGGGGGAGTCGGAGGTGAAAATTGATGTTCTGTGCGCGATCGCACGGCTGACACAGCCGTGGCACACGGGGGAGTTCGGTCGATTTGTTTGTGGAACGAAATTTATTTGAGGGGTGAATATGATTGTCAGTCATGTTGAGGATGGGTGGGAGATTGTTCATCAGCCGGCGCATGGGCTTCTGGCGGGGCAGCTTGCTAATCGGCTGGCGGGGAATTATCAGGGGCCGTTCTGGTTTGAAACCATTACGGCGATTGTCACTCATGATGATCGGAAGCGGCCGTTTGAAAAAGCAGGGACGTACTATGTGACTGACCTGGGCGCGCCGAAGGATTTTACGCTGGTGTCGATGACGGCGAATGAGCGATTTCTGGAGGTCCGTGATCGTCTCGAGGAGGCGTACAGCAAGCATCAATGGATTGGGCTGCTGGAATCGATGCATGCGGATTTTCTGTATCGAGATGCGAAGACGAATAAGCGTCTGGCTGAGCTTCTGGAAAACGAAGAGGAGGTGCGTCGATCGATTCTGAAGAAGCTGAAGATCAAGCAGTCGGTTCTGGAACAGTCTTATGAAGTCATGAGCTGGTGCGATCGTGCGTCGCTGATTTTGTGCCAGAATCGAATTCCGGCGATGCACCGGCGTCTTGAGATCACGACGTTTTCAGATGGGCGTCGGTTTGAACTGTGGTCGCCGAAGAAGAGGTGTGTTTCGATTGAGCCCTGGCCGTTTGGTGAGGAGGAGTTTGAGGTCGGCGTGGAAGTTCGGAAGCTGAATCAGCTTCAGTTCAAGGATGATGCGGAGTTGAAGGTGCACTTGGATCAGACGCAGCCGGAGGTACGCAGGTGGGTGTTCAGGAAGTGATCATGTTTTGCCAATCACCACTTAGATCAGCGCGTCTTCTTCCCAGCGTGCTATGCGTGGGGCTTTGAGCAAGTACGTTTTGGACATTTCAACGTCAAACGAAGCAGCATGCTCACCCAAAGCTGTGTGAGCATGGCACGAGTTTTGTGATCTCGCCGGGTTGAATTGCGATTATTACTCGTGGTTGTGGAAGCAGGTGTGGGGTGAGCGCAAGAAAACAGGTGCCAGGATTCTGATGAATGCTGGCACCTGTTTGAGATTTTCGATCAATCGTTTACTGAGTTCTTAGAACTCACCAACGACTTCGCCGCCAGCGCGGGTTCCGAGGGCACCCCAGACGCCGTATGGGCTGTTACCAGACAGGTTGTTGGCAGCTGTGGCTGGGTTGCCGCTGCTGATATTTTCGCTAATGAATCGGACTCCACCGTCGGCCAGAACAACTTGAGCACCGCCGGTGTGCTTGCTGCCTGCTGAGTAGAAACCGTCTTGAGCTTCGTGAGAAGTCGCCGTACCGATACATGATGGGGAGTTTGGTGGAAGAATCGTGTTGAATCCACCGACAGCGATGCCGCCGTCAGCCCATCGTGCACCAGCCATTGTTGTGACAGCGGTTGGGGCAGTGGTGTATTGCTTGGTGGCCTTGCTGTAGGTTGCCAGGCAGTCGTTCGGAATCGTCATGACGGTACCGGGGAATGCTGTTCCGCCGATGTCATTGTTGGCCATTGGGAATGAGCGTTCTGCCATCATGATGGTGTTACTGGTCCCATCGATGATGTCCCGCATACCGATCTTGCTGTTGGTTCCGAAGATACCGCGAACATTGGTGACACCGCCAACGTTTACGCTATCGCCAGCGTTGAACGCGTAGCTCGAACGGCCCATGGCGTCTGTGCGGACGTGGTTCGGCTGAGACGGACAGAGCAGAGAAGGAATTTTCGCAGTCCATGGAGTGTAAGCTTCCAGCCATGGCCCAGGACCGTTAGCAAAGTAAGCGGTGCCGCCAATTGTTTGTGGGGACATAATTTGATCGTACAGAGCGGCTTGCTCGATGTAAGGGAGCAGGCCGACATTGCCTGACAGACGACCCCAGTTGGAGGTTGATGAACTGTTGTTGGTGCCGCCCATGCGGAATGGGAAGGTGTTGTAGACGTCGTGATAGTTATGCAGCGCGATGCCGAGCTGTTTGAGGTTGTTTTTGCAAGTTGATCGGCGGGCTGCTTCGCGGGCCTGTTGGACTGCTGGCAGCAGAATTGCGACGAGAGTCGCGATAATTGCAATCACGACCAGAAGTTCGATGAGAGTAAAGCCATTTTTTCGACGCACGGACGGGCTCCTAAACGAAGACATGAGAGTCTAAAACGCAGTAAAAAATTGATTTTATGAGGTGGATTACGGGAAGACAGCAGACAACCCACATATCAAAATATATTGGCCTATCAGGACCTTTTTCTACTGCTCTTGAGATAAATTCCGCAATAATTCGGAAAGAACTAGCAGTAACACTGCCTACCCAAAACAGACGAATCGCCGTAATACCTTTCTATTATATGCCTTAGAACAAATACGAACGCGATTTTTTCACCGACTCGTATAGTACTAACCACATGATCCAAAAGTAATCACTCGTTCACTGCGGTGTCTTTCTTTTCGCTCAAGGAACCAAACCTTCTCTGTGAATTTTTTCAGTTTTGGTCCCGCGGTCGATGTCAGCAAAACTGCCGGCTTCTGGACAGTTTGGTTTCCCCGTTGTCTTTTACGCGATCTCTTTTTCAGACGCGCGATTTTGCTGGTCTGATCTACAAGTTCTCTGTGCGAGAAGAGAAAATGTGAGACGAGACAATGAGTAAAAACGCTGGTGGGGATGGAGATATGAAGGCGGGGTATCGGGCGATGTTTGGGGGGCGGGCGGGGGAGCTTGCTGTGATGAGTGAGTTTCTCGAGGTGGGATGGCAGGTGGCGCAGCCGATGATTGATTTCGGGGATGATTTTTATCTTCTGGATGATGAAGGGCAGTCGATCTGGCGGGTGCAGGTGAAGCGGTCAAGTTTGAAGCGGTTGATCACGCGGGATGCCTGGATCGGGCAGTTTCGTTTGAGCAGAGAGCAGTTGGAGCAGGAGAAGGCGGTTGAGTTGTTGTATGTGTTTGCGGGTCGGCGGGTGGACACGGCGTTGCCGGTGCTTGTGCCGCCGGCGTTTCCGTTGACGGAGTCCTGTCCTCGGTGGGAGTACTTTCTCATGCCGCGGCATGAGCTATTGTGTTATGTGAATGCGGGGTTGGGGCGTCGGCGGGATAATGGGCGGATTGATTTGTCGTTGACGTTTGAGACGGGGGTGGTGAGGTCGGGGGAGATGAGTTGGGCGCGGCGGGTGGGGTTGGGGTGGGGTGGGGGTTGGGGCTTGGGGCTTGGGGCTTGGGGCTTGGGGCTTGGGGCTTGGGGCTTGGGGCTTGGGGCTTGGGGCTTGGGCGGAGGGGGAATGGCGGTTGGTCTTGCCCTCATTGGGCCATGTGTTTTAGTGGGCTTGTTGGCGCGATGACCTCATCCGTCAGCGAAGCGCTGCCACCTTCTCCTGGGAGGAGAAGGGAGTTGGGGATGGGGCTTGGGCGTACTCTTAGTACGCTGGGTTGATTGGGAGCACAGGGGACAGGGGGTTTACACCCCCCGCTCGCCTATTCAGATTTGGTAGGTGGAGTTGGATTTACTTAGGCGGTTGTGGCAGTAGAGGCCTTCTAGGATGAGTTCTGCTAGGGAGGCCTGGAGGTCGGGGGTGGCTTCTTGGGGGAAGTGGGGGTCGATTTTCAGGGCGTTGTGGGCTTCGGTGAGTTGGGTGTTGAAGTTGCGGATTTGTTCGGCTTTTTTGAGGAAGTCTGTGGCTGGGGTTTTGTCGTCGGCGATGAGATTGCCGCCGTTTTCGAAGAAGTCGACGACGTTTTTGTAGGTTTTGGGGGTGAGGTAGAGGTCGAAGATGTTTTTGACGGCTTCGCCGGTGATGCGGGAGAGGAGTTTGTCTTCGTCGCCGGATTCTTCGGAGAGGGAGAGTTCGACTTTGCCACGGGAGGAGGCGTTCATGGCGGTCAGGTCGGAGATGCGGACGACGGCGTGCGACTGGCCGAGTTTGAGGGCTCTGCGTTCGGCGTTGGAGACGACGTTTTCCAGGTTGGCGACGGACATGCGGACGGAGACGCCGGAGGCCTGGTTGACGTGGGGGCTGACTCGGGCGAGTCGGGAGGTTTCTTCGACGATTTCTTTGACGAAGTGGGGGATGTGGACTTTGACTGAGGAGTCACGCTGGATCCAGGCGTTTTCGTCGGTGATCTGGACGCCGAGTTCGCGGGTGAGGGGGTAGTGTGTGCGGACGACGGAGCCGATGCGGTCTTTAAGGGGGGTGACGATGCGGCCGCGGTTGGTGTAGTCTTCGGGGTTGGCGGAGAAGACTAAGCAGAGGTCGAGGGGGAGTCGGACGGTGAAGCCACGGATCTGGATGTCGCGTTCTTCGAGGACGTTGAAGAGCCCGACCTGGATTTTGGGGGAGAGGTCGGGGAGTTCGTTCATGCAGAAGATGCCGCGGTGGGAGCGGGGGATGAGGCCGAAGTGCATGACGTCTTCGTTGGAGAGGTGACGGCCTTCGGCGTGTTTGATGAGGTCGACTTCGCCGACGAGGTCGGCGATGGTGACGTCGGGGGTGGCGAGTTTTTCGTTGTAGCGGTCGTCGCGTTTGACCCATTCGATGGGGGTTTTGTCGCCGTGGACGGCGAGTTGGTCTTTGGCGAATTTGGAGAGGGGGTGGAAGGGATCGTCGTTGATGTCGGAGCCGGCGACGATGGGGAGGTATTCGTCGAGGAGGCTAGTGAGCATGCGGAGGATGCGGGTCTTGCCCTGCCCTCTCAAGCCGAGGAGGAGCATGTCGTGCTGGGAGAGGATGGCGTTTTCGATCTGGGGGAGGACGGTGTCGTCGTAGCCCATGATCCCGGGGAAGAGGGGTTCACCGGTGGCGAGTTTGCGGAGGAGGTTATCGCGCATTTCGATTTTGACGGAGCGGGTTTTGTAGCCGGATGATTTGAGTTCGCCGAAGGTGGTCGCGGTCGGAATCGGAGCGGGCATGTGTCGTTGAGTCCTTTTTTCGCAGAGACGGAGGGGCATCTGCGGTGTTTAACTGGTCGCGCGAGGATTTTTGTCATTATAGGGGTGTGCGGGGGTGAGGCAAAATTTATGATTGTGGATGTGGATACTGTGGGGAAAAACGAACCACGGAGGAACACGGATCGGAGGGAGAGGGAGACGGATTTGAACCGCAGATGGACGTGGGTGGACGCAGATGGAGAGGATGAGACATTTTTCATGTGTCTGGACTGTTGTTTATTCTGTTCACCATTCTGGCCTGTGGGGTAGAATCTTGATGCCTTTTGCGTGGAACGTGAGTACAAAGGGATGAAGGATGAGTTGGGTGGTTTTCTGCCTGATGCGGGTCCAGGTGTTGGGAGTCTCTCAGTGCCTATGCCCCACCCTCATCCGTCGGCGAAGCGCCGCCACCTTCTCCCCTCAAGGGAGAAGGGACTTAACGCCGCTCCTCTCAAGGGAGAAGAGAGTTCGGAATGGCGTTTTGGTTTGCCCTCGTGTGATTGATTATTTTATAGATAGATTTTTGGCGCGTTGCCCTCATCCGCCCTTCGGGCACCTTCTCCCGGGGGGAGAAGGGATGTTGGTGATGCGTTCGGTAATATAGAAACCAAAGTTGAGAGTGTTGGATGAGTGAGATGGGGAAGAAGCCTGGGGCGGATGAGCATGATGAGACTCAGATTGTGCCGTCGTCTTCGGATGATGTGAGGATTGGGAATGCGGGTGTGGGGTCGACGGGGGGGAGGTCGGCGCCGACGTCGGGAGGTGAGTCGTCGAAGAAGAAGGATGTCGATTATACCGGGGAGATGGTGGGTGAGTTTCGTCTGTTGAGGAAGCTGGGCAAGGGGGGCATGGGGAATGTCTACCTGGCGGAGCAGACGTCGCTGGGGCGGTATGTGGCGCTCAAGCTGGTGCGTGAAGATCAGCTGGATGATCCGACGACGCTGGAGCGGTTCAAGACGGAAGCGATGGCGGCGGCGAGTCTGAACCATCCGAACATTGTGCAGGTGTATCAGATCGGTAAGGTCGACCATACGAATTATATTGTCCAGGAGTATGTACAAGGGACGAACCTGCGGGAGTGGCTGTCGAAGAAGGGGCCACCGAATCTGGAAGTGGCGATGCACATCATTCGGCAGATTGCGATCGCGCTGCAGAAAGCGGGGGAAGCGGGGATTGTTCACCGGGACATCAAGCCTGAGAACATCATGGTGACGCCGAAGGGTCTGGTGAAGGTGGCGGACTTCGGGCTGGCGCGGGTTTCGAATGCGTCTGACGTCAACTTGACGCAGGTTGGTGTGACGATGGGGACGCCGACGTATATGAGTCCTGAGCAGGTCAACGGGCTGAAGGCGGATCACCGGAGCGATCTGTATTCGTTCGGTGTGACGTGTTATCACCTGCTGGCGGGGCATCCGCCGTTTCGTGGGGAGACGGCACTGTCGATTGCGATCAAGCATGTCAAAGATGAGCCCCCTGCCCTGCAGTTGAAGCGGAAGGATTTGCCGAAGTCTTTGTGTGATGCGGTGCATACGTTGATGGCGAAGGATCCTGCGAAGCGTTATCAGACGGCGGCGGATCTATTGAAGGATCTGAAGAAGGTTTTTCAGAACAAGCAGGCGGGGCGTGCGGAGGATCTGACGGTGTCGGACTTCGAGGTGGCGCCGAAGAAGCCGGCGGTGAATCTGCTGAGTGCACCGCGGAAGTCGTTGAGGTCGTTCTCGACGTTTTTGATTGTGGCGTTGGCCTTGTTTGCTGGGAGTGCGGCGATCGGGTGGTTGACCCGGTATGAGAATCCGTTCGAGAAGCCTGCGCAGGCGGGGGCGATGTCGCGTGAGGTTCCGATTGAGCCATCGGTGGAGGCCCAGGTTCGACTGGCGCGATTACGTGGGGATATGGAAGGCTGGCAGGCGGTGATTGATCACTTCCCAACGTCTGGTCCTCATCTGATTGAAGCCAAGGAGCAGATTGCGCTGCTGCATCTGGGGCAGAAGCATTACGACGAAGCTGAGACGATCTTCGAGGAGTTCACGGCAGATCGGCTTGATTCCGTGAAGGCGAAGGGGTATGCGGGGCTGTCGATTGTGGCGGCGTTACGTGGCGATTATCAGAAGAGCATTGATTACATTCAGTTCAACTTCCGACGGTTGGGTGTTGATCTGGATGGGCCGTTGCGCGGGTTGATGTATCGGACGGTGGGGGTGTTGCGGGATCGGTCTGGTAAGCAGGTGGAGGAAAGTTTGTCGACGTTGTTTGAGGCGTTGCCGCCGGGGGAAGAGGGGCGGAATTAGGTATTAGGGCTTAGGTATTAGGGCTTGGCCGGAGTTTTGCCTGGGGTTTTATTGATTGAATGGGTGCGAACGAGTGCCTATGCGTCACCCTCATCCGCCCTTCGGGCACCTTCTCCCCTCAAGGGAGAAGGGACGAGATGAGAGCGTGATGCAATTCGCAGAGATCCCTCATCCGTCGGCGAAGCGCCGCCACCTTCTCCCCGGGGGAGAAGGGACATCAGAATGGGCGTGGGATGATGCCCTCGGGAGTGCCGTTAATTTTAGCGAGGTTGTTGGCGCGATGACCTCATCCGCCCTTCGGGCACCTTCTCCCGGGGGGGGAGAAGGGAGGTATGGGGGCTTGTTGTGGGAGTTGTTTACGCTGGTGGTGGTTGAGGGAATGAGGGCGTGTGAGTGCCTATGCCCCACCCTCATCCGCCCTTCGGGCACCTTCTCCCCTCAAGGGAGAAGGGACATCAGAATGGGCGTGGGGTGGTGCCCTCAATGGTCCATTTGTTTGTAGAGAGGTTGCTGGCGCGATGCCCTCATCCGTCAGCGAAGCGCTGCCACCTTCTCCCGGAGCTATGGGGTTAGCGGCGGGATTGGGAGAAGAGGAGGTGGAGTTTTTCCAGGAGTCTGGGTCTGGAGACGGGTTTGGTGAGGTATTCGTCGCAGCCGGCTGCTAAGCAGATTTCTTTGTCGCCGGCCATGGCGTTGGCGGTGAGGGCGATGACGGGGGTGGTGATTTTTCGGTCTCTTAGGCGGCCGACGACCTGGTAGCCGTCCATTTTGGGCATTTGCATGTCGAGGAGGATGATGTCGTGTGGTTGGCCGGCTTCGATGGCTTTGAGGGCGGTGTTGAGGGCGGCTTCGCCGTCGTCGGCGGTGTCGATGGTGATGTTGGTGTCGCGCAGGAAGCTGGTGAGGAGGAACTGGATGCTCTTGGTGTCTTCGGCGATGAGGATTTTGCGGGTGGAGAAGTTGTAGTCGGGGGCCTGGGTGTTTTCGGGTTGTTCGTCGTCGCCGGAGGTCTGGAGTGTGACGAAGCGGGTCTGGTCGAGGAGTTCGGTGGGGAGTCTGAGAGTGAAGGTGCTGCCTTTGCGGGGTGTGGACTGGACTTCGAGGGTGCCGTCGAGGGCGTCGGCGAGGCGTTTGGTGATGGCGAGTCCCAAGCCGGTTCCCTGGAAACGCTGTTCGTCGGAGCCGAACTGGGAGAAGGGCTTGAACAGGTGGGGAATCTGTCCGGACTCGATGCCGGAGCCTGAGTCTGAGATGGAGAAGACGAGGTCGGCGTGGTGGTCGTAACGACGGGATTCGATCTTGAGGCGGACGAAGCCGTTGTCGGTGAACTTGATGCCGTTGCCGAGGAGGTTGATGAGGATCTGACGCAGGCGTGTCGGATCGGTCATGATGATGCTGGGGATTTCGCCGGAGGATTTGAACTCGAAGTCGATCTTCTTTTCTTCGGCGCGATACTTCATCAGTTGGAAGAGATCCTGGAGGAGTCTTGGAAGATCGCAGGGGCGTTTTTCGAGGGTGAGTTTTCCTGCTTCGACGCGGGAGAGGTCGAGGATGTCGTTGATGAGGTTGACGAGGTGGTTGCCGCTGTAGCGCATCATTTCGAGGATCTTGAGGGTCTCGGGATCTTCGATCTTGCGTGTGAGGACTTCGGAGAGGCCGATGATGGTGGTGATCGGCGTGCGGATCTCGTGGCTCATGTGGGCGAGGAAGGCGGACTTGGCGCGGTTGGCGGTATCGGCGTCGCGTTTGGCCTGTTTGAGTTCTTCGTCGATGTGGACTTGTTCGGTGACGTCGGTCTGGATGCCGACGAAGTGGGTGACGACACCTGCGTCATCTTTGACGGGGGAGAGTTTGAGGTTATTCCAGAATGGGGCGCCGTCTTTGCGGTAGTTGAGGATGAGGACTTCGCAGCCTTCTTTATTCTTTAGTGTCTGACGAATCTTATTGACGGCTGTGAGTTCGGTGTCTTGTCCCTGGAGGAAACGGCAGTTGAGGCCGACGACCATGTCGTGGGTGTAGCCTGTGATGCGTTCGAAGCCTTTGTTGACGTAGGTGATGGGGAAGTCGGGGAGACGGGCATCGGCGATAACGACGCCGTTGGTGGCGGCGTTGATGGCGCGTTCCTGGAGGCGGAGTTTGATTTCGGCTTCCTGTTGTTCGGTGACGTCTCGGTCGATGGCGGAGATGCCGACGGGTTCGCCCTCGTCGTTGACGATGGGAGCTTTTTTAATCCAGAGCCTTCGAAGCTGGCCGTCTTTGCGGATGCGGGTGGTGACGTAATCGTCGATTGACTGGCCGCGGGCGATTTTGCGGCAGATCTCGTCGAACTCGGCGAGAAGATCCTGGGGAACGGTCATGCGCATATTCTGGCCGACGATCTCTTCTGCGGTGTAGCCGTAGAGATGCTCGGCGCCTTTGTTCCATGTTCTGATCGTGCCATCGAAGTCGAGGGAGAAGATGGCGTCGTGTGAGAATTCGACGATCTTATTCAGACGTCGACTGACGGCTTCGGACTCTTTGAGTTGCTGGATATCGATGAGCGTGATCACAACTCCATCGACGCCTGTTTTGACGCGGTAAGGGAGGATGCGGAGCAGGAAGGGGGCGTTTTCGAAGTTGGCGACTTCGCGCTCGATTCGATCACCGGTCGAGAGGACCTGCTCGAGGTCTTCGACCAGGTTGACATGCTTGAGGGAGTGGGTGAAGTGGTTGATTCTGCGGCCGACATCGGATGGAATGAGGTTGAAGTGCTGGGCGATGTCTCGGGTGAATTTGCGGATTTTGAGCTGGCGGTCGAGGAACATGACTCCGAATTCGGTGGAGCGGAGGAGGTTCTCGAGGTCATCTGTCATGACGGTCAGGTCATGGATGCGTTTCTGGTGTTCGACGTTGACGGAGTAGAGTTCCTCGTTGACGGAGTGGAGCTCTTCGTTGGTGCTTTGAAGTTCTTCGTTGGAGGCGACGAGTTCTTCGTTGGCGGCCTGGAGTTCTTCGTTGGAGGTTTCGAGTTCTTCGACGGTCGCCTGGAGGTTTTCCCGGGAGTGTTCGAGCTGTTCTTCGAGCTGCGAGATCCGGCTGTTGGCGGCGTCTGTGTTGGACAGTTCGAGTTGGGAAGTCGACTCGGTATCGACGGTGCGGTTGGCGCGTTCGAATTTGATCAAGAGCGCGGCCTGGGTCAGAAGATGGGTTTTGACGGGCTCGATGATGATGTTGAATTTTTCCTGTGTCGTGCCTCGTACAAATTCGATATCGGTGTAACTGACGGATTTTTGTTCTTTTTGTGCGTGGTGAAGCGCACTGGTGAGCATGCCTCGGAAGTCCGGTGCGATGATGTCGAGGACCTTGTTTGATGGTCTTCCTGCGGTGAATTTCAGGAATTCCTCAGCGCCGCCGAAGGTGTGGAGGACTTCAAAATCGTGGTTGACGAGGATGCCGGGGGGCATGATGCGCAGGAGGATTTTGTCGTAGACGGAGAGGAGCTGGCTATCGGAAATGGGAGCCTTGGTGGCGCCGGGGAGGACGACGCCGGTATTGGAGCGAAGCTGTGAGCGTGGTGCGTTCATGGTGAAATCACTCAGGAGGCGTGTATCGATGGGGATGCGGATGTTGCGGATCTTTTTGTAGATCTTCCCCATCTCCGTCAGTAGTTCGAACTCGTCCTGGAGGGCGCCGAGTGTTTCGCTGTTGCCGAGCATGAGAGTGCCACCCGCTTTGAGTGCGAAGTGGAACAGGGAGAGGACTTTTTTCTGCAGTGCGGGCTGGAAGTAAATGAGGAGGTTGCGGCAGGTGACCATGTCGACGCGGGTGAAGGGGGAATCGGCGATCAGGTTGTGTCGCGCGAAGACGATCATCTGGCGCAGCTCTTGCGAGACGCTCCATCCCTGGCTGGTCTTCTCGAAGTAGCGGTCTCTGAGTTCGGGATCGAGGGAGTTGACCTGCGCTTCCTGGTAGACGCCTAAGCTGGCGAAATCGAGGGAGTTCTGGTGGAGGTCGGTGGCGAAAATCTTGACGGTCGCGGAGCTTTCTTGACGCGCGAGTTCGCGGTGGAAGAGCATGGCGAGGGAGTATGGTTCTTCGCCGGTCGCGCAGCCTGCACACCAGATGCGGATCTGTTCTTTGCCTGCTTTGCGAATCATTTCGGGGATGATTTCCGTTTCGAGATATTCGAACGGTTCTCGATCGCGGAAGAACTGGGTCACTCCGATGAGGAGATCGCGGTAGAGGATGTCCATTTCTTTGATGTTGTCGCAGGTGGCGTCGGCATATTCATCGATGTTGACGGCGTTGGTCAGGAGCATGCGGCGCTGGATGCGACGGCTGACGGTGTTGCTGCGGTAATGGGTGAAGTCGATGCCGTAGTCGCGCTGGAGGCATTGGAAGAGACGCTCGATGCCTTTTGCTTCTGAGTCGGGACTAGAGGCATTGATCGGGAGGTCGTTGATGAGCTGGTCTTTGGTGATGGCTTCGCGGGAGTAACGAACGAGCATGGCTGGCATCTGCTCAGGAGGCAGGATGAGGTCGACGGCTCCGGTCTGCTGTGCGCTGACCGGCATGCCGTTGAAGCGGGCGGACTCTTCGGATTGAGAGAGGACGAGTCCGCCTTGATTGCGGATATCGACGACGCCACGAGAGCCGTCGCTGCCTGTGCCGGAGAGGACGATGCCGATGGCGTGTCCCCTGCACTCTTCGGCCAGAGAGCTGAAGAAGTGATCGATGGGGAGGGCGAGGCCGCGGTGCGGGTCTTTGTCGGTCAACATGAGACGGCGCGCGGCGATCGTCATCTCTTTTCTGGGGGGGATCAGATAGATATTGTTCGGCTCGACGAGCATCCCGTCGGTGACGCGGTGGATGGGGAGCTCGATCTGTCTTGCCAGGAGCTGGTCCATCTGGCTTTCGAAGTCGGGCGAGAGGTGCTGGATGACGACGTAAGCCATGCCTGCATCAATGGGGAGCTCGTGGAAGAAGTGTTCTAATGCTTCCAGGCCGCCTGCGGACGCGCCGATGCCGACGACGTAAAAGTCGTATGGTTTGCCACTGTACATGGTGCGGTCGGTGGCTTTTTCTTTGGATTTCTCATGGTGTTTTGGCGACATGGATCCTTCTTTCTGTCCTGCGTCGACCTGCTTAGATCAGGCGACCCGGAGACGTCATTTTGACTGAGGATGGATATCGCTACAAAGTGTGTACGCGGGGATGATAGCAAATTGGGGGCCATCATGAGTTGACGTTTTGGTCGGGCGAATGGCCACGAGACCAAAAAGAGCATAAGCTCTGATAAAATTAACCTTTATAGCAACGATCCGCTGACAAATATCGCCTGTTGTCGACAAACAGGTCTTTGATTTGAGCTCCGAGAGGAGTGCTCACTTGAATACAATGGTCGCTGATCGATCAGTTTATTTTAGGCACGTTAAGAGCGTTGGCCAGAGGCTGTTGTTGCGGGGGGGAGAGTTGGGGGAAACGAGAATGGGGGGTTGCTGGCGGAATGCTCTTATCCGCTGATGTCGATTGGGGAATGGGGGCGTGTGAGTGCCTAGGTCCCACGCTCATGCGGACTGCGGGCACCTTCTTCATTGACGGGAGAAAGGACGGGATGGGGGCTTACTTCAATTCGCAGAAGTCCCTCATCCGTCGGCGAAGCGCCGCCACCTTCTCCCCGGGGGAGAAGGGCAGGCACTCGGAATGGGGTGGGAGGGTGCCTTCGGGTGGCCTTTGAATTTATAGCTAGGTTGTTGGCGCGATGACCTCATCCGTCAGCGAAGCGCTGCCACCTTCTCCTGGGAGGAGAAGGGAGGGATTGTTCAGGCGGAGGTGTACATGTAGGTGGCGGTGCTGAGGGCGACGAGTTCGCCGGTGTTGGTTTTGAGTTGGGCTTCGGTGATGACGGTTTGTCGGCCGCCGTGTTTGACGTGGGCGGTGCAGATGATGGTTTCGCCGAGGCGGCAGGGGCGGATGAAGTGGACGTTCATCTGGGAGGTGACGATGACTTTGCCTTCTTCGGCGCAGGTCATAGCGGCGAGGCCCATGGTGGTATCGAGGAGTGAGCAGGAGACGCCGCCGTGGAGGAGGCCGAGGGTGCGGAGGTGTTTTTCTTCGATGGTGAGTTTGAAACTCCCCTGCCCTTTGGAATGGGAGACGTACTCGACTCCGAGGATTTCGAGGAAGGGGACTTTTATGGCGAGGAGTTGTTCTGGGGTGAAGATCATAGGTAGTTGTGAGTCATGAGTCGTGAGGTGAGAAGGGGAAACTCGCGGGTGAGTGATTGGAATATGGTATGGGGAAGTGAGGGGGGCGTCTATTGCGCGTGGGTGTGTGGGTTGTTTTGAGTGGGGGGAAAGCGGGAGGGAGACATGAACATGGACGCCCGATGCGACGATGAACGTGATTCTGGCGGCTGCGCCGTCGGGGTTGGGACAACCCCGACTCCCCTAACGAATCCAGGTTGGGATACCGCCGACTCCCTGGGAATTGATTGCAGGAATTACAGGGGCGAGTGGGGGTGCGGGGAGGACGCCTTTACGGAGTTGAGAGGAATCGGTGTGATATGCGCGGAGGGGGGCGACTCCGCGTTTTCATTGAGGATACTTCTGTGAAGGTAACATTGTTGAACTTCGCCTGTCGGATGGCGCTGGTCATTCTGGTGGCCGGTGTGTCGGTGATTGTGCCATCGTGTCGGTCGATTAAAGACAAGCCGACGGATGCTCTGCTGTCGATGCCAGCGACCACGAGTAATTTGTGGGCCTCGATTGTCCAGGCGAGCCTGGCTTATGGGCGTCAACGTGCTGACAAGCCGACTTCGTCGCAGGAGATGCTGAAGTACCTGATCGATTTCAAGAAGGACAACGACAAGTTTCATGCGATCCTGAAAGGCTGCGTGAAATCGCTGGATGCTTCGTTGCCTTATGAACAATCGGTCATGCAATTGGCGGTTGTTCTCGGAGAGCCGAGCGTTTCGTCTCGCGATGAATACACGCAGAGCCGGATTGGGCTTTTGAGGGCCATCTGCCTGGCGGAAACGGGACAAATTGATCGCGCGATTGATTCTGCGATGGAAGCAGAGGCGGTTGATCCCGGGAAAGACTGGCGGATTGCGTTGCAGCTTTCGTGGCTGTATACCGTTTCAGGCCAGCAGGACACGTCGAGTGCATACCTGCAGAAGGCAACGTCTTACGGGTGCCCGGTTGTGCCACAATCGCCCTACCGTGGCCGATGAAACGGCAAAGAAACGGGGTCGAACCCGTGAACCTTTGGGCTCGAAAGATGGTCAAATCGATGAATGTCGGTTAGTTGACAGTGGTGAAAAGGAGTGCTAATCTTTTCTTTTGGCTTGGCCGATAAAGGTTGGGTCAACTTTGACAATTCGGGGGATTAGCTCAGCTGGGAGAGCGCTTGCATGGCATGCAAGAGGTCATCGGTTCGATCCCGTTATCCTCCACTTTGAAAAAAGCCACGAACCTGTACCAGGTTTGTGGCTTTTTTTATTTCACGATTGGAACTCCGAGGGAGGTTGCGCCGCGGATGAGATCTTTGTCGAGTGTGGCTAAAGGAATTGCCAGCCTGTTGGCAAGCTCTAAATAAGCGGCGTCGTAAGAGGTCAATTGATTTTCTCTTGCCATTGCCAGCGTCTTGTCAAATGCTTCTTCTTTGGATGGCACATCGACGTAGATTTCAAGCACCATCAGGTTTGAGACGAACTCATTGGCGTCCTGCTCTGTTATCCGCTTTTTCTTTTGCGCCGTCAGAAGCACATTTGCGACCTCATAAGACCAAATCGATGGTACGACGGCTGCTTGCATCAACATCATTTGCTGAACGCGATCCGTCAACTCTGTTTGCTCATCGTGGAAAAGCCATGCCATGACCATGGAGCAATCGAGAACCAGACTTGGACTCATCGACGGCCTTCGTCTCGTAATGTTTGCAAAGAAGAATCACCCAAGGCATTGCGTTGGGAAAGATTGCGTATGTTTTCGACCGCCGATTTTCGCCGCTCGAGGCTGGCAGGAGGATTGACGGGAAGCAAACGCGCGATGGGAGTCCCATCGCGCGTAATTGTGACTTCAATGCCATTTGTGGCTGCATCTAATAAGCGAAACAGTTCAGGCTGGGCATCGATATCGCGAATAATCATGAAGTCCCTCATTGGGAATCGTACACATGAAAGAGCGACGAAACAATGAATGGTCGTTGAATCGCGTCTCTTGATGGCGTTGTCGACTTCCGGACTTTACTGCTTATCCCAGGTTCGGAGTTCGACGTCGTCGATGTCGGCGGAGCCGGGGACGTCGAATAGGAAGGTGACTTTGGTTTCGTGGGCGATGCCTTCGGATTTGAGTTGGCCGAGTTTGTTGCCGTTGAGGTAGACGGTCATGACGTCGTCTTTGAAGATGACGGCGACGGTCTGCCATTCTTCCAGGGGGATCTGGCAGTCGAATTTGGCTTGCTTGCCGTCCATGTGGGCGGCGATTTGTTCTTTGCTGAGTTCGCCGGCTTTTTTCTGGGTGTAGAAGGGGAAGGCGAAGGCGCCGGTTTTGCCGTCCTGGAGGGTGATTGATTTAGGTCGAACGAGGATTTCGGTGATGTGGCCGGCGTGGGACTGTTTGTAGGCGGAGTCGAGGATCTGGAAGTTGACGCCCTTCTGGTCATGGAGGCGGACCTTGGCCTGGAAGGAGCCGTTCTTGATTTTGAAGTCGTGACGGACGGTCGAGGCGTGGTCGGCTTTGGGTGAGGTTGTCATGTTGAGATAGCCGTCGCGGAGGTCGGCTTGCTTATCCCCTTGAGCGCGGGCCTTGCTGTTGGTGCTCCAGCCGTTGCCAACTTCGTCCATGAGTTCGTCTGATTCGACGCGATCGAAACTTTCCCGAAATGTGATTTCGCCGAGGGCGGCGTCGCCTTGTGCGAACACGTACGAGCAGCTCAGGGCAACCAGACAGACAGAGGCTTGCAGCAATCGAGCGAGGAACATGAGCGTGGCCTTTTCGGAAATCGTGAAGGAGCGCGAGTCCAGCGGTCTGGCCTCAGATGACGCGTTCTTCAGCATATCAGCGAGAAGAGCGATGCAACAGTGGTTGGTGATTAAAGAGTTGTTTGCGCATGAAAAGAGCCCGCGATTGGGATGCGGGCTCTTTGGGAAACAAGTGAAGACAGGTTTGGTTAGCAATCTGTTGGAAATCGACAAATCTGGAAGAGGCCGATCCAATACCGGAAAATCAGGTTCACCACAGAGGCACGGAGGTCACAGAGTTAAGAAGGAAGATATCTCGACTTCCTGTCTTAATCTGCGTTCTCCGTGGCTGTGTGGTTAGTTTTATCTGATTGTCTTTTGTTGCGAAGAATGGCCAAAGTGCCATGCTTGCGGCTTTGAGCAAGCATGTTTTGGGCGTGCGAATGTCAAACGAAGCAGCATGCTCACCCAAAGCTGTGAGCATGGCACGGGTTTTTATTGCAATCGCTGTCGGGTTAGCTTTGTTTGGTGAAGATGTCTGCGAGCAGGCGTTCGAGTTCTTCTCCTCGGGCGGTGATGGAGATGACTTTGCCGTCGGCGCCGATGAGAATCATGCAGGGGACGGCGTTGATGCCGTAGTGTTTGGCGACGGGGTTGATCCAGCCGCGTTTTTTGCTGTCGGTTGGTTCGTTGAGGGTTGTCCAGGGGAGGTCTTCGTGTGCGAGGACTTTCTTGAGAGTTTCAACTTCGGTATCGAGGTTGACGCCGACGACTTCGAAGCCATCGGGTTTGTATTGCTCATAAAGCTTTTTGACGCGAGGAAACTCGGCGCGGCAGGGTTTGCAATACATGTCCCAGAAGTCGACGAGGACGACTTTGCCGTGGAGTTGCTTGATGTCGAAGTGTTCGCCATCCATTGTGGTGCCAGTTAGTTCCATTTCACTGCCGGGGAGACGGATGCGTCGAGCGGTGCCGCGGAAGTCGGTGGCGGCTCGTTGGAAGCTGTCACCTTTGAGTTGTTCGAAGTGATTGGCGAGTTCGTCGTGAGCGTCTGCAACAGCTGCATTGGCTGCTGAGCCCTGAAGAATCCGGGACAGGGTCCATGCCAGGCCGAGTGTTTCCGTGCCGGGCTCACGTTGAATGATGTAGTTGCAGTATTTGCGGGCCAGTTCCGCCTGTTCCTCCTTGGGGAGAGTTTTCATTCTGCTGATCTCGCGAGTCAGTTCCTTCTCCTGGGCCATCTTGACGAGGGATTCATCACCAGATGCATAGAGAGTCTTGAACAACTCGTCGAGACGCGGGTCCATTTCTGTAACGCCTCGATGGGCGAGAGCGGTCATGGTATCGAGCTGATAAGAATAGATGGCACTGCGATCCTCGGCGGACAGATTATCGGTCATGAGAGCATCCACTTTCGCCAGGGCGATGGTGAAGTTCTCTTTGATCATGGCTTCCTGATCTTCGGCCTTGGCTTTGAAGATTGGCTGGACGGCTTCGTTTTTGATCTGATCGATCTGCTGAGGGATGGATGGTTTGGTTTCGGTCGCCGGCTTTACGGTGTCATTTTCCGCTGCGTAAGTGCATGTGACAGCGGCTGCCAGCATCAAGGAAGAGAGTATTTTCGAAAACGACATAGAAGGCCTTATTGATTTTGAGAAACTATTATTTTGTGATTTGAACGTCTTTGAGATCCACCGGCGGAAGTTCATTTTTACCAGGTTTAATGGTGACAACCGCGAACGGGTTCTCGGGCTTACCATACTTGCCGTTGAGACGGTCTCTCTGTTCGAGAGTGCCATGTGTCGGCCAGACTAAGAGGATTTTGTACTCCCCTTCCGGGGCGCCATCGCCATTTTCGTAGGTCGTCAGCTTGAACTGCCCTGACGACGTGACAGAAGCCCATGGGCGTGACTGACGTCGATCGACGAAACCGGTCGTCGGTTCCAGCATCACGACAGCCCCTTCAGCAGGCTGGCCGTTGACCATGAAGGTGCCTGAGGCTGGATATGTGACTGCCTGCCAGCTTTCTCGCTGATTGCATCCTGTCGAAGACAGACTAGCGACGACGAGGACCGTCACCATCCAAACCCGACTAAACGTCAGCATTTCGTGCTTCATTAGAACTCTCCAATCACTTGGCCGTCGTTATGGTTTGACAGGTTGATGATCGTGGTCACGTCGATATTTTCCGAGATGAATCGGACCGACCCATCACCCAGCAGAACATTCATTCCGCCTTCGTGGAACGAAAACGGTGATGTGTAAAGATTGGTGCCATTCATGACATTTCCAGTTCCAATGCCAGACGGGACGGCATCAGGGTTCGGAGTTCCTGATGGCCAGTACCATGTGCGTGGGACGAAATGGTAGTAGTTACTCAGAGAAGTCCAGCCATAGCCGAGTGTGTTCATCCGAGATGTCGTGAGCGTGTCACCCCAGCCGACGGTCGTCATGAGGCTCTGTGACATGGATGTCTTGTTGACGTACCATTGTGAGCGTCCTGCACTTTCGAACATGAAAACGGTGTTGCTCAGTCCGTCCATGATTTCTCGAAACGGACGGTACGCTGCGAATGTCGAATTCGCGATGAGTGTTGAGGTGCTCGTCGGCGTATAGTACGTGACATAGCTGCGAACGTAGGCGTAGTCGGAGGTTTGATAGCCGTTCAACGCCAGAGGTGTACCGCCATTGGGGGTACTGGGGCAGATGTAGGTCGAAGGCATCATTTGCTTGATGCCTTCGTTGGGTGCAAGCCAGGGGGCGACGCTGTGGTTGTACAAGTCGTAGACGTTCCCAGCCTCGAGATAAGGCAGGATTGCGACGTTCGGACTGCAGTAACGACCGTTGATAAAATTACTCGCGATGGGCAGTGCATTGTTAACGTCGTGATAGTTATGCAGTGCCAAGCCGATTTGCTTGAGGTTGTTTTTGCAGGTGTTTCGCCGGGCTGCTTCTCTGGCTTGTTGAACGGCTGGCAGGAGGATGGCGACAAGCGTCGCAATAATTGCGATTACAACGAGGAGCTCGATGAGCGTGAAACCAGATTTTTTCATGGACACATCCTGGTTATGGGGAAGAAGTGAAGGAATGAAGAACATTGTGAGGGGAAATTCGCAAAGGATGTACCCCCTGCACTGGATTCGGGGTTGAAAAGGCGGGAGTTACTTAGACGTAACCCTTTTCGCAGAAAGGGAATGCGAATCGTCCTGCCGCCATCCAATTCTTTTTTAGAGGGATAGGCCTGCTGATTTGATAAGAAAAAAAATGCGCGGCTGAAAATCGATATCGCGTTTGTTGCCAGTTTCTTGTGCAGAGATTGCAGAGACGCCGGGCGGAAATGGCGTTCGGTTAGGAGCCTGTGTGAAGAATGGAAAAAGACTGGTAATCCTTCACCACAAAGTCTCGAAGGACACGAAGGTTCACAAAGAGGAGTCAAGAGTTCGAATGAAGATCAATCTACCTGAGGCTTTTATACTGCTGTGCAAATCGGTCAGAGGGTCTCGGATTCCATGTCCGGAATTCTTTGTGAGCCTTTGTGATCTTTGAGCCTTGGTGGTGAATCCGGTTCGTATTGAAGGCTCAGCTTGGATTATCAAACAGCTTCTAAGAATAGGTGCGGTACATCTGGGGGGTTGTCCCGACCTGGCGTCGGAATTCGAGTCCGAAGTGTGACTGGTTATAGAAGCCACATTGCGTTGCGATCTGGTCGAGAGTCAGATCTTTGCTGGCGTTTTTGAGCAGGTCTTTGGCGTGGTCGATGCGGATTTTCAGCAGGTAGCGCTTGGGGGTTTCGCCGAAGGTCTGGCGGAAGAGTCGAGTGAAGTGCGATGGGTTGACACCTGCGATCTGGGCGAGATCATCGCGAGACAAGTCGGAGGTCAGGTTCGCGTGCATGTATTCCAGGGCACGTTGAATGGCTAATGAGGGGAGTTTTTCTCGTGGCTTCTCTTCGCGGAACTGATGTCCTGAGACGACCAGGAGGCGACGAATAAGATCGTCGACGAGGTCGCTGGAGGTCATCCTCTGGCCTGCGACAGGACGGCCGGGGAACTGCTGGAGCAGGCGTTTCATGAGGACTTCGATGGTTTCATCGCGGAAATGTTTTGTGTGCAGGACATCGGTAGAGCGGGGCTTGCCGTCGAGAAGTTCTCTGGCCCGCGCCTCGAAGACTTCGGGCGGGATATAGAAGGTGATCGAGTGGAAAGGACCTTTGCCTTTGATCGAAGAGGGAGAGTTGGCGGTCGTGAAAATGAGGCTTCCCGGTTGATTGGGACGAGAGTAACGTCCTAATCCCATGTCGAGTTCAAGAGGATTGTTTGCTCCACTATCGATCAGCAAGGAGAGTAAATGTTCGTCTGTCTGTCCGCCGTCATCGATGGCTTCGGAGAGCAGGACTTCGGCGATCTCGAACTGCTTATGTTCATCTGCGAAATGGTTGACCGCGAGCATGCGTTCCCGCAGCCAGTTCGGGGTGGCTTTGTACATTTCCCAACTGTCGATGCTCATGGAGAGCGTACGACGTTTGGCGAGCATCTGGTCGAGCGGTTTCATGCGGTCCAGGATCGAGAAGACTGCATCGGGTGATGACAGAGCGAGCATGTCATCGTGGTAGTGATTTGCCCAATTATCACCATTGGTGGTGAGGTTTCCAGACTTCGTTCGTGAAATTCCCTACGTCTGCGCATGAAAGTGCCCTCGTCCGAGCGTGGCGGTTGAGGGCGAGGAAGCGTTGAGGTGGGGAAATTACTTGAGTTTGTTCACAAACGCTTCGATGCCTGCTTTAGCGATTGCGGCATCGTCTTCGCCGGCTGGGGAACCGCCGACTCCGACGGCTCCGATCACTTGCCCGTCGACGACAATCGGCAGGCCGCCATAGAGAGTTGTGAAATGGCCGCCGGTCTCTCTGGCTGCGTTCTGGAGGCTGAGGTTGAGCAGGATATCTGGTTCTCCGTCGGGTCCTTTGACGGGTCCGGTGGCTGTTCGTGTTGTTGCGGCTGAGATGGCTTTGGATAATGCGGTGTAAGCGCTCGCGGGACGCGCTTCGTTCATACGTGCGAACGAAATGGGGTGACCGCCGTCGTCAACGATTGCGATGTTCACCTTCTTACCCATGGAGGTTGCTTTGAGTTTGGATCCGTTCAGGATCAGTTCGGCTCCTTCGAGAGTCAGTTGAGCGCGATGGCGCTGGACCAACGGGGCTGGTTCGGGGGGTTCTTGAGCGAGGATCGTTGATACGGAAAGTCCGCTGGTGAGAACGAAGAATACTCCGATGCGCGAGAGGGTTGTGAAGGTCATGCGAGTCTCCTGGGAAGATGAGCGGGATCGACGCGAGGATTGTATGCGGCGTTTCGTAAAGGCTAGCAGAAAGGCTTGCTCGCAATGAGAGCTCGGCAGCATGAAGAGAGTGCCTGGGCTTGAATGGCTATGGGAGCGAGTTAGTGCCTAGGCTCCACCCTCATCCGTCGGCGAAGTGCCGCCACCTTCTCCCCTCAAGGGAGAAGGGACAGGATACAAGGGAGGAGGGGCGGAGTTCAGTTGTTGATGGCGAGGATGGTTTCTTTTTGGCGTTGTTCGACGAAGGCGCGAGCTTTCTCGGCTCGGTCTTTGGCGGTTTGGGGGTCGTTGACTAGGCTCAGGACGGTGTCGTTGAGTTTGGCGGTTTCTTCGGGTTTGTCGAAGTCGAAGAGCCAGTCTGCCAGGCCGATGTCTTTCCACATGAAGCCTTTGGTGGTCTGTTCTTCGAAGCGGCCGACGATAGCGGGGATGCCGTTGCCGATGCACATGATGGGGCTGTGCATTTCGAGTCCGAACAAGCCGGAGGACATGGTGTAGGTGCTGAGGGCTTCGTCGGTGAGCCAGTAGTTTTCGCGCCAGACGACGCGTGGCAGGACGTCTTTGGGGAGTTTGTTGATGATGTCTTCTTTGCCGATCTGCATCTGGGTCATGTCTTCGGGGCAGACGAGGACTTTGTGATCGGAGTTTTTCGCGACGGCGATGATGGCTTCTCGCAGGATGGCGTGGTCATGTTCGCGCATTTCCTGATTGCGGGCGTTCTTGGCTTCGTCGAGAGGGCGGCCTTTTTTGATGAGCCAATAGGGTGTGTAGCGGTAGCGTGGAATGCAGCACAGGAATTTGCCGGGGGTGAGGTTGTTTTGTTTGAGGAACGCCTCAGCGGCGGCATCGTTTCGTAGATCAGTGCCGAAGGCGCCGTCGGGGCCGAAGCCCATGGTCGGGTTGCTGACGCCGTGGTCTTTGGCGAACTGGAGGGAGATGCCGTCGCGGAAGAAGGCGAATTTGGCTTTGTTGAGCAGGGCGATCTGCTTGGGGTCGTCGGCACTGTAGGTGATGCCGTAGATGCCGAAGGGCTTTTGAATGAAGCGATCAAAGCGGGCGACGTCTGTGTAGGCGACGAACGATGCTCCAGACCCGTGGAGCAGGAAGTCGCACCAGTCGAGGGCAGCCTGGAGGTCCTTGGTCGAGACTTTGCCTTCTTCGGAGATGCTGCCTTTGACGACTTTCAATTTCGGAAAGCGACTGGTCAACAGCTGGCTGACTTCGGGTGTCAGGTCAGCGGACGACCAGAGAATCACCTCGGCTTGTGGGAGATGTTTTTCGATGATGGCGAGGGCGCCGGGGGTATGGGCGATGTCGCCGATGTTGACGATCTGCCAGCTACCGCGGAGGAGGATTTTGAGAGGCTTGGTTGTGTCTTGTGCGAGCCCTGTGCGGTGGAGAGCAGCAAGGAGAGAGGTGGCGAGGGTTGTGGCGAGGAAGTCGCGTCGTTGCAGCATGGTGGCGTCCCTTTCGGTGAGCGTTTATCCATTTCCCTACAAATCAAAATCCGTAGATGGGACGCCACTGTAGCGTGGCTGCAAGTCGAGCGTCAACCGCCGAGTTTTTTAGCTGGCGAGTTTGGCGTTCAATGAAATCTCGGTTTTGAGTAGTTTCGAAATGGGGCAGCCGGCTTTGGCTTTGCCTGCCAGTTCCTGGAAGGTGGCGTCGTCGATGTTGGGGATTTTGGCTTCGAGGGTGAGTGCGCTCGAAGTGACTGAGAATCCGCCATCGACTTGTTCGAGGACGACGACGGCGGATGTCTTCATTTCATCGGCTGTGAAGCCTGCTTCTCCCAGGATCATGGAGAGGGCCATCGTGAAGCAGCTGGAGTGAGCGGCTGCGACCAGTTCTTCGGGGTTGGTTCCTTTGACGCCTTCGAAGCGGCTGGAGAAGCCATAGGGGTAGGCGCTCAGGGCGTTGCTTTCGGTGGTGATGCTGCCACGGCCATCTTTGAGGCCGCCATTCCAGACGACGGATGCAGAGCGTTTGATTTTCATTGGGGAGTACTCCGAGGGGGGATGAGAGTCAGGATTATTGAAACGCGGTTCCATCTGATCAGGAACGAAAGGGAAAGTGAAGCAACAATTTGGAATTGTGAAACGGGGTCGAGACGGGAGGATTCGCAGACTCGAATGAGATATGTTGTCAGCGATGGCAAAATGAGGCTTTGAGTGTGAGGAAATTTGCAAAGCGGGCCATTTCCGGTAGGAATTTCTGCGATCACTCAGCAATATAATCACGAATATCGATTTGTTTTCGTGTCAGGTCAGGAGTCAGATGATTCCGGTCTGCCTGGGCGATGTAGAAGACATCTGGAAGTGGTTCATGGTCGTTCGAGTTTTTGGGTTCCTGATCTGCCTGTCGATTGTTTTGCTTGCTAGCTCGGCACAAGCAGCAGATGCGGCTGCTTATAGTGCCTTTTTCAAGAAGCACTGCAACGACTGTCACGGCGGGGGTACGGCTGAAGGGGGGCTGTCTCTTGATAAGCTGAAGTACGATCTGGCGGATCGCAAGAACTATGCGGTCTGGGAACGGATCCACGACCGCATTCAACTTGGCGAGATGCCTCCCAAGGACATGGCGCAACCGAGCGCGGACGAGAAGAACGGGCTGCTGGGGACGCTGGGGACGGATCTGCTTGTTTCGCATGAGAAGCGAAAAGGAACTGTTCTGCGTCGGTTGAATCGCATTGAGTATGAGAACACGCTGAGGGACCTGCTGGGAATTGATGTCTCGGTCAAGGAGATGCTGCCGGAAGATTCGATCTTCAACAACCTAGATAACATCGGCGAAGCGCTGGGGATGTCGGAGGTTCAACTGGAGCAATACATCTCGGCCTCGAGCAAATCTCTGGATGATCTTTTCACCCGCACGAATCGTCCTGAACAGAAGACGCTCGACGTCTATCTCGAAGACCCGAAGAAGCCGACGCCTCTTGATTATGACCTGAAGAAGCTGGATCGGACATTGTTCTTCGTCATGATGCGGGAGGACGGAACGCAGATCATTTTTCACACGGCAGACAGCGTCCATGCGTTACGTACGGCTGGTGTGAACAAGGAAGGAAAATCGTATACGTCCGAGTGGCGTGCCCCGGAAGATGGTGACTATCGACTGACGTTCGATGCTTACGCCTATCAGTCCCCTGCCCCGATGAACTTTTCGATCATGCATGGGCCGAACATGAACTCCTCGGCGACTTCGGGGGAGATGCTCGGGTTCTATCAAGCCAAGGACAAGTCACAAAACTACGATGTCACCATGCGACTTCGCAAAGGGGACAGGGTCCGGATCTATCCGGAGCTTTACTATCGTTTTACCGAGATGATCAACCTCGGGCCTTATGCTTATAAAGGCCATGGTATGGCGATCAACAACATGAAGCTGGAAGGCCCGCTGAAAGTCGACTGGCCGCCGCGTGGTCAGAAGCTGTTGATTGGGAACCTGCCGACGAAGGTCGTCAAGCAAGGTGGCAAGGATGTGATCGTCGTGGGGAGCAATCGCCCTGAAGCGGATGCTGTTGAGCGACTGGTCGCGTTTGCGACCGCTGCGTTTCGTCGCGATGTGACGATTGCGGAGATTCGACCTTATTTGCTTTTGTTCAAACAAGCCCATGATGGCGGAGCGGATTTCTCGACGGCGATCAAGATTGCCGCGACAGGGATCCTGACGGCTCCACAACACCTGTATCTGATTGAGCCTGATGGCAAGCTGGATCACTTCCAGGTCGCCTCACGCTTATCGTACATGTTCTGGCGGTCGATGCCGGATGACGAATTGCTTGACCTGGCTCGCAAGGGGAAACTGCACGACAAGGTGACTTTGCGTAAACAGGTGAGTCGATTGCTGGACGATCCTCGTTCGAATCGTTTTCACAATGACTTCCTCGATGCCTGGCTGCGACTACGCGAGATCGATTTTACGTCACCCGACTCGAATATGTATCCGGAGTACGACCTGTCACTGCGGTACTCGATGCTCGAAGAAACCCGGGCGTTCTGGAAGGAGCTGGTTAATAAGAACCTGCCGACGACCAACATCGCGGACAGCGACTTCGCGATGGTCAATGCCCGTTTGGCTGAGCATTATGATCTCCCCAAGATGGATGGCATGGAACTTCGAAGTGTCAAACTCCCTCCGAAGAACATTCGTGGCGGGATTCTGACGCAGGCGAGTGTCCTGAAAGTTTCTGCCAACGGGACGAATACCTCGCCGGTTGTGCGAGGGGCCTATGTGCTCGACTGCATTCTCGGGACGCCGCCTCCACCACCGCCGCCGGGCATTCCCGGGGTGGAACCTGATACTCGAGGCGCCTCGACGTTGCGTCAGATTCTCGACAAGCACCGCAATGATCAGTCGTGCAATTCGTGTCACAGCGTCATTGATCCTCCGGGGTTCGCGCTGGAGAACTTCGACGTCATCGGCGGCTGGCGAGACAAGTTCCGCACGACGGGCGATAAAGCCGAGAAGAAGTCGCTGCAGGTCAACGGGCACACTGTCTACCTGAAGTTTGGACTGCCGGTCGACTGCTCCGGGCACTTGCGTTCGGGGAAGGATTTCCGCAACTACACGGAGTTCAAGCAACTGCTCAAAGCAGAAGTTCCTCGTATGACCCTCGCGCTGACGAACCGTCTGCTGATGTTTGGAACCGGACGCGAGCTGGGGTTTTCGGACCGACCTGAAACCTACTCGATTGTTTCGACCAACATTTCCAAGAAGCAGGGGATTCGCGATCTGATCATGGATGTTGTGACCAGCGAGATTTTCCTGAACAAGTAATCGACCAATTTCCGATCAATGCACTGTAAGATGATGAGGCGTTTTATGTCTTCGTTCCTGCCGATTCGAAATCCGATTAGCCGTCGTTCTCTGCTACGCGGAGCCGGGGTGGCGCTCAGTCTTCCGATGCTGGAAGCGATGACGCGACCGTTTGCGTTTGCTGCTCCGCGTGCTGCGGGGACTGCTCCGAAGCGTCAGATCTTTATCAATGCGGAGTTGAGTTTCCACGGGCCGAGCTTCTTTCCGGAAGGGTCCGGGAAGGACTATAAGCTGTCGAAGTATCTGGAATCGATGGCGGATCTGCGCAACGATTTCACGGTGCTTTCGGGCGTCTATCACCCGGAGCAGAAGGGGCTCAACGGGCACTCTTCGGTTGTGACGTTCCTGACGGCGGCTCCGAATCCCGGTTTGCCGGGGTTCAAGAATACGGTCTCGATTGATCAGGCGATCGCATCCAGAATGAGTGGCGAGACACGACTGCCGTGTTTGATCCTGAATGCTTCGGGCGGGTCATCGGTTTCCTGCACGTCCAACGGCGTTTCTCTGCCGGCGGAGAGTTCGCCATCCAAACTGTTCCGCACGTTGTTCATTGATGGCTCGCCCGATGAGGTCAAGAAACAGGTCCGCAGCCTGACGCAGGGGCGCAGTATTCTCGATACCGTCAACGATCAGGCTAAGAAACTGGAAAAGCAACTTGATGCCCAGGATCAGGCCAAGCTCGATCAATACTTCACTTCCATTCGGGATCTCGAAAAGAAGATGATGAAGGAGATCGACTGGACGAAGAAGCCCAAGCCGAAACTCGACGTCAAACCCTTCACCGACATCAACGACCGACGCAACGCCATCGGGCGTCAGGTCATGATGTACGACCTCATGGCCCTTGCCCTGCAGACCGACTCGACGCGGGTCTATTCCCTCAAGCTCGACAACAACGGCACCCTCGACCTGCCGGGGGTCAGCAAGGACTGGCACAACCTGAGTCACCACGGGCAGGACGAAGAGAAGCTCGAAGAACTGCAGATCATCGAAGCCGCGGAGATCAAAGCTTTCGGGGACTTCTGTCGCAAACTGAAAGGGATCAACGAGAAAGGCCAGACACTGCTCGATGGCACGAGCATCATGCTCGGCTCGAACCTTGGCAATGCCAGCTCTCACGACTGGCACAACCTGCCAACCATGGTCGTCGGCGGCGGTTATAAGCACGGGCAGCACATCGTGCTGGATCAGAAGAACAATACGAAGATGTCGAACCTGTTCGTCAACTTTGCTCAGCGGATGGGGGTTGAGATTGATAAGTTTGCGAACAGCGATTCGACGGGGATTCCGGGGTTGGAGTTGGCGTGATACGATCACGGCATGAGTCATTCGTATCGCGATGTGATCTTCTGGCCCACCTGGAATTCGGTCTGGGTGGCGTCCTGTCTGCTGCCGCTCGTTATTGTCATCATCGGATATGGAACCGGGCGCTGGGGACGTTGGATAGCTGCTGTGATCGCGTTCGGTGTCAGCTGGTATCTGCTGGTTCAAGCGGTGATTTATAAATGGTCGCTCCGCTCGGCGGCTGCGATCACTGAGGAAGACATCAGCCATGCAACCAGCGACGGGGCGAATCTGGTCTTCTCTTTGATCTTGTATGGACCGGTAGCTTCTGGGATTTATGTTGGTCTGATTCTGACCGGCTGCAAATTGCTTTTTCGGCATTGTCCTGCAAAATGGAATTGCTATCAGCAATTCCGAACTGCAAGTTCGGGATGAGTGGAGGACCTTCGTAGCAATCCGGAAACGCGCTTGAAGTGCATCTGGGAGATTGTGATCGACATCTTCAATTTCCAGGAGATAGTGTTCGTCCGACCATTCACATGATATAGTGAAGCGACTTGAGACAAAATCAAAACCCTTTGTTAAAGCCAGCGAGATGGTGCGAAAGCAATTTCATGGAATCTCGGATCAGCGCAAAGCCGGCCAACATCGACTCGAAGATGCTCGGAACTTGATTGATGGGCAGCGATGGCGTGGTGGAATGTACTTGGCGGGATATTCTATTGAATGTCTGCTCAAGGTAAAATTAATGCAAATTTATGAATGCGATCATCTTGAGCAATTGGAAGAAGAACTCCAGCGACGAAAGCTGATGCCATCGCAGAATACCGTCTTCACTCATTCATTAGGAATCTTGCTCAACATCTTGGGGGCCAAGGATCGGATGCGACAAGATATGGCGATCTGGAAGTTATTTGCGACTGTCAATTTGTGGACGGCGGCGTGGAGGTATAATGGAAATGCTTCCAATGCAAACGATGCAGAGGATTTTTACAACGCCGTTTGTACAGTTCGAAACTGGATTGAACACAACACCTGAGGACGATGAAAATGGCAAACGAAGTCTTAATGAAGAAAATTCGAGATGTCCTAAAAAGTGGATACTTTAAGGACGAGAATGATCTCGTTGACGTTTCCAATGGTGAAAGTGATGATTTGCACGTCGTTATTGTGAGTCGTAAGCTGGACGGAAAACGCTTGAAAGTCAAACAAGATTTAATCTGGTCGGACTTGCTCAATCACCTGTCGAAAGAAGAATGCGGACAAATTTCGCTGTCAATTGGCGTCAGCCCGGAAGAAATTAAGGCGGGCTGACGAGGATATCCGCACCAGAATGCCATGCAACGCGGCTTTGAGTAAGCATGCTCGGAGCGCGGAAGGCCCGTACCAGTTCCGTGTATGATCAACGTCAACTGTCCGGCGCGGCCGAATTGCCCCCCGTGGCTCACGGGGGGCTAAATAGCGGGTTACTTCGAGACTGTGACTGCAACCAAACCATTGTTGTCGCCGATTTCGAGTTCGGCAACTTCTTTTTCGGCTGTCAGGGTTGTGTCAGCCACCAGAGTCTTCGCCAGGATCTCGCCCATGATGTAGGGCTTGTGGGCTTCGATCGCGGTCGCGATTTTCTCGGGGAAGGCGTATTTCACTTCGATGCGGTCGTCGAGGGAGAGGTCCATGATTTTGCGTCGCTCGTTGAGGAGGCGGACGAAGTCACGGGCGTAGCCTTCGGCGATCAGGTCTTCGGTCAGGACGGCGGAGAGGGCGACCTGGATGCCGAAGTCGCTGGTGGAGAGCCATTCGCTGGACTGCTCGGTGGCGATGAGGACGTCGTCGGGTTCGAGAGAGACGGACTGGCCTTCGACTTCGAGTGTGATGGCTTGGCCGTCTCGCAGTGGCGCCATGGTCGCTGCGTCGATCGTCTCCAGTTTGCCTTTGACGGCGTTCAGGAGTTTGCCGAGTTTCTTGCCGAGGGTTTTCAGGTTCGGCTTGTAGGAGTACTTGACGATCCCGTCGAGGTTATCGACGAGGTTCACCGCTTTGACGTTGAGTTCATCGCGGATGACGTCGTTCATCGCGTTGACGGCGTCGCGATCCGTTGATGTGGTACAGACGACGCGGATCTCGGAAAGGGGCTGGCGGACGCGGAGGGTTTGGGACTCGCGCATCTTGTGTCCCAGCTGGACGACTTTCTGAGCGGTCGCGGTGCGGGTGTTGAGGACGTCGTCGAGGAGGGTTTCGTTGACGGTGGGGTAGTCGCAGAGGTGGACGCTTTCTGCGCGGTCGAAGTCACAGGGGGTTGACACCCCCCGCTCGCCGAAAGGCACGTCGCGGACGAGGTTTTGGTACATCCGCTCGGCGAGGAATGGGGTGACGGGCGCGAGGAGTTTCGTCAAGGTGACGAGGACTTCATGCAGCGTTTGGTAGGCGGCGAGTTTATCGGTGTCGCCGGCGTCTTTGGCCCGCCAGAAGCGGCGTCGGTTGCGGCGGATGTACCAGTTGGAGAGGTCGTCGATGAAGTCGCCGGCGGCTTGCATGAAGGCGGGGGCGTTGTACGCGCCCATCTCTTTGTGGCCGGTCGCGATGAGGGACTGCAGGCGCGAGAGGACCCAGCGGTCGATCTCCGGGCGGTCGGCGTAGGGGACCTGAGGCTTGGTGACGTCGAACTCGTCGAGGCGGGCGTAGTTGACGAAGAAGCTGTACGAATTCCACAGCGGGATCAGGAACGCGCGGCGGATGTCGTCAGCGGGCTTGCTGGTCACCTTGCAGCACGGGACGCCTTCCCGGGTTTGTGACAGGGGGCCTTCGAGTGTCTGCAGTGTGACGTGGACATCTTTGTGGCGTGTGCCGAAGCGGAGGTCCGCGGCGGGGTTCTGGGCCAGGTACATCCAGCGCAGCGTATCGACGCCCAACTGCTCGGCGGCTTCTTCGAACCAGATGGCGGTGCCGTCCGATTTGTGCATGGGCTTGCCTTCCTCGTTCATGACGAGGCGGTGGCCGAGCAGGGTTTTGAACGGTTTTTTGTCTTCGGCGTTCTCTTCCTCGTAGCGCATCATGGTCGCCATCGAGAGCATCGAATAGAACCAGTTGCGGAACTGCCCCGGGAAGCATTCGGTGACGAGGTCTGCGGGGAACCATTTGGCCCACTCGGCGCGGTCGTGGTTGTAGCCCATCGTCGAGAACGGGACGATCCCGGCATCGAGCCAGGGATTGCCGACGTCTTCGACGCGACGCATTAAGTTGCCGTTGTTGGGATTCTTAATTTTGACCGCGTCGATCCAGGGCTTGTGAGGAGTGTTGGCTTCGACCTGCTCCCAGCCTTCGACGGCGCGTTCCTTCAGCTCGGCCAGTGAGCCGATGACTTCGAAATCGCCAGTCTCGTCGTCGACCCAGATCGGCAGCGCGAGACCCCAGAAGCGTTTCTTGGAGATCATCCAGTCACGCATGTTGGTCAGCCACTCGACTTCGCGGTTTTGGCCATCGATCGACTCGGGGAGCCACTCGATACAGCGGGTGACATCTTTGATTTCGTCACGCCAGTCCATATTGATGAACCACTCATCGACCATGCGGAAGACGAGCTCATCCCCCGTCCGCCAGCAGTGAGGGTAGATGTGCGGGTATTGTTCGACGTAGACGAGGAAGCCGCTGGCTTTGAGTTTTTCGAGGACGAGGTCGATGGTTGTCGGGTCGATGGCTTCCCGGCCTGTGAACTCGCCGAAGCCTTCGTCGAAGCGGCCGTCTTCTTTCAACGGCGCGACACTTTGAACGGCGTTCTGCTCTCCAAGATGGTAGTCGACGTCCCCGCAACCCGGTGCGATGTGAACAATACCTGTTCCCTCTCCTTGAACGACGATAGCAGCGCCTTTCGAGTCTTTTCCGCCATCGATAACTCGATGACATTGGACGGCGGTTCGAGCGGGTATTCCTTCCACTTCTTTCAAGAGCTGTTGATAATAATCATTAATGAACACTAGCCATTCTTGCTCGTTCAAGTCTCCTGTTTGAGATAAAAGCGATGAATAGATTTTCCAAAAGGCTAAATGATCAAGACCTAGCTGTTTGAGCTCGTATAACAATGGTTCAAACGACTCCTTCTCATCTCCTAAATAGTGTCCGTCAATTTTTCGGAAATAAAACCCGGCGACCATGCCACGATACAAGGCTTGAAAAGTAAGATCATGAAGTAGCTTTGAAAGCTTTTTCTTGGTATCCACCCGCGCGTTTACATACTCTTCCCTTGCCTTCTCAATTTTCTCCTCTAAGAAGATAGTCTCCGAAAAGCTCTTATTTCGCGACTCCAATGCATCATTCGGAAAACCACCTGACATTTTCTGAGCAGCCAACTCATCAAACGGCCCTTTGTATTTCCAACCGACCATCTCTGCCCCTTTGACGGAGCCGAGTTCGTCGAAACCGCCCTGCTCTTTGAAGAGCTGGCCGACGGTTTTCAGCTTGCCGACGGATTCTGGCCAGGACCATTCGGGGCGGCCGAAGCCTTCCTTGAATTCCTTGTCGAGGCGTTTGTAGTTGAGGTTGTCTTTGGCGAAGTAATAGACGGCGCCGTCCTTCTTCGACTGGAGTTTGACGTATTCTAGGTCCGGGTTGATGGCGGCGGCGACGTTGCTGGTGAGGGTCCAGGGAGTTGTCGTCCAGACGAGGAGGTATTCGTTGTCTTTGTCGATGAGCGGGAAGCGGACGAAGACGCTGCGGTGGGTCGTCAGCTTACGGCCGTCGGCGACTTCCATCTGTGAGTACGCAGAGCCGCCGCGGCCTGACCAGGGCATGACGTCGTGGCCTTTGTAGACCTTACCGCGGGTGAAGCATTTTTTGAGGAAGGTCCAGATGGTTTCGTTGTTCTCGGTGGAGAAGGTGAAGTAGCTGCCGCCCCATTCGGGGTTGCCGAGTTTCTCGACGATCTTGTGGGCCTTGTCGGTGACGGTCTGGCCGTTGGGGGTCGTGATTGTGACTTCGTTGTCGGTGCCGACGTTTTCGGAGAGGAGGCGCAGCTGGGTCGGGTTGTCCCATTGGGTCCAGTAGCCGAGGCGGATGGATTGTTCGGTTTGACGGGCGGCGAACTTCAGGACGCGTTTTTTGCACTCGTTGACGAACTTATCGACGCCGTAGTCTTTGATGGCGTTTTTGGTGCCGAGGCCGAGTTGTTTCTCGACTTCGACTTCGACCCAGAGGCCCTGGCAGTCGAAGCCGTTCTGGTAGCGGAGGTCGTGGCCGGTCATGGCGTAGAAGCGCTGGTAGGTGTCTTTGTAGGTGCGTCCCCAGGCGTGGTGGACGCCCATGGGGTTATTGGCAGTGATGGGGCCGTCGAGGAAGCTCCAGCGTTTTTTGCCTTTGTTCTTGGCCTGGAGTTTCTCGAAGATCTTTTGGTCATCCCAGAATTTGAGGGCCTGGTGTTCGCCGGAGATGAAATCGGGATCGTTGACGGGAGAGAACATGGTTGGTGATTCGTAATTGGTAATTAGTAATTGGTAATTGGCCGGAGCGAAGAGATTCGAGGCCAGCGTGCGGATGAGGGGGAAATCATAGTGGTTTGGGGCTATCAGTGAAAGACATGGGGATGGGGGTAAGAGTTCACAAACAGGTGGGGGAGAGACTTGGGGAATCTTTTCCAGAATGCCCAAAATACATTTGTACACATTTCGACGTTTTTGTTATGATGGGTTTGTGTGGACAGTGTTTTTTGTATCGTTGAAGGGGGATTTTTTGATGTTGGGGCGGGGATTACTGGCTGCGGTGGTTGTGGGTTGGTTTGTGGTGGGTGTTGCGGTTGCGGATGATCTGGTGGGGGTGACGTCGGAGAATATTTATCAGCGGTTGAAGGATTGTGATGAGCAGGGAATGACGGTGAGGCGGTTTTCGAATGAGATGTCCGTGGGGGCGATTTCGGACATTCTGCTGGATGAACAGGGCGAGGCGAGTGGCGGTCGCGGGAATGATGCGGCTCCGAGGGGGCTGTTTCGCTATCTGAATGATTCGAAGCTGACAACGGGGATTTATCCTGACTTCATCGCCCTGCTCGATAACTATGCGATTCGATCAGGGGAGGAGGAGACGACGACAAAAGCGGAGCGAGCGGAGATCGATGCGTTTCTGGACAAGGTGATGGGGTCGCGTCCCATGAAGGTGGCGTTTCATTATGTGTCAAACAATCTGTCGGTCAGTTTGTCTCGCGAGGATTTTCGTAAGAAGCTGATGGAGATCTGGTTTGAGACTTATACGAATCACTATGGCGGACGTGCGACGGAGGGGTGTTCGGGGTTTGAGCATGTGTTTGTCGGTGAGGGGCAGTATCCGGACAATGGGACTGCGACCAAGGGGGAGGTGACCGGGTATCACAGCTGGATCCAGTTCGCGCGTCATGAGAAGAAGGGGTTCGTCAATTACCTGGGTCACAAGTACGACCTGCCTGCGGAGCGGCTGCCTGCGAACCCGTGTGTCATCACGTTGCGGATGATCTGGGATGTTGATCCCGATGGGACGGGGCCTCATCCGAGTGTGCAGCTTTATAAAGAAAAAGGTGGGGTCTTTGTCGGGATGAGTCCGGAGTGCGAACTCGCGATGGGGACGGTGGCGTTCTTCGAACTGCAGAAGGGGTTGTTGTCGAATGATCGGCGTCGGACGACGATCGATGGTTCGACGTTTGATCTGGTCCTGCATGCGAGCGTCAAATCGAACGGGCAGCGGGGGCCGCATGTGAGGACGTTTTACCCGGTGCTGCTGGGGTATGCACAGCCGAGTGATGTCTCGCCGGTGGTTTCGAGGGAAGGGCCGGTCGTGATTACGAAGGGGCTGCCGAATCCTGAGGGGGATGATGAAACGGGGGAATGGGTGGAGATCAAGAACATCTCTGATCAGCCTGTCGACCTGGAGCGGTGGACGCTGCGCGATAAGCAAGATGGCAAGAAAGAGCTCAGCGGTGCGATCAAAGTGGGCGAGACGCTGCGGATTGATTTGTCGCGGGCGACGGGGTCAAAGCTGCTGCTGGGGAATTCGGGAGATCGGATTCGGCTGTTGAATGCGGGGGAGGATCTGGTGGATGAGGTGAGTTATCAGAATGCGAAGAGCGGGGAGGTGGTGGAGTTTTTGCAGTGAGGAGGTTTGATTATCTATTCGTGTTTTGTGTGTATTCACGAACCGGATGTGGTCTCGAAGGGTTGAGCATTTCTGGACGCGATTTGGTGCGGTTCGAAGACTCACCGGCACCCTACATTTCGGTCAGTCGTAGATACTTTCACGGGTGTCATCGACTCTTCCCCCCACTCCGCGATGACGACTCGAAAACTCTTCGAGCCACTGTCGGAATTCATCGCCAGATTGAGGATCAAACGTCGATTTGGCACCTCCTGACGTAATACGACCGATCACACGGGCGTGGTCGAGAAGGCGGACTTCGTCGTCCGGGCCGAGGTTGTTGACGAGTTCTTTGAGGCGGGTTTGTGCTTCGTCGATTTGGATTTCGATGACCATGGTTGTCTCCTGCTGCCATTTTATCGCAGTGTGATCAGAGAGTCGAGATGATTGAGATGCTCAAATATCTCTAGATGCCTTTCCAGGGTGATTCAAATCCCTGTCGTTTTGGCGGCGGCACGTTCAAGACGGTCGTTTAGTGCACGTCCTAGTCCTCGATCAGGAAAAGGTGTCGCGTAGATGGCTATCAGATTATGAGAGTCGAGGCGGCGTAGAGCGGCGAAGAAGTTGGCGGCCATTTCGACGAGGTTGCCGGTTTCGCTCAGGCATTCGACCATGATTGTGTCGGGATACCGAACGCAAAGATGCTCGCTGAGAAGCAAGCCGATTCCGACAGGGTTCATGCGGACAAGACCTTCCAATATTTCCGGGTCCGCAATAACCAAAGGCGTCAGGGGGGCGTAGTGGCTGGTCAGCATGCCGGGGGCGGACATGGGTTGGCCGGTTGATTCGTCGATGGTGCGGGTGGCGGTGATGACGGGGAGGCCGGTGGCTTGGTGGAGGTCTTCGATGGTGATGCCGCCGAAGCGGAGGACTTCGATCTTGTCGTCGTGGGCACGGATGATGGTGGATTCGACGCCGACTTGGCAGGGGCCGCCGTCGAGGATGTAGTCGATGCGGTCGCCGAGTTGGTCTTCGACGTGTTGCGCGGTCGTGGGGCTGATGCGGCCGAAGAGGTTGGCACTGGGGGCTGCGACGGGGACGCCGGCGGTTCGAATGAGTTCGAGGGCGAGCGGGTGATTGGGCATGCGCAGGCCGACTTCGGGGAGGCTGGAGGTGACGAGGTCGGGGACGGTGTCTTGTTTGGGGAGCAGGATCGTCAGGGGGCCGGGCCAGAAGGCGGTCATGAGTTTGCGGGCGGTTGGGGAGACGCTGGTGGCGAGCTGGTCGACTTGAGCGATGTCGGCGATATGGACGATGAGCGGGTCAAACAGGGGGCGGTTTTTGGCTTCGAAGATGCGTGCGACCGCGGTCGAGGACATGGCGTTGCCGGCGAGGCCGTAGACGGTCTCGGTGGGCATCGCGACGACCTGATCGTTGCGGAGGAGGTTGGCGGCGAGGGTGAGGTTGGTGCCGAGCATTGAAGAGAGAACTTACTACACATAGCCTGGAGAGGACGAAGATGGGTTGGAGCAGATTAGCCTTAGGAAACAGACATGAGATCAACAGCTTAGAAGCATTTAGAAAACATGCTGAGTTAAAAATTCAAAATCCGCTTCCCGATTTCTCTTGATTGATGACATCAAAAATATGCCCCGAGAATTCATTGAGAGCAAGTCGCATCGCCGACTTTAATTTCTCATCCTCTATTCGAGTGATCTCATCTTCAAAATAGTAGCTGAATGGAATTGCGACCTCACAAATTCGTTTCAAGTCTGGCTCTTGTTCAATCTTGAGTCTGCTTTCGCGGAGGAGAACGCGACTAAAAATTGGATCGAGTTCTCGTATTGCCTCCATAGCCTTGTCGTAGTTTTTCTCATCAAGCGATTTTGCAAACGATGAGCTTACCTGTCGCAAGTTGTTTTCATAGGAAATGAAACCTGTAACATCATATTTCTCTTGAAGAAGCCAGTCTTGAGAAGCAGCAGAGTTTAGAAACTTCCATCCATCGAACCTCGCGAGTTTGCGGCTGATCGTTCTGGCCAATGCAGGAGGTAATGATTTCATCTTTTTGTCGAAAGCACCCCTTATTTGCCTCATCTGCTTGTCATGAGCATAAAAGGGCTTGGTCCAGATCTCGTTCAACAATCCGCTTCTACCAGGCTCTATTTGCAAAACACGACGCTGAAAATTGAGACTTTTCACGCGAAGATCATCGAGTTTATTTTCAACTGTCTTGGAATCAGAATTGCCGGGAATCGACTGGACGTAACGAATCATCTCTTCTTCCATCTGGATGACTTCATCAAGCAGCTTGACATACGTCTGATCGGCTTCCGGAAGTTTCTTGGATTCTTTCAGGCTATTTTTGAAGCTGTCGATATGGTCTGAAAACGCGTTGACGACGTCGCTCAGAGCGCTTCGTGAATCATCTTCGTCCAGGCGTGATATTTCACTCTGGAAGTAATTGAGGTAACCATTTGAGGCTTCGACCATCGCAATACCAGCAGAAAGCGTTTCCGATAGTGACTTCGCTTTCAATGGCGAGGATGTCGTTGCGACGAATATTGAATCCAACTTTTTCAGTGCATTCAATGACATCTCTTTGTCATCCTGACTCATGCCGATGGCAAATTGTCGCCCCTGGCTTTGAAGAGTTTGGAAATATTCATCTTGCTGCTCATAACCATGAAAGAAGGTTTTCGGTTGGATACTGATCGAATCGAGAACGAAGCCCTCTTTTGATGGATAGCCTTTTAAAAACCCATCGATTGCTTTGAGAGATGATTCAGAAAGATGGTGAACTGAAGCCGCTATTTTTTTTTGCTGTTTATCTGGTGTGAAATCCGTTCGGTATTGCTCACAGAAACCCGGCAGGAATGACATCCTGGTAATCAATTTCTCACTAGAAATTGGTTCCACCATCAAAGCACGGCGCTGTATATCCGTCATGTCGGTCGTAAACTCTTCGAATGTGGAACTGACATCCTCATCAGTCCTGAGATCTTCCAGGCTGCCAAAAATAGAAATCTGGTAGACCTTCAGCCCGTTCAATGCACTGATGATCTCATTGACTTCTTCCGTCGGCTGAAAAGCGTCTGTCTGTCCCGATTTTTCAGCAACGACCTGGGTTTCAGATGTAGGTGAACTGGCTGTCGGCATTGCTGCAGCAGTCATCGGCACTTGGGTGACTGGAGTGACGTCGGTCGTGCTATCACCCGAAGGCTCGACTGAAACATTCTGATTGCTTTGCGTGGAAACAACATTTTGAGGCTCAACAGATGGTGAAGCCTGCTCTGGGTCAGATGGTGATGCTTCACTCGAAATAATCGCCTCGACTGGCGATTTCTCAACGCTGGAAGAACTGGAACTGGTTATCCAGAAAACGCCGACACAGATCGCGATCACGACAGCGACGCCACCAACAACGAAAGGAACCGGATTACTCTTTTGCGGCTTGGAAGACTTCTTTGACTGTGAAGGGCGAGCAGCCGTTTTGCCAACAGCAGAATTCTGACGACGTGGTGGTAAGTCTTTAGCCATGATGAAAATCCTCAATGAGCAATCAATACACAACAAATTTACACATGCAAATCCCTCCCGGCAAGCTATGTACGCAAATCGTCTACGCGTATAAGAATCCAATTTGTCAGTCTATCCTCGGTGAACTCTGTGGCAAAACTCCCTACGGGTAATCCTGCTTGGTTGGGCGGAGCATGATTTCGTTGGCGTGGACGTGGGGGGGGAGGCTGGTGAGGTAGGCGATGGTGTCGGCGACGTGTTCGGGGTCGGGGAGCGGGCCCCAGTTGTCGTGGAAGCGTTTGACGGTTTCGTCGCTATAGCCTGCTCCTTCCTGGAAGCCGCTGATGACGATGCCAGGTTCGATCAGGCTGACGCGGATGCCCTTCGGACCGACTTCGCGACGGAGGCCTTCCGTCAGGGCGTGCACGGCGAACTTGGTGGAGCCGTAGATTGCTGAGAAGGGGGAGACGTTGCGGCCGACGACGGAACCGATGGCGATGATGTCGTGGGGGTGTTGTGGGAAGGGGCGAGTTTCGAGATCAGCGAGCATGACCTTCGCGGCTTTCTGCATCAAGCGCAAGGCACCGGTGAGGTTGATCTGGACCATGGCTTCGAACTCAGCGAGGTCTGCAGTCGCGACGGAGCCGCCGAGGCCACGACCGGCGTTGGCGACGACGAGGTCCGCGGGGCGTCCGAATTGTTTCGTCGCAAGGTCGAAGGCCTGGTTGATGATTTCTTCATTGGAGGCGTCGCCGGCGATGTAGGCGAAGCGGTCAGCGGATTCGGACTGGAGTTTCTTGAGTTCGTCTTCGCGACGGGCGACGCCGACGACGTGGTGGCCGTCGTGGAGGAAGCGCTGGACCATGGCGCGGCCGAGGCCGGAGGAGGCGCCAGTGATGAGGACGATGCGGGATGATTGGGGCATGGGAATCTCCGTGTGGGGTGGACGGGTTCATGATAGCGGGAGGGGGAGCGGGGTTCCATGGTGAGGTATTCAGCAGTGGGACAGGCAGAAGGCACGTCCCATTGGGGGGGACAAACCTAGAACTCCCCGAGCACCTGGCCGTCGTTTCTGTCGCCGAGTCTTTGCCAGAGGGTGAAGTCGATGGTGTTGGAGATGAAGCGGGTGTGGCCGTCGGCGAGGAGGGTGTTGACGCCGCCGGCGTGGTGGCTGCGGGCGGGGATGTTGGCTTCGGCGGTGATGCGGCTGCAGGAGGAGTTGCAGTTCGCGCAGTTGGGGTTGTTGGAATTGGGGACGTCGAGGGTGTTGAAGAGGGTTTGGCCGAGGTCGCCGCGGATCCAGTTGACGCCGATGTCGCCGAGGGGGCGTATGGTGGAGACGCCGATGGTGTCTTTGCAGCTTTGGCCCCATTCGTCGATGTGGGTTCGTGACGGGAACGATTTGGGCATCGCGGGAGGGAGTGTGCCGGTGCGGACGAGGTCGCCGATGGAGTATGGCCAGTTGGTGGTGTTGTAGGTCGTGATGTTGCCATCGGCTTTGATGAGTTCAGACGCGGCAAGGGTGTTGCTCAGGCCGTCGGTGACGTCTTGGAAGCGGACGGTTTTGCGATAGTTGAAGAGGCCGACCTGATGTTCGAGATCGGGGAGTGATGTTGGGGGCCAGGGAGTATTGGCGTTGCTGCCGGGTTGGAACCACCAGACGGACGGGCCTGTGCAGAAGACGTAGTTGTTTCCGGGGCCTGCGTCTCGACCGGAGCCGTTGCTGATGTCGTGCTGGTCGGAGGGGCAGAGGAAGGCGGGGATCGTCTGTTGGCGGACTTCGTTGTTGGGAGTTGTCACGACGTTGACGTTGAAGTTGAGCTGGTCGTAGATCGCGCTCTGTTCGAGGTACGGGAGGAGCATGGCGTGGGCGGAGAAGCCGTTCCAGGAGCGGTTGCCATCGCCGTCGCCTGTGCCACTGAAGCTCGGCACTTTTTCGAAGTTGCCTTTGGGGAGGATTCTATGGGTGTCGTGATAGTTGTGCAGAGCGAGGCCGAGTTGCTTCAGCTGGTTTTTGCAGGTGAGGCTACGAGCTGACTCACGGGCGCGCTGGACGGCGGGGAGCAGGAGAGCGACAAGCGTCGCGATGATGGCAATGACCACCAGGAGTTCAATGAGGGTGAAGCCGGTGCGGGAGGTCGACATGGGAGGGGAAAGGAAGATTCTCTGGGGGAATTTCTTGTGAGCGCCATTCCATCTTTCAGGATTTGGATCGTTATGCAATGCTCGACAGGGTACAGACGGTCAAAACCCGCAAAGTTGATCGTCGACGTCGGGAGAACTATCGATTTGAGGGCGGTCATCGATAGAGACATTTGGGGATGGTGGACTTAGAATGATGATCGATTAGGTTCTTCGGAAGAGAGAACTGTTTCCTGGTGATTTCAAGCCACATTGTGAGTCGTTAGATGCCTAGCGCTCACCCTCATCCGCCCTTCGGGCACCTTCTCCCCTCAAGGGAGAAGGGACATAAAGCCGCTCCCCTCAAGGGAGAAGGGACGAAATGCGGCTCCCTTCAAGGCAAAGATATTCGACACTCGAGGAGAATTACGATGACGACTTTGATGGGTAGGTTCTGTGTGATTCTGCTGGCTTGCCAGTTTACTGGCGTATCGCTGGTTGCCCAGGAGCTATCGAAGGAGGCGACGAAGATCGAGTCGTTATCGAGTGAGGATGTTGCGGTTTATGGGCAGGGCAAAACGCTGCTGCTGGCTCCTGGGTCGAAAGCAATGGGAGAGAAGAAGCTTTCGATTCCCCGGCTGTGTGCGCCGCTGAAGTCGATGGGGTGGAAGGGGCATCCGAAGCGGGAGTTGAAGTTGACGCCGGAGATTGATCATTGGGTCTGGACGTGGAACGAGGCTGCCCAGGGAGATGTGATTGAGGTGGTGTTGGATGGCGAGCCGGTGTTGTTGAGCGAGCTGGAATCGATTCAACCGGCGGCTGATGGGACGTTGATGCTGCCTGCGTGTTTCGCGAAAACCTTTGGGGAGAAGCTGCGATATGAGCCGCAGTGGTTTAAGAATACGGTGGGGTATTGGACGGGGTCGAAGGATTATGTGGAGTGGTCGGTGACGATTGCTGAGCCGGGGCAGTATGCGGTTGCGGTGCTGCAGGGGCTGGGGACAGGACAAGGAGGGAGCGAGGCTGCGCTGTCACTGCGACAAGGAGATGTCGTGAAGGGAGAGATCGCGTTTGACCCAGCGGAGACGGGGCATTTTCAGAATTTTCGCTGGGTGCATCTGGGGATGATTGAGGTGACCGAGGCGGGAGAGTATCAGGTGCGGATTGAGCCGAGGAAGATTGCGAAGGCGGCGCTCATGGATGTGCGGGGGGTGCATCTGGGGAAGCAGGCGAAGGGGGTGAAGTAGCGGTGAAAGAGTCCGTCAGTTAAAACCAATGAATGTGGAAAACAATAGAGAATTTCGATTCATTCCTAAAACCGAGTGATGATGATTGGAAGATCGTTTGCGAGACATTGAGTATAGGTGACCGTGTTTGCGGTGATATCGTTGGCATCGCACACTTTGGTGTCTTTATCAATCTCGGAACGAGCGTTCCCGGATTACTTCTCGTACCGGACATGAAATTATCAAGAGGCCAATTACCCGACTCACGCTACAAACTGGGTGATCCAGTTGAAGCGTACGTGGTTGGCTTTTCGGGCCATAACCGACAAGTTGGGTTGCTGCTCGACGAAATCCCGGATGATCGCAAAACACAACTGGAGCACTGAGAATCAATTAATCGAATCTCACAGAACAGGACCGTGAACCCCATCGACTCTCGATTTGTCATGTGCACAAAAAGAGAGAAAAGTATGGCAGAGTATCACGAAGTACGTGCGTCGTTTGATCGTGAGACGATTGTTGTTTATCAGGCTTACAATGATGCGATTGCGGATGCTGCGCTCAAGGCGGGTCGGTTTGTGGCTCCGTTTTCGTTGAACCGGATGACATGGGTCAAGCCGTCGTATCTGTGGATGATGGAACGGAGTGGCTGGGGCACGAAGGCGAATCAGAATCGGATTCTCGCGATTCGGATCTCAAGAGCTGGTTGGGAGAAGGCGTTGAGTCTGGCGACTCTGACTTCCTTTCATCCCCCGGTGCATCGTTCGATTGATAGGTGGCGCAGCGAGTTCGAAGCGGCTCAGGTGCATGTGCAATGGGATCCGGAGCGATCGATTCGAGGACAGAAGCTGGAGCATCGATCAATTCAGGTCGGAATCAGTCGTCATCTGATTCATGAGTATGTGGAGAGCTGGATTCAGAAGATTGACGATGTGACGGAGCTGACGGCGAAGATTTATCGATTGAAGCTTGATGGCGAGTATGCAAGAGCGAAGCGGTTGTTGCCAGTGGAGAAGGTTTATGAATTGCCGGTAGGGATTCGTGGGCGGTTGGGGATGTGAAGAGAATGGCTGATGTGGGTTTTGGATAGGAACGCGAATGCCTGCCTAGCGCCCACCCTCATCCGCTCTTCGGGCACCTTCTCCATAGACAGGCAATAGGAAGCAAGCTTTTTAAGCTTTCACGATCTTCGAAGGCATGCAGAGGTCCCTCATCCGACCTCGAAGACTCGGCCACCTTCTCCCCGGGGGAGAAGGGACAAGACTAGCGTTTGCCTCGTCTTGAACCGCCCTTTCCTTTTTTGGTGCGGGCGCCGCGTAGGCCGCCTTTTTTGGCGAAGCCGGCTTCTTCGGCGGCGGTGATGGGTTGGCCGAGGTTTTGTTTGAGTTTGGCGATCTGGTCGCGGAGGTTGGCGGCTTTTTCGAATTCGAGATTCTCGGCGGCCTGGAGCATCTGGGCCTGGAGTTCCTGGATTTGCTCCTGGGTGACGAACTTGGCTTCGTCGCCGACGCCGGAGACTTCCTGGACGACTTTGCGGGCCTTGATTTCTTCTTCGATGCCGCGTTTGATGGCCTTCTTGATCGTTTCGGGGGTGATGCCGTGTTTGGTGTTGTACTCGATCTGAATCGCGCGACGGCGGTTGGTTTCGTCGATGGCTTTCTGCATGCTCTCGGTGACGGTGTCGGCGTACATGATGACCTCCGCGTTGACGTTTCGCGCGGAGCGGCCGATCATCTGGATGAGCGAGGTTTCGCTGCGGAGGAAGCCTTCCTTGTCGGCATCAAGGATCGCCATCAAGGAGACTTCGGGGAGGTCGAGACCTTCGCGCAGGAGATTGACGCCGACGAGGGCGTCGAAGGTTTTTTCGCGGAGTTCACGCAGGATCTCGACGCGCTCGATGGCATCGAGTTCTGAATGCAGCCACTGGCATTTGACTCCCTCTTCGATGAGGTAGGCGGTCAGGTCTTCGGCGAGGCGTTTGGTGAGCGTCGTGATGAGGACTCGTTCCCCTTTCTGACTGCGTTCTTTGATCGCGTTGAGCAGGTGGGCAGTCTGGCCGCGGGCGGGATGGATGTGAATGATCGGGTCGACGAGGCCGGTGGGGCGGATGACTTGTTCGACGACTTCGCCTTGCGTGCGATCGAGTTCCCAGTTGGCGGGGGTTGCAGAGACGAAGACGGTCACGTTGCGTTTGGCGTTCCACTCGTCGAACTTCATCGGGCGGTTATCGAGCGCCATCGGCAGGCGGAAGCCGTGGTCGACGAGGGTTGATTTTCGGGCGAGGTCGCCTGCGTACATGGCGCGAACCTGCGGGACCATGACGTGCGACTCGTCGATGAACATCAGGAAGTCATCGGGGAAGAAGTCGTACAGCGTATATGGTGGTTCGCCGGGTTTGCGTTGTGCGAGGGCGCGTGAGTAGTTTTCGATGCCTGGGCAGAAGCCGACTTCTTTGAGTAGTTCGAGGTCGTGGCGTGTGCGGGCCATGAGTCGCTGGGCTTCGAGGAGTTTCCCCTCGGACTGGAACTTCTGGAGTTGTTCTCTTAGTTCGGTTTCGATGTCTGCGATGGCAGCGTCGATTTTGCTTTGCGGGACGACGTACAGCTTGGCGGGGTAAATGTAGATGTCTTTGAGAGATTTGGAGGACTCGCCGGTGGTCGGGTTGATGATGGTCAGGCTTTCGATTTCATCGCCCCACATTTCGATGCGGTAGGCGAACTCTTCGTAGGCTGGCCAGACTTCGACGACGTCGCCGCGGACACGGAAGCGGGAGCGGGCGAGTTCGTAGTCGTTGCGTTCGTACTGGATGTCGATGAACTTGAGCAGCATCTTGTCGCGGTCAATTGTCTGGCCGACCTGCAGCGGGACCATCATGTCGAGGTAGTCTTTGGGGGAGCCAAGGCCATAGATGCAGCTGACGGAGGCGACGACGATGACGTCTCGACGACTCACGAGTGCCGAGGTCGCGAGGAGGCGCAGGCGGTCGATCTCTTCGTTGATCGAGGAGTCTTTTTCGATGTAGATATCGCGCTGGGGGATGTAGGCTTCGGGCTGGTAATAGTCGTAGTAGCTGACGAAGTACGTGACGGCGTTGTTCGGGAAGAACTCGCGGAACTCGCCATACAGCTGGGCGGCGAGGGTTTTGTTGTGGGCGAGGACGAGCGTGGGACGCTGGGTCTGCTGGATAACGTTGGCCATCGTGAAGGTCTTGCCCGACCCGGTGACGCCGAGGAGAACCTGTTCCTTCTTGCCTTCGTTAATCCCCTCGACGAGTTTTGCGATCGCCTGTGGCTGGTCGCCGGAGGGCTTAAATTCGGAGACGAGTTGGAAGGCTGGCATTGTTACGCTTTAAGAGAGGTTGGAACGCAGAGGGCGCGGAGGGGAGCGGGGGTCGCGGAGAATTCAAAGCCTATGCGATCGTTGATGCAGGATCAATGACTGTAATCTCGTTCCGAACCGAGTGAAGTCGGTCACGTTAAATGTCATTAAATGAGTGATGCCATGTGTTTTCATCGCGGCGACGAGACGTGCATCGTGGGATGGTTTGCCGGAGATGGTGTGAGCAAACACAAGTTCTAGCCAATTCTTATAAATCTCTGAGGTATCGGGAAGAAGCTCTGCGAGGGTTAAGATGCTTTCCATAAAGGAAGGCATCACTCCGGGCGTGAGTCCAAGACCATTATTGGCTAAGGGACGAGTCGCAACCACATAAAATTCATAGATGCATTGAGGAACGACGACGAGGGTGAATCCATTCTTACTGAGATCGTCGACTGCGGATTTCGCAACAACACTCTGGTCATTGTCAGTGACAACTCGAAGCATCACGTTCGTATCAATCAAGCAGCGATTCACTCGTAAAATGTCCCTCGATCAATGTTGAGCTCACCGTGAGTCTGTATTTTCTGTGATGAGAGCCACTCCAAACTTTTCTTCCAAGCCTCCGTGCGTTGCGGATTTTCAACTGAAGACTGGCTTGAGGTGGAGGAAGTGGGAGGAAGAAAACGCCCTATCACAGTCGACTGCGCATCAATAATCAGTGCTTCATCTCCAGGACTGAGTCCTGCAAAGATCTCCTGCAACCTATTCCCTGCCTCTTGAACTGGAATGCGAGTTATCATGATTCACTACCCAAAACAGCAAAATTTCGCTCACTGATAATAACAATGTGCACTGATGAAATCCTATTGGAATTCTCAGCGTTCTCTGCTCCACTCTGCGAACTCTGCGTTCCAGTCTCGTTGACTCACTCAAACAGCGCCACACTAGCTGTGAACCCGTGCAGGAAGTTTTTCTTCCCGACCGGGCCGAGTTCGCCCTGGGCGAAGAAGCCGGCGACGACGGGGTTTTGGTATTCGCTGTTGATGAGGCTGGCGTCGTGGTTGGGGCTGGGGAAGAGGCGGGTGCCTCGGCCGTTGCAGCTGAAGAGGAGTCCGCCGTGGACGCCGTTGCCGTGGGCGGCCTGGTCTTTGCGGATGAGGCCTTTGAAGTCTTCGTCGGCGCTGTTGGCGTCTCGCAGGTGGAACTGGACTGTCTGGCCAGTGCGGATGCGACCGCCGACGGCCATCTGTCCGCTTTCTTCGTCGACGCCGAGGACATTCATGATGAGGAAGTCGCCGTAGCCGAAACTTTCCTGATACTCATTCATGACGACGCCCATGAATAAGCCGTAACGGAGGAGTTCGCGGTCGTCGTCGCCGAGGAGTTCGACGGTCTCGTTCAGTTTCTCGATAACGGGATGTCCGCCGACAGACGCGATGAGATTGCGGTTGCCTTTGGTGATGACATACGGCTGGCCGATCGGACGACAGCCTTGAGAGACCAGTGAGCGGATCATCGGGCCCTGTTTGATGAGGACGCCGACGGCGCCGTAATCGAACACCTGGCCTTGATAGACGATCTGGCTTTCCTGTGGACGTTCGAAGCCGCTGGCCATGCCGCCGTAAACGGGGACGCCGGGGAAGCGTTCCGCGAGTTCGTTGATGACGATGTCTTGAGGCGTTGTGAACGGGTCACATAACAGGAAGATGGAGGCGCCGGTGAGGTCGCCCGTTGCGTGTTCTGGAAAGCCTTCGCAGAGGATGCCTTCGCTGGTCTTGCTGAACTCGAGATGAAAGGCTTCGAGGACACTGCCTGGGAGTGAGGCTGACCAGACGACAATGCCGGACTGTCCTTCGAGTTCGCGGTCCTGATAGATCAGCGTCTCCGCCGTACAGCCGAGGAGAATCTCTGACTTGAGGTTCTCCTGGAGGTGATGCAGGAAGGTCCCCATGCCTGCAAAGCGGTCGACGGTTGCAAAGACCATCGTCACATGGACCGGGGTCGACTTGAACCGGGAAACGATCTCCTGGCTGATCGCTTCGGCGGCTTTGACGGGGTCCGTCTCGGCGCTGAAGCCGTTGGCATACCGGACGCTTTGTCCCGTTGTTGAAATCTCTGTGCTCATCGACGTCTATTCTTCAATGGCGGTTGTCATCGTTTCGGCGCGACATTTGCCAATTCTTGTCTTCTGAATACGAACTGCTGATACTGGGTGGTACACTGGTCGTTTCGGACCAGTGCATTCTTCGGGAAGTGGAATCCCCGATCAAGTATGAATACCAGCGGCAAGAATTATATCAGGACGCAAGCCATGACAGAACCCTCCGAAAACGCAAAACCGACGGTCGCGATTCTTGGTGCTTCGTCGGATCGCCATAAATTCGGCAACAAATCGGTGCGTGCCCACTTGGCGCAAGGCTATACCGTCTATCCGATTAACCCGAAAGAGACGGAAATTGAGGGCTTGAAAGCCTACAAAACGCTGGCTGACCTGCCGGTCAAATCACTGGACCGGATTTCGGTGTACCTGCCGCCGCCGATTGGGATCAAAATGCTGCCGGACATTCAGGCGGCGAATGCGAAGGAAGTCTGGTTTAATCCAGGCGCGGAGTCAGATGAGCTGGTGAAAGCGGCTTACGAACAGGGGATCGAGCCGATTATTGCGTGCAGTATTGTGGATATTGGGGAGACGCCGGGGAGGTATCAGTGATTCGACGGCGGCTCTTTTTTTGGAAACTCACCAATTAATGCTTTATCCAGCGCACTTTGTAGTTCTGAAAAATGGGGATACCTCTCCCGGGTCGTCTTCACGACCAACTCGGCCTCCTCGTGGCGATCATTGACAGCAAGAATCGCGACGAGCGTGGCGACATCTCTGACTAAGAATCGATTTGCGCTCTTGCTGACGGCTTCCCTATATTCTGAAGCGAAACGATGTCCTTGAACTTGCGGAATATTACCAAGATCTAGAATTGTTTTATGTAACTCGAATTTCCTCTCTAGGTCTTTGACCGGATCTTCGAGATATTGGCTGACTATTTTGTACTCCCCCAATAGGGTCAGTTCCTGACGGGCAATCCCGAAAATCTGGCGAGCTTGCTCCGGAGACTTTTCTTCCACCTCATGAAACACGCGGACCGTTAATACAGGCTCTTTCAGCTTGTCGTTGATGGTTGCCATGATCAGAAATGCTTCGACGACATTGTCGGACGTCGAGACGAGTTCTCTGGACTGATCACGTTTTTCGAGCAGTGCTTTGTGGGCTGGCTCATACACGGTTGCCAGTTTGTGCCATTCGTCAAGCGCATTGACCCGAAGGCCTTTGAGTGAGGGTTGATATTCGAGGGCGTTATCGACTAACCACTGATGCTTGACGAGCGCGAATCGATACCGATGTGCTTTGGCATCTTTTCGGGCTTCCTCAAGAATCTCTTTTGGAACTGGATTCTCCGGCGGCGTCCAGTCTTCTGCCAAACAAGAATATGAATAAGCAAACAACACAAAGATGAAAGCGAAAAATCGTCTATTCATCGGAATGCCACTCCTTTATTCCGTCTCTGTTTCCGGAAACATTCCAACTACCGCATCATCCACTGCTCGATGCAGTTCGGGGAGTTCAAATTTCTCCTTGGCAGTTTTCGCAATCTTCTCGGCCTCTTCATGGCGCTCATTGACTGCAAGAATTGCAACGAGGGTTGCCGTTTGATTGATTAAGTGCTTGTTCGCTCTCTGGGTCATCATTTCAACAAGTTTTTCATTGTTAGCCACGCGCTGCAACTCTGGACGATTCATTGTCTCCAACCGCATCTTGTAGCGCTCAATCGCTTTTTCCAGATCCTGAGTCGGGTTATCAAGGTAGAAACTGACGGTTTTATATTCGCGTTGTCGAGTCAACGCCTCGCGAGCAACGAAAAAGATACGTCTTGCTTGCTCTCGATTTTTCTTCTCAGCCTCCTGAAAAACTTCGACAGTCAATTCATCATTCTTCAATTCATTGTTAATCGACGCCATATCAAGAAATGACTCAACAAAATCTTCTGATGACGTCACACTCTCTCTGGCCTGATCCCGCTTCTCGAGCAGCGCCAAATACGCTGGTTCATAATCCATCGCAAGTTTGTGCCAGTCACTAATAGCAAAAGAGCGACGGACACCCCGCTGAGACGGTCGGTGTTTAATCGCATTTTCAAAGTACCATACATGTTTGGCGAGCGCGATTTCAAATCGACGTGCCTTGGCATCATCACGAGCTTCGTTCAAAATCGCGTGAGGATCTGGATTCTCCGGAGGTGTCCAGACTTGTGCTTCAACAACGCCTGAGATGAAGACCAGAAAAACGATACCGAACAGGATTGATCTCATTACAGGACCTAACTGTCGACTAAATTTGATGGACGAGGTCGTCTCATTCACTGTAGGCTGATGGTGAGTCTTGGAGTCCTAACTAAACGAGATTCGGCACCACATTTGGTGCGGTTCGCGGAGCCTCACCAGCACCCTACGTTTCGAACAAGACATGAACTTGAAGGCTGGCATCTACTCCATACCCCCGCCCATGCGGAAGGCGGTGACGGCGGCGATGCCGATGAAGAGGTAGCTCATTGGGCCGAGGACTTCGAACAGATTCAGGTTCGAGGCGATGTGCATGAACGTCCCATTTTCGACTAGAGCAGTCCCGACGGCCTGTTTACGTGCTTCGTACTCTTCGGCAATCAGCTTTTCTTTTTCCGGCAAGGATTTCACGTTCCATTTGGTTTTTGCTTCTGCATAGATCCCGGCAGGAAACAGTTCTTCGGGCGGGGTATTGGCGAGCTTGTCGTCGGCGATTTGAGGCCAGATCAGTTTGGTGCCAGCCTGCTCTTTTTCTGCGGCGAGTTTATAAGCAAAGACATTGACCATGTCGGCGAAATCTGGAGACTCCACTTTTTGGGGATTGGCGATGATCGTGTTTTGGATGTGTTTGGTCGCCATCAATGCCAGTGAGAAATATTGAGCCAGCAGGACGCAGGTGATTGTGATGACGGCTGATCCCATTCCGGTTTCAAAGCCGGCATGGCTTCCGGCCTGCGATCGCACGCAAATCCCGACGAGTGCACCCACGCCGACTGCGACATAGCCAATTTCGTATCCCGTGAAGTACGCGATTGCCCCCCAGATCACACCGCCGATGATGCCGCCGAAAAAGCCGGAGAGGATCCAGACAATCTTGGAACCCGCTGACATGGACGCGGCTTTGCGCGATTTTGCTTTTCCACGCGTCGGTCTTCTCACCGGGATCGGAGCAGACGTTTCTTCGACGACTTCCTTCTCCTTTTTGCGAGCAGTTCGATTCGCGGAGCTCAATCGAGGAGGAAGCGAGGGTCCAGTTTTTGGCGGAGCTTTGCGAGATCTGGTCTCTTCCATCGACAGTGACCTTTATTGACGTCGAGTAACGGCGAGGCGCTGAATTCAGAAACGCTGCTATTGCACTCCAACACTCTCGAAAATGCAATCACAAAGATTCAGTTCCTGACGGTTTCTGGTCACATCCCTTTGACACTTAAAAACCTGCTAATGCGTATGTGGTTTTGCTGGTCCACAGACTATTTAACAATTCGACTGGCAGAGGCGTTTCGGTGTTCTTATGTTATCGTTGTGGAATTCGTGCGTTTGGAAGGAATGTTGTCCATGAACTTGGCCGCTTGGGTACTGCTGGGATTGATCCTGCTCACGCCTTCTTTGCATGCTCAGGAAAGAGTGGTCGTTGGATTCGCAGTTGCACAGAAAGCGGCTGACGATGACACGGCGGTCGCAGCCGAGAAGGCGTTGCGCGATGATCTGGCGGCTGCGGTGAAGTTTCTGGAGGAGAAGAACTACAGTGAGTTCTTCGTGCGTTACATGCCGGTGGATCAGTTTCGAGTCCTGCGAAATCGGAAGGACTATTATGAACTCCTCAACAAAGCCCCGAAACAGGATATGGACGCCTTCATCAAAGAAGTGGCGATCTTCAAGGATGCGAAGGTCAAGTTTGGGCCGAATAATTTGACAGCAACATTGACGGTGGAGTTAACAGCGGAAGAGGTTAAGCCGATTACGTTGAAGGCCTTTCCGGCGTTGAAGGATTCATCCATTGGTTATGGAAACGATCTGAAGGCTGCGATTGGGAAAGCGATCGCTGACCTTCAGCCACTTGAAACTGAACCTGCCAAAGCGAAAGATGCGGTTCGATTCGGGAAGTCGTTTCTACCACTTTCCGAGGTCGCGTATTGGGAAGGCGTGGGCTGGGATCGCTACGAAAAATCCAGAAACACGCAAGTTCCGATCCGCGTCGCTGTCCCGACAAATAAGACGATCACCAATCTCCAGATGGTCTGGAAAATCCCTGTTGCTGATCTCGAACAGATCTTAAAGCTGGAACCCAAACTGGAAGACGATGGCAAGAAAGCCATCTTCACGATTCCCAATCCCAAGCTCCCGTTTCCTGAGCCTGAACGTAAACGGGAAATCGTGCTCGAACTCGTCGAAGGAAACTGGCGCCTGGCAGATTCTGCTAAACCGATGAGAGCCGCGATTCAAGAACAGATGAAGAACCAACCTGGCGTGAGCAGCAACACAAAAACGCTTCCCATGGAGAAGATGGGAACGACTTGGCGATTCACTCCTCAATCGTTTCGATAGCCTTTTTTTGCTGCATTCCGTTCGTTTCAAGTCCTGCATTTCTGGAGTGATCATGAATCATCTTCCAATACGTTCTGCCTTTCAGCGTCTGGAACTGCTGGTTGTTGTCTTCGTCGCGGTCGTCCTGACAAGCATTGCCTTGCCCGCCATGCAGAATGCACGTCAACAGGCCGCCCGGTCATCCTGTGTCAACAATATGAAAATGATCGGCATCGCACTCCACAACTATCACGATACATACAACACATTTCCGCCTGGTTGGATCACGAAAACAGACCTTCCCAATTCCGACGGAGGATTCGGCTGGATGACGATGATTCTCCCCTTCGTCGAGCAACCTGCGCTCTACGATAATTTGGACACTCCGATGGGTCAGTGCGTGTTACCAATCCTGGACGCCAAAAAAGCCTACGAGGATCACTCTGTTGAAAAGTTGGTTCAATTAGGCATTCCGACGTTTCAATGCCCATTCGATCGAACATCGGAGATCAATACGATGCGAGGAAGCTACGGCGTCTCCAATTATTCAGGCAGCTATGGCTCTTCCCCCGTCTCGCTGTTGGCTCCTTCGGATGAAGCCGTGAACTGGGCCGGTGCCATTCAAGTCGAACAAAAAATCCCCAATGGGCTGTTTTTCTGGTGCAGCAAAGTCCGCTTCGCCGACATTACCGATGGCACCAGCAACACCTTCATGGTCGGCGAGCGTGGTGTGCAGAACGGGGCGGGGATCTGGCCGGGCGTGCGCTCCAATGCACAGGCAAACGATGCTGTAACAGACTGTGCTTACAACAATGAGTACAACACAACGCTTGCCAGCTTCTCCAGCCAGCATCCGGGGGGTATGAATGTTCTTTTCGCCGATGGTGCCGTTCGATTCATGAAAGAAGACATTGAATCGAAGCCCGATACCGTCAATGGTCAGCTATGGGTTGCCCAGGGGGTCTATCAGAAGCTGGCGAATCGAAGAGATGGTCAAGTCAGTGATACGGAAACATCTTTCGACCGGCCTCAGTGATCATTCACTGTAGGACATTTCTTCCGGTGTCGATTCGATGCGGACGTTGGCGCTCATCTGGACGAAGTCGATCGAGGTGCCGTGGAAGCTGCCTGAGACGGGCATGACGCCGCGGGGGTGGTCGCTGACGCCGACGACGATGTGCTTGATGGACGTCGGTTCGCCGATAGTGGGGTCGAAGCCTCGCCAGCCGAATTTGGGGAGGTAAAATTCGATCCAGGCGTGCATCGACGCCCTGCCCGCTTCGGAGGCCTGGCAGGTCAGGTAGCCACTGACGAATCTGGCTGCAAAGCCGAGTTCGCGCAGGGCATCGAGCATCAGGGTGGCCATGTCGCGACAAGAGCCCGATTTCAGTTCCAATGTTTGAGACGGCGTTTGGACGCCCTTCTCCATGCGACGGTTGTACTTGATGTCTTGATGGATGATCTTGCCGAGTTGGTAGCCGATGCTTAGGGCGTCGACGTGATCGCGGTCGGGGAAATGCCCGTCCAGCCATGCTTTGATCGCGGGCGCGTCGTCTGGATAGGTCCGCTTCCGGTAGGCGTTCGAGATATTCTGCTCGAGAGGGTCGTATTCGAAGGGGTAAACAATCTGCCAGGGAGGGTTCTGGTCTTCAGGGTGAGTCGATTGATGGCGGGTTAAAGTCAGGTCACTGTCGATGACCAGTTCTTCGGAAGCCTTCAAGAAATTGACGTGGGCGATTGAATTTCCAAACACATCCCTCATCCAGACGATCTGGTGTTCGGGGAAGATATGGAGCTTCATCTTTTCGACGTGCAGGTCGTAGCCTTCACGAGGACGCAGGACGAGACGGTGTTCGCCGAACTCGACTGGGCGGTTGTATTCATACACCGTTTTATGGTGAACTCGAAGGCGGGGCATAGTAGGAACCAAAGCTGAACGCATTTCGACGCAGATTTAGACTCTGCGTTCTCATCCAATGGTATGGCCGATGAGCAGCGAAAGCGAGACGGATCGCCGAATCGGGGTGCCCTGATCGACTTCCGTCTCGCATTTTTATCTGCTGACAACTTTACATAGTTGCGTCAGTTGCCCTAATTCTTTTTGCTCGCTGGTTCCAGGCAGACAGCCTGCTGTTCGAGTTGCTCATGGGAAAACGGCTGGTAGCCGTCCTCAGCCGGGACACAATTGACCGACATCGACGTGCAGTTAATGCGTCCGAAGACGCTTGCGACGGCGGTATCGGCGGCGTCTCGTCCTGTTGCGATGCGGACCAGTCCATTGAGGTGCGACAGGCGTGTCGGGTCGAAGATCAACCAGCGTCCGCCGAGGTAGGCTTCGAAGCAGGCATGGAAGTCGGGCGGGTTGAGTTCGTGCGCGTAACCAGTGAAGTAACGAGCCGGGATGCTCATCGCGCGGCAGAGGGCGATTCCCAGGTGCGCGAAGTCACGACAGACACCCGTCCGCTGCGTCACTGTATCGAAAGCCGAGGTGGCGGAGTCGGTTGTTCCGGGCAGATATTCGATGTTCTCGTAGATCCACGAGGCGATCGCGACAACGATTTCGTACTGCGTATCGTGCTTACCGAAGTAATCGACAGCGAAACGTCCGAGTCGGTCCGACTGGCAATAACGGCTGGGAAACAGGTAAGGGACGATGTCGCCGGCGAGTTTGCCGATTTGAGTCGATTTGATTTTCTCGACGGGGATGAGTTCGATCTGTTGTTCGACAACAGCCTCGTATTTCAGTGTCAGCGTTTGTGCTTTACCGGTTTCGACGCGGATAAAGCGGCTGCCACTGAAGTCAGAAGTCATTTCGTCGAATTTGACATCGGGGCTGATCGAGAGATTTTCAGACACAATGATTTGCGAATGGGTATCCGCAGCACACACGCTGAAGATAATCGTTGAGGGAAACTTCACTTCGTAGTCAAGCTGTGAGGTCAATTGGAATTTCATGCGGTCTCCGAAGGATGTGAAAGGGCACCTTGCCGATCAGCATAGATGGCAAGTCCTATACCGCGTTTGAGAATCCGATTTGCTGCACGCTGATCGATCAAAAATTGATCATAGCAGAAAAAAATGCTGTTTGTGCGAGCAATACAAGCTGAGGTGGACACTTAGCGAACGACAGCGAAAAGCGGCTCAAGGTGCTGACTGTACGATTTCGTAGGGTCCGCTGTGCGGACCGTATTCGCGTTAGTGCCTACCGCCCGCAAGATTCGCAGCGGTGGCCTGACTTTGTTTTCGCAACTGGGAGTCCATTGGCGGTCCGCACAGCGGACCCTACGTCATCTTTTCGATGACTTTGGGGAGCAGACGGGCGAGGCGTTCGCCTCCACGGGCGGCAACTTCCAGGATCTTGGGGAGTTCGACAGGTTCGAGGTGATCGGGCAGGCACATGTCGGTCACGATCGAGCAGCCCAGGACTTTCAGGCCGGCATGGGCGGCGACGAGGACTTCTGGCACGGTCGACATGCCGACGCAGTCTGCGCCGATCTGCTTGAGCATGCGGTACTCGGCACGCGTTTCCAGGTTCGGACCAGAAACAGCAACGAAGACGCCTTGTTGAGTTGGAATTCCCAGTTCCAGAGCAGCGGCTCGGGCGATCTGGATGAGTTCCTTCGAGTAAGGCTGGCACATATCAGGGAAGCGTGGTCCGAGGCGGTCATCATTGATGCCACGCAGCGGGTTATCGGGCATCAGGTTGATGTGGTCTTCGATGACCATGATGTCGGCCAGCGAGTACTGGGGATTCATCCCACCGGCGGCGTTGGTGACAATGAGGGTATGACAGCCGAGGGCTTTCATGACGCGAACCGGGAAGGTGACCTGGGCGAGGGAATAGCCTTCGTAAAAATGAAAGCGGCCTTCCATGGCGACGATGGATTTGCCAGCGAGTTTCCCGCAGACGAGTTGCCCCTTATGGGATTCGACGGTCGATTTGGGGAACCAGGGAATCTCGCTGTACGGAATGACGGCTTCCTGTTCGATCTGGCTGGCGAGTCCGCCCAGGCCTGTGCCGAGGATCAATCCGATGCTGGGGCTGCCTGACCAGACTTTGCTGATGGCGGCGGCGGCTTCCTGAATTTGCTCGAACTGACCGGTCATGGAGATTCCCTCGGATAGAAATTGGAAATTGGGAATTAGAAATTAGCCAGAACAGGAACAGAAAGCATCAACCCGGCGAAGCGGATCGGCCAATTTCTAATTTCCAATTCCTAATTTCTATCCCCCACTCGGCAAAAAAAATGCCCCAGGTGAATGACACCGGGGCGCAGATAGCCGTCAATTTTGCGATCAGCCTTGCAGGACGAAAATGCCTGCGCGGCGTTCTGTCTTAGTATTCTTCGTCTTCTTCGACGAACTCGTCGAAATCATCGGCATCATCATCGTCATCGAGATCATCGTCGTCGAATTCTTCTTCATCATCGAATTCTTCTTCGTCGAGGTCTTCGTCATCGAAGTCCTCGTCATCGAATTCTTCGTCGTCGAACTCTTCGTCTTCGAATTCTTCTTCGTCGTCTTCAACTTCTTCTTCAATTTCTTCTTCGTCTTCGAGGACGATTTCGTGGTCGTCTTCCAGAACGATGTCGTTTTTCGTGCGGCTCATCAGAAGAATGACCTCATCTTCGAGTTTCATTGACTCGAGGCCTTCCGAAAGACTCTTCTGCTCTGGTTTGACGATTGCCATAATCATGTGATGCTTTTCCCTTATCAAAAGTCTTTCAGTCGCTGCACAATCAAACGTTTCCGAAACACTCTCTCTTGTCGCAACTGACCTCATCACAATGAGGTTCTTCCACCAACTTATTCATCTGCCTGATTTTCGACAAGTCAAAAACCAAGTCCCCTCAGAAAAGATTTCCGACTCTGAGTTCGGATGCTGACACCAGTCTGTCCGGGCGGTTTTTCAGGCCGACAAACCGTCTGTCCACCGGGTTCTGCGCAATCAGTATTACAGTCCGGAATCTTTGTCAAGCGGGTTTCGGCGTTTCACGGTCGGTTCCTGCAGACGCATGCATGGGTGGCGATTTATCGGCACATTTGGATGATCGGTCCGGATTCGTATTCGAGTTGATGTTCATCTACTCAAAGTCCCGTTGTTGATGTATAGAATTGCTCGCGTCCTTGCGGTGTTTTCGACCGGAAGCCTCCCGAATCTCCCCAGATATCGACACTTTATGACCTCCGCTGCGTGTCCAAATTACGGTATTACTCTCGATGGAACCCGGTTTTGGGTCATTCATCAGAAGCAGCAGTATGGACCGTTCGATTATCAGTTTTCACCTGATTTTAATGGCATCGAAATGCATTATCAGGACGAGAAGTTCGGAGAATGCTGCAGCGATGAAGAACTGCACGCAGATCTTTCGGGTTCGGGATTGCCGCTGAAGGTCGCTGAAGTCGCGACCACGATCCTGGGAACCGTGATTCACTCAATTTTCACCGCCCGCGATTCGCAGTGTCGGATGGACGAAATTCTGGCCCAACTTCATAAACACCAACTGTCGCGTTATGCGGAGGGGCTGCGTCTGCTCTCCTGAGAAGGTAACGCCGGATTTCATCCCGGGCTGACAGTTAACGGCCCTTCAGGCCTGAGAAGACGATGTGAAAATCAACCTCGAGTCGTCCTCCATCTGTACAACGCGGGACAGCGGCTCGGACGGAGCCTCGCCCTCCCGGTGAATGCGTTCTGGACCGTGTCGCACGCATGCGAAGAAACGCATGACTTCAAACCACTCCTGAGCCTTCCATCCGTTGTTCGTGCCACTATGATGGATCTGGCAGGGCATGCCTGCTGTCGATTTCTCTGCCTTTTCCAGACGTCACCTTCTCGACAGATCCGGACCTCCTTGATCCCTCCACATCTGCGATCGCTTTTTGAATCCTGCCCGGCTGCCCATGACGCGGTCCCCTGCCCGACGCGCGCTTCGTCTGCGAAATCGCCCGCCGAGTTTCTCCAGGGTCAACTCCCCCTGCTGACGGACACGCCGACTACTGCAGAGCAGTATTTTTCGCGACTTGAAGATCGCATTCTGCCGGGCATCGTCAATATCCGCTCGCCCCGATTCATTGGTCACATGACCAGCCCACTGCCGCTGGTTTATGAGCGGCTCAATGACTATCTGGTGACCTGGAATCAGAATCTCGTCAAACTCGAGACATCCGGTTTCCTGACGACGCTGGAAATGCAACTGCTCGCGGAGCTTCACCAGCTGTTTTTTAACTCGCCAGAAGAGTTTTACACTCAATTTGCTCTCGATGCGGAGTCCTCGCTGGGGATTGTGACGACGGGTGGGACACTCGCGAACATCACGGCGTTATGGGTGGCTCGCAACCGAGCGCTCGCGCTCGAAGAGGATCCGTTCTACCTCGAACAACAGGGACTCAACGCGGGATTAAAGACGCATGACTTCGAAGGGGCTGTCGTCATCGGCTCGGAGTTGATGCATTATTCGTTCGATAAAGCGGCCGACTTGATGGGGCTGGGGGTTCGCAATCTGGTGAAAGTGCCGACAGATGCCTCTCACCAGATGAAGATCAACGCCCTTAAGGATGCCATTCGTAACTGCCATCGACGGCATTTGAAAATCCTGGCGATCGTCGGGATTGCGGGGACGACTGATTCCGGGGTGATCGATCCTCTCGATGAGATCGCAGACATCGCTCAAGAAGAGGGGATCTGGTTCCATGTCGATGCGGCCTGGGGTGGGCCGTATGTCTTTTCCGACAAGACAAAACCTTTGCTCAAAGGGATCGAGCGAGCCGACAGTATTACGATTGATGGCCACAAGCAGCTTTACACGCCGCTGGGCATCGGCTGCCTGCTCTTCAAAGATCCTCATGCTTCGCTGGTGATTCAGAAGAACGCGCCTTACATCCTGCGTGAAGGGGCTCCCGATCTCGGCAAGCGATCTCTCGAAGGTTCACGCCCGGCCAGTTCGCTTTATATCCACGCCGCGTTTCAGATGATCGGACGCGATGGCTATCGATCGCTGCTCGAACATGGGCTGGAGAATACGCAGGCGTTTGCCAAGTTGATCAACGAGCATGCCGCGTTTGAACTGCTGCTCGAACCGGTGACGAATATTTTGCTGTACCGGTTCATTCCGAACGATCTTCGAGACGCGGTGAAAGAGGCTCGTCTGACGAATGACGAACAAACTCGTATCAGCGAGATCAACGTCGCGTTGCAGAACAAACTGCGCGAGACAGGGGATGCCTTCGTCTCACGGACGATCCTCTCCGCGACGCCTAAGTATGGTCGCAAGCATTTGACCTCGCTGCGAGCGATTCTGGCGAATCCTCTGACGGAAGTGAGCGACCTCGCCAGCGTTTTATCGACGCAGGAAAAGCTCGGCGATCAACTGTAGGGTCCGCTGTGCGGACCGTTAATTCGCACCAACAACAACAACACCAGCTAGTCCTTTAAAACAACTCACCAACCTTCGGGATTGAATGCCGATTGACGGTCCGCACAGCGGACCCTACAAAAGCAGATTCGAATGACCGATTCTTCTACAAAACCTGATACTCCCCCGCCCTGCCCGACCACGGCTCCTAAACCGGCGATTCACGTGGCGGTGACGCAGCGTGTCAAGCCGGGTAAGGAGAAAGAGTTTGATGCGATCTTGCGTCAATACGTGCGTGAGTCGATGCACTTTGATGGCATGACCGGCGTCCACCTCATTCTGCCGACAGCTGATACCCGCGACTGTGAATACGGCATTCTCCGCTCCTTCGAGACTGAAGAGGCGATGGCGCGTTATTACGAGTCGGAGCTGTTCGCGAAGTATGAACTCGATGTTGAGCCGCTTGTGAATGGACCGTCCGTCCGACGCGAACTTCACGGCCTGGAAGCATTCTTTCGCATTCCGTCGGTTTCGCCTCCGCCTAAATGGAAGATGGCGGTTGCGACCTACATCGGCGTGGTCCCGACAGTTTATTTCTGGTCGAGCGTGCTGGGTCCGCACGTCTCGGGCTGGCATCGTCTGTTAGCGACGGCGTTCGTCAACGCGTTTGTGACTTACACGCTGGCGTATCTCGTCATGCCGCGAGTCACGTCGATGTTGAGACACTGGCTGCATTCCAAGCAGACGGCGACGACGCTGATTTCGAAGACTTAGCGAACAATTCCAGGAGGTTCGTCGTGTTTGAAGTTGTTCATCAAGCGTTCCTTTTTGGTGACTTTCAAATCACCAAAGCCATCAGCGGTCGCAGCGAGTATGAGCATACCTTCGGCGGTCCGCCAGATCGCAAAGGAGCATTTCGCGAGGACTGTGGCGGTATCCATCTTCATCTGCTCCATCGTTTCGACCTGACCGACCCGTTGATCCCCGTTTCGATCCCAGGGCTTCGCTGGCTGCCACTCTATTACTGCTTCGATTTCCGCGTCAACGAATTCGGCTACCGTCTTGTTTCCGACAAAAAGATGGTCACCTATTTCTTTAAAGAAGAAAATGTCAGCAAAAAAGAATCGTGGCCAGACGACGATTATCCGATGGAGTTCCCACACTCAAAGATCAAGCTGACCAAGTACAAATACGACCCTGCGAAACTGAGCGATGCCTACTCTTGGAGCGGAATTTTTGGCATCTCGAAGCTTTCTGAACGAAATCAGGCAAAAGCACGACAGCTGCTGACACAAAACCTCAGCGATTTTAATTCTCCAGTACCTGAAACAGAGCAGGAACTCGATCTCCTATTCAGTAGACCATATGCACAAGATCGACCGATCGCTCTTTGCCCCAACCCAAAATGTTCCAACAGAAAGAAGGAACATTCGCTTGTTTCACTAGCCATCATGAGAGGTGTCCCTGTCAAGGGAGTTCACATCTTTGGCGAATATGGTGACTTTGTGCAGCTGATCTTCATGATCTGTCCGAAATGCCACACCATTCGAGTCTCAAACCAGTGTGACTAGTAACAACGTGATGCATGGTCCCGTCAAAAGAAAAGGCGAATCCCGCTAAACAGGATTCGCCTTTATCAACGATCAATTCACCAATAGATAATTACGCTGCCTGCTGGTTATCGTCGTGGCGTGTGTACTCGAACATGGGAGTTGAGAGGTAACGCTCGCCGCTGTCTGGGAGGATGACGACGATTGTCTTGCCTTCGGCTTCCGGGCGGGCGGCGATCTTCAGGGCGGCGGCCATGGCGGCTCCGCAGCTGATGCCGCAGGTGATGCCTTCCAGTTTGGCGACTTTCGGAGCCATCTCGAAGGCTTCGTCGTCGGTGACCTGGATGACTTCGTCGATCAGGGACATATCGAGAATGTCCGGCACGAACCCGGCGCCGATCCCCTGGATCTTGTGCTTACCAGGCTGGCCGCCGGAGAGAACCGGGCTGCCAGTTGGTTCGACAGCGACGACTTTGACTTTCAGGCCCTTTTCCTTCTTCAGATAACGGGAGACGCCGGTGATCGTTCCGCCGGTGCCGACACCTGCGACGAAGTAATCGATCTTGCCTTCGGTATCGTTGAAGATTTCGGGACCGGTGGTTTTGACGTGGATCGCGGGGTTCGATGGGTTCTTGAACTGCTGAGGCATGTAGTAGTTCGGGTCTTTAGCGTATTCTTCTGCGGTGCGGATCGCTCCTTTCATCCCTTCTGCTCCGGGAGTGAGGATGATCTTGGCGCCGAAGGATCGCAGCATCTGTCGTCGCTCGATTGACATCGTATCCGGCATGCAGAGCGTGAGTGGATAACCGCGGGCGGCACAGACGAAGGCGAGGGCGATCCCGGTGTTGCCGCTGGTGGGCTCGATGACCTGCATGCCGGGCTTGAGCTTGCCTTCCTTCTCAGCGTCCCAGATCATGGCGGCGCCGATGCGGCATTTGACAGAATAGGCTGGATTTCGGCCTTCGATCTTGGCCAGGACAGTGGCTTTCAGGCCTTCGGTCAGCCGATTGATTTTGACCAGCGGTGTACGTCCGATCGACTCGGAATTGTCTTTATAAATAGGCATGCTCACTCCTTCTATTGATGCGCGTTTTTTTCGAGCCGCACGCGTTGTTTCCTGACGGCACACTGTCATTATGGCGCGGAGGGTCGAACGTGACAATCTCACTTGTCAGACCAAAGTGACGCAATTCATTTCCCCGTCAGGATTCATGGCGAGCGGGGCAGCGCCCATGAGATCTCATGAGCGCTAGCGTGGTTGAATATCCAATTGGTGCGGTTCGAAGACTCACCTGCATCCTACAATGCAAAAAGGCACAGACTTTGAAGTCTGTGCCTTTGAAGGGCTGGAGAATCATAAATGGCTTACAAAACACAATCAGAATGAATTAACCACAGAGCCACGGAGGACACAGAGGAAGACGATCAATCGAGTTTTTTCTTCACGACTCTGTGACCTCCGTGCCTCTGTGGTGAACCTGATTTCTGGTTTTGGATCGGCTGATTCCCGTCTCGTCGATTTTCTTTGGACTGTTAAATTTCGCCTCGCTTGTAGCGTCGGACGTAGTAGCCGGTTTGTTGGGGGCGTTCTTTTTTCATTTCTGACTGCATGCCGTAGGGGATCGTTCCGCTGGTTTGTGGGAGTTGAGAGCGGGACTCTGGTTGTCCCCATGATGGGGGCCAGTTTTGAGTCGCTGGAGCAGACGGAGCCGTCATCGGCGTCATGCTTCCTGCTGCGGGAGTCATGCTGTTCATGACGGGAGTCGGGTTTTCTTTGCGAGCCGAGGTGATTTGCAGGTTGCTGTTGATTTCACCAGGAGTCGGTTTGCCCTGGAGTTCCGCCAGGAAGCTGGCAGAGACTGCTGGGATGATGACGACTTGAGGCTGACCGCCGTTGGGCGACTCGATGATGATCGTCAACTTCGAGCCAGCGGCGTTGTTGAGAGTCGCGGCGGCGTCGGCTGGCAGAGAAGTCCCGGCTGCATTTAAGGAGGAACCAATGCTGGAAGTACCAGGAGCAGATGTTGCAGTGCCAACATTTGGCATTGAAGAACCCAGGCCCATGGTTGAGTTTGTGTTTGACGCAGCTGTTTCCCATGAAGAAGCAGCTGGCTGTGGGATCGGAGTCGAAGTGGCTGAGTTGGACAGCATGTTCGGTTCGCGAGACGTCGGGTTGTTTTGAGACATTGCCATTTCGAAAGGAGAGGCAGACGCTGCGGGTGCTGACGTCGGGGCAGGATGACTTCCTTCACCAAAGGCGATGGTCGATTCCTGAGCGGGGGCTGCGCTGTTTTCGCCGAGCAGGTAACCGAGTTTGTTTTTGCGGAGAATGCCATGAATCGGCTTCAGGCCGCAGTACAGTCCGCGTTGATCTTTAGGGTCCGCAGCGATGCAGACACCGATGATCTGCTGATGGCGATCGAACAGTCCGCCACCTGAGCGGCCTTGAACGGGGACGCCGTTACATTCGATGTTGTCTGGACCGTTGTACTTGTTGATCGCGGTGATCTGGTGGTTTTCTTTGGTGGGGTTATTCCCTGCACTGCAGCCGATGGAGCAGACTTCGCTGCCGACGTTGGTCAGTGACTGAGTTCCTGCGACGAGCGCGACGGGGAGTTGTTGTTCGCTGGGAATTGCGATCAGACCGACGTCTGCATCGAGATCGAAATCAATGACCTGAGCGACATAGGTCTTGGGCTTGCCGTCGGCGAAGACATCGACTTCGACCTTGCTGCCTGCTGCCAGTCCACGCAGGACGTGTCCACAGGTCAGGATGACGGATTTGCCATAGCGAGAATCGATGATGGCTCCCGAACCGAAGTTTTCACCCTTTTGATCCTGAACGCGAATCCGGACCGCCGCGTGGCTGGCTGGTGTTCGTTCGAGTGCTTTGTCTGCAGAGGCTGCGAACTCGTTGTTGCCGCGATAAACAGCGGGGGCTTCCGCTGTCTTTTCTTCTTCTTTGCGACCGCCGAAGAGGCTCCAGTTACGGTCTTTTTCTTTTTCAGGAGCAGCGTTGCTGGCGACGCTGGCTTTGCCTGGGAACATGGCTGAGGATCCCAGAGTTGGTCGTTCGAGTCCGTTGGCGCCCTGGGCGATGATTTCGCTCGCGGAGGCCTGACGGACGCGGGGAGTAGCGGTGGTATCATTGTAAGAAGACGCATCGGCGTTGAGATCAGCGGCTGCGACGGTCACTCTGGAGGACTCTTGAAGGGCTTTCTGAGCGACGCTGGCCATGCGTTCGAGTTTGTCTTTGCTTTGGGCACCGACTGCCCGTTCGACTTCCTTGCCATTGACGACAAGAACGAACGTGGGATAGCCATCGATCCCGTAATGGCTGGCGACTTCGGGCTTTTGTGAGCCATCGATCTTAATGACGGGGTAGCCTGCCCTTTGCAGCTCGCCCACGCTTGGTGCGACGACGTTGCAGTAATGGCAACCGGGAGTTGTGAAGTAAAGCAAACCACTCTTCGAAGCAGAGGCACCGTTATCGCTTACGCCACCGATGGCCATGACCATCAGCGCGAAACTGGTGAGTGAATCCATTCTGATCTCCCAGTGATCTCTTGAGCGAAGTCAATTTCGCCCAACTTGTATGAGATTTGTTGACCCCAAAAACGAGGTCGTTCCAGCCGCGACATAGTGTCACGGTAGGCATCCATGCCGATTGCACTTTTTAGCAGTCCTATTGCAAACATTACAAGCTCAATTGTTTGTAGAACTTACAGACATTGAACTGGAAAAGTTACAAGGCGAGCTGCTGTCTGTCGTCGCAAAAACAAGCTTTGATTCTTGCTATGTTGGTGGTACAATTCGGGTTAAATCCCACCGACCAACCTGCGACGACAAAAGGGTTCTGGTCACACTCTTCCTACCGACGCACCTTCCATACCAAACCACATTTTTCCATTTTTTCCGATGGCTTGACGAAGACCCGCGTGTCGGCGCACTGCTTGCCCACGTTTCCACACTAAGTTCCCAAACTGTACAAACCTGTTTGCCTTGATAGATCGTCTCGTATGCTCAAACGATTTTCGCCTTCATTTATTCTTAGTCTGGCCATTCCCTGCGTGATGATGGCGTGCGACCGATCGCCTGTGATCAAAACGCAGAAAGTCCCTAAGGAAGAGATGATTATCTCCGGGAACCAGGCTGCTCCTGATGCTCTCCCAGCCGCGCATCCTGATATCACAGCACCGTTTATGTCTGGCAAGCCCGCTGCGAGCATGCCGGATTCTGCTGGTCCGTTCACGATGATCGGGGCGATTATCCCCGTCGGCGAGATGGCTTGGTTCTATAAACTGTCTGGTCCAGCTGACCAGGTTGCACCGCTGGAAGAATCAATTCTCAACTTCCTGAAAGCGACCAAATACGTCGATGGCAAGCCGGACCTGTCCTCGGTTCCGGAAGCCTGGAAGACGGGCCCTGGCAACAGCATGCGTTTCGCCACCTTGAGCATCCCGCATGACGACAAGTCATTCGATCTGGCGATCAGCACCCTTACCCTCAATGGTTCCTGGGACGAATACTCCCTGATCAACATCAACCGCTGGCGTCAACAACTTGGCCTGCCTGAGGTCAAACTGTCTGAACTCATCAGCGACAACGAAAGCGAAGTCGTGGAGGAGATCGAAACCCCAGCCGGCAAGGGACGTTACGTCCGACTGACGGGCCCGAAAAATCCTAATGCTTCGGGCATGTCTGCTCCCTTTATGGGGCGTTGACGCGATTCAAAGAAGATCCAGAACAGGGACGAAGACTGGAACGCAGAGATAACAGAGGGGAGCAGAGTTCGCGGAGGAAGGCATTGTCAAAACTCTGCGTCCTCTGCTCTCCTCCGCGAGCTCTGCGTTCCAGTCTTCGTCTCCCAAACATGCTTGCTCAAAGCCGCAAGCATGGCACATCATCTAAAATACACAGACATCAACTTCTGCCTGCGAGCTTTTATGGCGACTCATCTTGAAACCACCGATGTCGATTCCCAAACCTCTCCGGAATCGCGCCGTCGACCAAAATCACAGTCCAGTTCGCCTGTGCTCGATTTCCTTTATGGCATTGCGTCATTGAAGCTGACGGTGTTGCTGTTTGCCCTCTCGGTCTTTCTGGTTCTGGCGGGAACGCTGGCGCAGACGGAAGCGGATATCTGGGCGGTTGTCCGTCAGTATTTTCGCGTCTGGTTTGCGTGGATTGAGTTCAAGGTTTTTCTGCCGCCGGCCTGGTTCCCGACCATTGATCGGGCTTCGAATTCGTTTCCCTTTGGTGGTGCGGGATTCTGGTTTCCGGGTGGCTGGCTGCTCGGCTCGTTCATGACGGCGAACCTGCTGTGTGCGCATGCTCTGCGGTTTAAGTCCCAGGCGAAGGGGATTCGACTCACCTCGGGAATCTTCACGATCATCGTGGGGATTATCGCGACATTTCTCGTCATTCAAACTGGTTCGATGGGGGAAGGTCGACTCCAGGCGGGTAGCCTGTTGAGTGAATCGACTGTCTGGAAAGTCTTCCTCGGCTCGCTGCTCGTCACTGGAATTCTCTCGATCATCTCTGCAGCCAAGACGCCATCCAAGAAGACCGGCGAGTTCTGGCTGTACGGGCTTCTTGGACTCGGTTTGACGGGCTGCAGCGTGTGGCTGTTCCTGACGCCGTCGCTGCAGATTGATGACTCCGGGATGCGGATCCTGTGGCAACTCCTCAAGGGCGCGGGTGCTTCTCTGGTCCTGCTGGCTGGATGCTGGCTGGTCTTCAAAAAGCGTGCAGGGATCGTGTTGCTGCATGCGGGCGTGCTGCTGCTCATGGCCAATGAATTGAACGTTCACATGAATCACGTCGAGTCGCAGATGCGACTGGAAGAAGGGGATACGCGGAACTTCACCGAAGACATCCGCGACTACGAACTGGCGATCATCGACCGCTCTGCTCCTGAGTCGGATACCGAAGTGATCGTCCCGGCGGAACTTCTTAAGAGTGTCGATACAACACTCAGCGATGCCCAACTGCCCTTCACGATCAAGCCTTTGCGTTACATGGTGAACTCGGATGCGCGCGAACTCAAAGAGGGTGAGACGCCCCTGGCTACCAAAGGCCAGGGCGCCAAGATTTTTGCAGAAGAAGTTGCTCCGATTACGGGCGTTGATAGTGGGCGCGTTGATATGCCCTCGCTCGTGGCTGAACTGATCGATACGAAGACGGGCGACAGTCTCGGAACGTGGCTGTTCACGCTGTTTACCAAAGAGCAGCCGATTCAGATTGGCGAGAAAACTTATGACGTCGGCATGCGTTTTGAACGTCACTATAAGGATTACTCGGTCCATCTGATTGACGTCTCTCGTGATGATTATGTCGGCACCAATACGCCGCGCAACTATTCGTCGGATGTGCAGATTGTCGATCTGAAAGACAACTCGACGCGTCAGGCTCACATCTGGATGAACAATCCGCTGCGATTCGCGGGCGAGACGTTCTACCAGTCAGGCTACAATCCCCCTGCCCCGGCTCTCGGGATGATGCGGGAATCGACGGTCCTCTCGGTCACCAGCAACGAAGGCTGGATGATGCCCTACGTCGCCTGCATGATCGTCGCGATCGGGATGCTGGCACAGTTTATCCTGACGCTGACGCGTTTTTTGAATCGGCAGGCGGCTCCTGCTCGCGTCGCTGGTGAAGACGATGCACCAGTTCCTTCTCGCGACCGACAACCGGTCTGGGCGATCGGCCTGACGACCATTCTGGTTGTCAGCTTCGGGGGTTACATCCTCTCGAAACTTCGTCCTCAGAAGGACGTTGCGGATGCGCCCCATATTGTTGCGTTCGGCGAGATTCCAATCGTTTACGAAGGGCGTACCAAGCCGATCGATACACTGGCGAGAAATACCCTGCGGATTCTGAATCAACGCGAAACGGCATGGCGTCCCGTAGAGATTAAGCTCGATGACGTCGGCAATCCGATCCCTGGCGGCGTGATTGATGGCGAGTACAACGACGTCGACCTGGTTACGGTGACCGCCACGCAGTGGCTGCTCGATTTGATTGCCCGCCCGGATATTGCCGAACATGATCGCGTGTTGAAGATCGATAACGACGAAGTTCTCGCCCTGCTGGAACTCCCCAAGCGAAAAGTTCACGTCTATTCGCCCGCTGAAATCATGCTGCATCAGGATAAATTCGATGCAGAGATCAAATCGATCAACGAACAAGTCGAAGCGGGAACACTCAGCAATCTGACGTTTTCACCTTATCAGCGAAAACTCAAAGAGCTTTACAGCAAGCTCAACACCTTAATGATGGTCCGCATGACGTTCTCGCCCCCAGAGATTGATCCCAACCCGGAAACGATCTGGAAGCAGATCGCCGAAGCACTGGGAGCCATTCGTCGTTTTGATGCCCTGAACCCACCACTCGTGATTCCGCCTTCGAAGGATATTGACTGGGCGAAAGTCAAAACAGAATGGGCCAGTCATCAGTTGCTGAATGTTGTTTATCCTCTGGTCGAGAATGAAGCTGGCAACTGGACGACGTTCCGCAAGGCCTGGATGACCAACCTGCTGGTGACCTGGTTTGCAGAACAGAAAGGCAACGAGTTCAACGAGAAGTTCGTTGAGATGCTGTCGACCTATGGCGATTACAACGTCGAAAAAGATGAGAAGGGTGTCGACAAGAATGCGGAAGAAAATGCGAAAGCTATCGCCGCTTTCAACACCGCAGTCGCGGACTATCACAAACTTCTCGCCGTGGCCAAACCGAAAGATTACCAGCCATCGAAGGTGAATTTTGAGTATTACTTCAACGCGACTTCTCCGTTCTATTACTCGGGTGTCAATTATCTGGCGGCTCTGGTTTGTGTTCTCCTCGGATGGGTGGCGTTCAACTCGCGTCCGTTGAGTCGTGCTTTCAATAATGGGGCGACGGGGATTCTGATCATCACGTTTGCCGTCCACATTTTTGCTCTCGTCGCGCGGATGTATATTTCTGGACGGCCTCCGGTTACCAATCTCTACAGTTCGGCGATCTTCATTGGCTGGGCGGGGGTTCTGGCGGGGCTTCTTCTCGAACCGATTCTCAAACACGGCCTGGGCAACATCATCGCTGCCGTTGCAGGGTTTGCGACGATCCTGATTGCCGACGGCCTCTGGTTCAGCGGCGGGCTGGCCGCGACCGGTGATACGATGACCGTCCTGCAAGCTGTCCTCGATACGCAGTTCTGGCTCGCGACGCACGTTGTGACGGTGACGCTCGGGTACGCAGCGACCTTCATCGGCGGGCTGCTCGGAGTTGTCTACATCCTGCGTGGCGTCTTCACCTCAACCCTTGGCAAGCTCGACGCCAAACAGCTGCTGACGACCATTTACGGGTCCCTGTGTTTCGCCCTCTTCTTCAGCTTTGTCGGAACCGTCCTCGGCGGTCTGTGGGCGGACGACAGCTGGGGTCGCTTCTGGGGCTGGGACCCTAAAGAAAACGGCGCGCTCATTATCGTGCTGTGGAACGCCCTTGTTCTGCATGCCCGCTGGGATGGCATGGCGAAGGGTAAGGGGCTCGCGATTCTCGCAGTCGCGGGCAACATCGCGACTTGCTGGTCCTGGTTCGGCGTCAACGAACTCGGCGTCGGTCTGCACAGCTACGGCTTCACCGAAGGGGTCCTGATGTACCTGGCGATCTTTGTCGTCAGCCAGCTGGTGGTGATTGGCCTGGGGATGCTGCCGACGAAGGTTTGGGCGTCGCGCAAAATGCTGACATGAGCAAGACTGGAACGCAGAGAAAACAGAGTTGAGCAGAGGTCGCAGAGGAGAAACAAAATTCTTTAACGCAATGGCGCGACGACGCAAAGAAAACACTCGCTGATACAATCCTCCTTTGCGCCTCCGCGTTTTTGCGTTAATTGTACTCCTCTGTGTTCTCTGCTCCCCTCCGCGACCTCTGCGTTCCAACCTCTTACCATGCAATACGAAATCACCGAAGGCGATCTTCTCGCCCAGGATGTCGAAGTGATCGTCAACGCCTGGAACAGGAATGTCATTCCCTGGTGGCTGCTTTTGCCACAGGGGGTTTCAGGAGCGATCAAAAAGAAAGCAGGGATTCAACCGTTTCGAGAGGTCGGACGACTGGGACCAATCCCTCTGGGCGGGGCTGTTCTCACGTCCGCAGGCAGACTTCCGTACAAGGGCATCATCCACGTGGCGGGCATCAATCTGCTCTGGATGGCCAGCGAATGGTCCATTCGACAGTCTGTTCGAAACGCCCTGGCGATCATGCAGGATAAGGGGTTCGAGTCGATCGCATTCCGGTCATCGGCGCAGGGTCGGGTAGTTTCCGGGAACCGGAGGCCAAAAAGATCCTGAGCGATGAACTGGAACACGCCGAAGTAGGTGGACGAGCGGTCCTGGTGGTTTATCGTCGCTGTACCGGTTGATGCGCGCAGTGCGAGCCTGGTAAGACCAATCGACGAGGGCACAAGGATTAACGCTGGCAGAAATTGCGGGCGTCGGTGGCCAGTTTGAGCAGTTGTTGGCGGCTCATTTGACGAAGAGAGGCGGCGCGGCAAGCAAAGGCCACCTGGGCGGAGACAGCGTCCGCGGGAAGCTGGGTATCGAGAATCAACGACATCAGTCCATCATTGTCCATCTGGGCCAACTCGTAATCAGTCACGAGCGCAATGGCTTCGCGAACATGGTTGAGAGGAATGTCCAGCAGTGGTCGGAGGTTCGGGGGTGGTGAGGACTCGAACCGCTCATCGAGCGGAAGATCTTCGAGCAATCGGGTGGCGGCAATCATGGTTTATCCTTTATCAGTCTGCTGCTTCATTATGCAGATCGTTATGAATTTGACAGATCCTGCAGCAGAAAAGTTCGGTTTGAACTTCAGAATGGCTTATTGGCAATGCATGTGCCATAAGCAATTTTAATTCAACAGGCGAACTGAATTTGGTATTAGCCGGTACAATTTCCCTCGTTGACCGGGCTTGGCAGATTCTAGTGAGTGATCGTGAAGATCATTGCCATGGAGATGGGAAGAATTGATGAGGAAATGTGCAGACGTGGGCCGTGATATTTGCGAGCCCCGTGAGCAACCTCCCTGTTTTCGACGGGAAGACGAACTCCGATGCGATCCCTTTCAAACTCTAGAACAATTTCTGAGGGATTTGATGGGATAACCTGAGAAACTCCGTGTCGAGATTCTTTTTGACATGCGATCTGCTATGTGAGCTAATCATGTTGTCGCTTCCGATATCTCTCTCAATCACGGAGCAATAATGAAATTTTCTTTCTACGCTCAACTACTTTCCATAGCGTTCTTTTTACCTCAACCTGCATTTGCTCAGCTGGATCTCAATGAAGCGAAGTCATATGAGCGTCCAATTGTTCGTGTGTCATTTTCACCGGAAATTCCAAGCTTCGGCGGAAGTCCCGTCGGAGAAACAAACAATCCATCACTACTCGAAGATGGGCCTGGCAATGTTGTCATCGTTCCGCAAACAGGAAAACGCGTTCAGGCCTATAGCCTGACGACAGGCAGATGGGCGAGCATTGATCTTGAAGAAGGGGACGTTTCAGATGTGTTTCCGACGACCGACGGGAAAGTTGTCGTCTTTCGCGTGAAACGCTGGGTCTATGGATTCAGTGCCAAGGCGGGTCGATGGGATAAGATACAAATATCAAATGAACTTCTGGCGACAGACGACGGTGGCTCAAAGCGGATCGCAGTCCCTATGTTGGGGAATGGTACTGTCGCTATCAAAAGCGGACGAGTGATCTGTGCATTCTGCGCGGAGCATGCGAAATGGGACCGACTTGTTATTTCAAAGTATCAGACAGCTCAAGTAAAGCTTCATAAAAATATGATTAGCGTCAGCGATGAGATGAATATTTACGATGCCTTCTCAGACACCAGCCAGGAATGGAGCGGGGTGGACCTGATGACGGGAGAGCAACTGCCGGTTAATCGCGAACTTCCGCAGTAGGTGGGGTGTCGTTCGCCAAAGCGCGTCAAAAAATTTGAACCACGGATGAACACAGATCGACACGGATAAGATGGAATCACTCTGATTCTGATCTGCGTCCACCTGCGTTCATCTGCGGTTCAAATTCTCTTGTTCTGAATGTACGAGAGTTTTGACACAGAGTTCACAGAGGGCACAGAGTTGGAGAGAAGAAACCAACTACGGATCAACACGGATGGACACTGATAAAACCAAACGTCAGGAATCACGTTTCTGACCTCGTGTTCTATGCAATTATCTGCGGCTCTCATGTCTTCTTCATCCGTGTTTCTTCGTGTTCATCCGTGGTTCGCTTTTCACCGGTGGTTTCATTCAGAGTCCGCTGGAAACGCATGCGTGCAGATCGATGAACTGGCAATGAAAACTTCCCGAAGGCTCTGTACGGGGGTGGACGGGGAGTTATCATTAACTGAAGTGACTTTTCAAAAGGAGCCCGGATGACTCAACCTGCCTGTGAAGGAAACGCGGATTGAAACTCGCCATTGAATTTCAGGATCAGAAGCATATCCAGACCATTTGTGGGCCGCATGATGCTTATCTGCGGGGAATGCTCGAACGGGCGGGGATTCGTGGCGTTGTTCGTGAAGGGAAGTTGATTCTCGAAGGGGACAGTGAAGGTGTTCATCAGGTTGAGAAGGTTGTCGATCGATTAAAGACAATCGTCGAGAAGAAGCAGTTTCTGCATCCGTGGCAGGTTGATGAAGCACTTGCGAGTGTCTTTCTGTCCCAGGATCATTCGCAAAGTATTGCGCTCGAAGTCAATGATCGTGGCAAGCGGATCGTCGCGCAGACGGCGGGTCAGCAGCGCTATATGCGGCTGATGCTTGAGAATGATCTCGTCTTTTGTCGTGGGCCTGCGGGGTCCGGGAAAACGTATCTCGCTGTGGCGATGGCGATTGCGGCTCTTCGCAAAGAGAAGGTTCGTAAGATCGTGCTCGCGCGACCTGCTGTCGAAGCGGGTGAGAAGATCGGGTTTCTGCCGGGGGACATGTTCGAGAAGGTCAATCCTTTCCTGCGGCCGCTGCTGGATGCGATGCGCGAGATGATGGATTACGACCAGGTGCAGCGTCTGATCGATAGTGATGTCATCGAGATCCTGCCGCTGGCGTTCATGCGTGGTCGGACGCTCAACGATACGTACATGATTCTCGATGAAGCTCAAAACACCACCGTGACGCAGATGAAGATGTTTCTGACACGGATGGGGCAAGGCTCGCGGATCGTCGTCACGGGGGACGATACTCAGCTCGACTTGCCGCCGGGGGTAACCTCCGGGTTTTCGGATGCGGTCAGGCGTCTGCGGAACATCCATGGCATCGGCTCGATTCGCCTGGACGCTGCCGACATCGTGCGTCACCCGCTGGTGCGTGACATCGTCAAAGCTTACGACGAACACTCACGCCGCCTGCATGAGATGCACGGCAGTGGGGATGAGGAAGACGATTTCGGGAACGGTGTTGGGTAGTCCTTATACGAACTGCACTTTAAGCCATCGCGGTTACAAAAAGTCGTGCCATGCTCACAGCTTTGGGTGAGCATGTGGTTTCGTTTGACGTTGGAGTGATCAGAACATGCTTGACCAAAGCTGCAAGCATGGCACGTTGCTTCTCTACGGTCACGAGAACGTCAGTTTGTGCACAATTCTGCAGCGAGCCCACTAATTGTGAAATATTTCGCAGTAAAGCGGAATTAAAAGCCGCAAAAACGCTTGAAATCGCAATCGACCACTCGACGCTGGTCTAAATGAGCGATATGTTTATATGAGTTCTTTTTGCTCCCATCCCATTTCATTTCTTCTACGGAGTTTCTCATATGTCGAGACAAATGCACCGATCAAAAGGCTTTACGTTGATCGAGCTGCTGGTGGTGATTGCCATTATCGCCACGCTGGTGGCCATTCTTCTCCCAGCCGTCCAACAGGCTCGCGAAGCTGCCCGCCGCTCGACTTGTAAGAACAATCTGAAGCAGATTGGGATCGCGCTTCATAATTATCATGATACGTACAACCGGCTGCCGGCTGGGTTGACCAATCCAGGCGTTCCTGAAAGACCAGGCTGGGGGTGGGGAGCATCCATTCTGCCTCAAATTGAGCAAGGGGCTTTATACGATGCGCTCAGAGTTGGCGATGTCCCACTTCGAAGTCTCTACACCTCAACTGCGACTGATCAAGTCAGGGCTTTGCTTCAGGCTCCAATCTCGGTCTATCGTTGTCCGTCCGATGTTATGCCAGAGTTAAACTCAAACGTTTGGGGACACCCTAACATGGGAGCCGAAGGGACGGGTAGACCATTTAAGGTAGCGACTTCAAATTACACGGGCATGGGAGAGTATAATGGGCAAGTTCATGCCGCCGGAGCAAACGAAGTTAAATGGAGAGGTGTTTTCTATTTTGAAAGCTATACCAAATTTAGTGACATTCTAGATGGTCTTTCTAACACCATCTTCATCAATGAACGGGACGGTGGTCCTGCAGCAGATGGCCACAACTTTAGAGCTGCGGTTTGGATCGGTTCAGGAAGTCGTTCATCGAACGCATGGTCTTCAGTTGGCTCGAACTTGTCCCGTGGTGAGCTCGGAATCAACGTCGATCACGCTGCAGCAGGTTCACAGGTAAATCTCGGGAAGGGTATCAGCAGTCTACACAAAGGCGGCGCACAAGTTTTGTTAGGTGACGGAGGAGTTCGTTTCCTTTCAGAATCAATGGACGTTACCAGGGTTCTGAGCCCACTTTGCCTGAGAGCTGACGGGCAAGTCATTGGGGAATTCTAAGTGTTTGCTCGCCAAGCCATTCCCTCGTGTTTCTTTCTCATTACAAACTGAATATCGAGAAAATTTCATGTCGCCAATCAAGCTCCTCACAACTTCTTTGCTGCTTCTAGTCATTTCCGGCTGTGGTGGCTCAACGACAGGGTCTGTCACTGGAACTGTCCGCGTTGATGGAAATCCCATGGGAGGTTTTGAGGTGCGGTATTATTCCGTTGCTGACGGTTCTATGGCGATTGGTGGTGCATTATCGGACGGTCAATATAAAATCGTAAAAGGTCGTGGCGAAACCGCCATTGAAGCTGGAGACTACAAAGTCACTGTCACTCCAAGTTCAATGATCGATGGTGTCGCTGAGCCTAAGGTCAAAATCCCTCGTGAGCTTGCCGATGCCAGCACGACGACTTTAATGAAGACCGTCGGTCCTGGTGCGAACGTGATTGATCTTGAGATCTCTGCTCAGAAGTAAGTTATAATTTGAAGACCAAAAGGCCCTGCCGGGTGATCTGGCAGGGCCTTTTTTTGTTTTGCGATCTTCGGATTATGCGGGCGGCGATGTGGCCTGGAACGGGAAGGGGCTTGGAAATCAAGCTTGGAATGCAGCAATCTTGCAAATTCGCGTGCTCGCTTGAGGGATCGCAAAATTGACCGGCGGGGGTTGTATCCGGCGGAAAAACGTCTGCTATACTTTATGGACACGTGGCAGGTCGGTCTTCGGATCGTGACCTGATGACTGGTCATTCCAGTGACGTCACGTGCAAGTTCCCCTCTGAGGCGAGTGCATGAAATTCTGGACCGGGAAAAAGCCCCGCAAACCTGTTGGCAATATGCTGGCAAAAAAGCGGACGTTTCCCTTCGGCTTTGGACAGCAGTGGACGACCCGTCAGCAGATGAACCGGGCGATCCTGTGCGGAATCACGATTCTCGCTCTGCTGTTGATTACGGAAAGCTGGCGGTCTCCGTTTCCTCACCGGATCGGCGATCAGTTTCCACACGGCCTGTCTGCGCGCACGACGTTTGAGATCGTCAACACGTTCGAAACGAACCGCGTTCGCAACGAGCAGGAAAAGCAGGTCCCTTTCTACTTCCGCAATGATGCTGCGTTCCTGAGAACGCTGCCTCGCGCTTTGCAGGCGGATCTTGGGACGATTTCCGAGAGTGATTCTCTGGAAGAGCTGCCGAGGAACCTGAGACGCGATTTCGGCCTGCAACCGAACTACGGCGAGTTGGGCGATACATCGACACAACAGCAGGTTCGCAATATCTATTCCCAGCTGAAAAGCTCGATCAGTCCCGGCGATGTTACGCGTACAGAAACGATCATCAGCTCGATCGTCGAAGAGATGAAGCAGCTGCTGGAGCCGATCATGGTTTCCGGGATCATCTCGCAGGAAGAAGTGAACCGTCTGGAAATTGGGGATTCGGTCATCGCGATCATCCCGGCTGACAACGAGCTGGCGGGTGGACTGACGGAACCCAAGCCGATTGAGGTGCACCTAGTCGATGTCCGTGCGGCTGACCTGCTCAATGATGCGGGTCTGATTGGACGCAATCTGCAGAACTACCCTGCCCTTGATCCGATCAAGACGCCGCTGATGATGTGGCTGCGGACTCACCTGCTGCCTTCGCTGCGCTATGATCAGGCGATGACGCAGGAAGCGCGCAGTCGCGTGCGGATGAATGTCCAGGAAGTCAGAGACAAGATTCTCGTCGGCGATACCCTGCTCCCTCCCAACGGCGTCATCGAGAAAGACAATCTGCTCCTCAATAAATTGCAGGCAGAATACCGGGCGCTGATCAACCAGTCGAGCTGGATGGAGACGATCCTGCGGATCGCGATGATTGCGTCGCTGCTGGTTGTTCTGCTGTTGATCAACGGGTTTTACGTCGCGCAGTATGAACCAAGGCTGGTCGGTTCACTGCCGGCATTGTCGACCTATCTGGCGGCGATCGTGTTGACGGTTTTGTTCTCCCGCTGGTTCTCATACGACCCTTGGCAGGCGGAAGTTATTCCGGTCATGGTCACGGTCATGATCTTCTCGGTTGCGTACAGCCAGGCGCTGGCGTGTCTGACCGCTCTTTCGTTGTGTTTGATTGTGACCTTGTCGACTCAATTGGATTTGACGCAGTTTGTGGTGCTGCTGAGTACGTCGACCGTTTCGACGGTCCTCATGTACCGCATGCAGTCTCGCTCGATCATTATCTGGGCGGGGATTCTGGCGGGGATTGTTTACATCTTCGTCAACATCGGGATGCACGTTGTTGCTTCGCAGGATATTTCTGCGGTGCTGCAGGATCCTTATAAGCTGATCAATTCGCTGCGTGGCGGGGGGTGGTGTGTTGTTGCGGGGTATTTCGTTGCGGGGTCGCTGCCGTTTATTGAATCGATCTTTGGTGTCGTCACGGGCATCAGTCTGCTGGAATTGAGCGAGCCGTCTCACCCGCTGCTTCAGGAACTCGTGCGACGTGCTCCGGGAACTTACAACCACTCGATCACGGTCGCGAGTATTGCAGAAGCGGCTGCAGAGTCGATTGGGGCCAATGGTCTGCTGACGCGGATCGGGGCTTACTTCCACGATGTCGGGAAGATTCCGAAGGCCGAGTACTTCGTCGAAAATCGTCGTTCGGGGATGCCGAACAAACACGATTCTCTCGCTCCGGCGATGAGTACGCTGATCATCATTGGTCACGTGAAAGAGGGGGTCAATATTGCTGAGCAGTACGGATTGCCTCAGGCGCTGATCGACTTTATCGAACAGCACCACGGCACAACGCTCGTCGAGTACTTTTATCATGCTGCCCGCGAGAAGGCGGAGATGGACGACAACCGCAGCGGCATGGTCGAGGAATCGAGCTTCCGCTATCCAGGGCCGAAGCCGCAGTCGAAAGAGACCGGCATTCTGATGCTCTCGGATGCGGTTGAAAGTGCCAGCCGGACGTTGAGCGAACCGACGCCAGCCCGTATCGAGAGACTCGTTCACGATATCACAATGAAGCGCCTGCTCGATGGACAGTTCGACGAGAGTACCCTGACGCTTACCGAGCTTCAGCACATTGAAGACTCGCTGATCAAGTCGTTGACCGGGATTTATCACGGACGGATCGCCTACCCGGATGCCAAGTCGGAATCAAAGATTGAGCGTGGCGAGGGAAAGTCCGAGACGAAGATCATCCTCCCGGCGATGGCCGAGGCTCGTAACGCGTCTTGAAGAATTCGTGTAGGGTCCGCTGTGCGGACCGTTTCACGCAATATTTACGAAAACGAGATCCTCTTTTTAAATCAAAAGTCGTCATTGAATTGTACGCCGATTGACGGTCCGCACAGCGGACCCTACGAAAGCCATGATTGATCGCTCTGTGAATTCGACAGCCTTTCTTATTGAAGTCGATCGAGCTTGTTCCAAAGTTGCTCTGAGTGACGACTTGATTTGCTCGCGTCTTGCTGATGTTCTGCGTGGTGAAGGGGCGAGCGGGGGTGAGGTCAGTGTTTCGATCATTGGTCATCAGCAGATGCACGAGTTGAATGTGAAGTTTCTTTCGCATGACTATCCGACGGATGTCCTTAGTTTTCGCCTGGACGACCGCGATGATCTCAAGCATGTCGAAGGGGAAGTCATTGTCTCGGCTGAGATGGCGATCGACCAGGCGGCGGACTTCGGCTGGTCGGCGGAGAACGAGCTGATGTACTATCTGCTCCACGGCACTTTGCACCTGTGTGGCTACGACGATCACACTGACGCCGACATTGCCCAGATGCGTCAGCGGGAGTCCCATTACCTGCAATCCTGGGGGCTGCCGCGATCGGGAAACGACGGAGCGTCCCATTGAGATTCCGGAGATTGAACCGCAGATAAACGCAGATTCACACAGATAAGGGGAATGCGGCGCGTTTAATATCTTGACGTCTTCTATCTGTGTTTATCTGCGGTTCAGTTCTTTCAGAAGTTATGAATTTCTGTAAAACGACTGCTGACAGGTCTGCGGGTGTGCTAAGATCATGGTCTCGCAACCCTTCCTCCATGGAATAATCTCGTCGACAATCGACGAACAAAACATGCTGCCACACTTTTTGAGTATCGTTTCTTTTGGCCTGTTGATTCTGAGCGGGCTGGTCTCTTTTTCTATTCGCAGCTACTCCGTCAGTCGCCTGGAAGGACTGTGTGAGAAGAAGAATAATGACGAGCGATTTCGTCATATTCTCAAGCGCGAGTTCAAGGCACAGATCGCCTGGGATGTGCTGTTTGCGATTTCGAATGTCCTGCTGATCTACCTGCTCAGCTATATCTCGATTCCGATGGTCGAGGACTCCGCTGCCTCGAGTTGGCAACGCTTCAGTGAGCTGTGCGTTCTGGTCGCGACGTTCACATTGCTGGTGGTCCTGTCGACGATTATGACCTGGGCGATTGCCCGCGTTGTGCCGGAGATACTGCTTTACAAACTTTGGCCGACGATCTCCGTTGTCACGACACTCTTCAAACCAGTCACCCTGCTGGCCGAGCGACTCGATCACATTCTCCACCGCGTCAGTGGACGTGACGAGCCCGAAGCCCATGATGCCGGGATCGTCACCGACGAGATCATGAGCTATATCGATGAAGGTCAACGGGAGGGGATTCTCGAAGAAGGGGCGGGTCGGATGATCTCGCGCGTGATTGAACTGGCGGATTCGACCGTCGGCTCGATCATGACGCCTCGGACGGACATGAAATGTCTGTCTGCGGATGTGACCATCGAAGAGGCGCGTGATGAACTGATCAAGTCGGGGCATTCGCGAATGCCGGTCATCGGAGAGTCAACCGATGACGTGAAGGGGGTCCTTTACGCCAAGGACCTGCTCAAGGAAACGGCTCATCCGTCGCAGGATGGGTGGGATGTGCTGCGAATCCTGCGCAAGCCGTTTTATGTTCCCGAGACGACCGGGATCAATACCCTGCTCGAAATCCTCAAGCGCGAACGGGTCCACATTGCGATCGTCCTGGATGAGTATGGCGGGATTTCGGGACTGGTCACGATGGAAGATATCCTCGAAGAAATCGTCGGCGAGATCACCGATGAATATGACGAAGAAGAGGAACAGCGCATTGAGGAACTCGAAGAAGGGATCGCGGTTGTCGATGGTCGCGTCCATATTGATGAGTTGAACGAGAAGTTCGACTACGGCCTGTCTGAGGACGAAGATTACGACACCATCGGCGGCTTCGTCTTCGCCCGTCTGGGACGCATCCCCAAGGAGAACGAATCTGTGACCTGGAATAACCTCGAAGTGACTGTACTGGAAGCGGATGCGAGGAAAGTGATTAAGGTCCAGATCCGGGTCTTGAAGGGACAGCCGACGCTAGTGGAAGAGTAGGAGTTGGGAAGAAGGGCTTTGACACAGAGGTCACAGAGAGCACAGAGTTTGAAAGAAGAAGTGAACCGCAGATAAACACGGATGAACACAGATCAGAAGAAGTGAAGAAGAGCAGAGGCTGTTGCTCTCACTCCTGCGAACATTTTGACTTGATTGTTTTCTACCCGTGTTTTTTGTGTTCATCCGTGGTTTGATTTCTCTTGCCCACGCGGCAGCTTGAAGGCTCGTCTTGAAAGTTACACTGGTCCTAAAAGCCAGGACGCTGGCGATTTTCTGGGGCAGGTTTCGTGGAGTTTGAGGGAATCGTGCCGGAGATTGTTGGCTTGCCGGACGAGGATGTTCCTGCGGTGACAGGGATGTAGACTTTGGGAGACGAAGTCGTCGTGGAAGTGACGGGCGTGGACGTTGGCTGCAAGTACTCGATCTTGCGCGGAGCATAGGTTTTGGCAGGAGTGGTCGAGGCGACGGGTTCAGTGAGCCCAGCCGACGGTTGCGCCACAGGGGTTATCCCGGGCGTGACTTGTCTGGCCGAGGGGGCGACTGTGTTGGAATTGCTGGCGACTGCTTCTCGCAGTACTCCGGCTGGGGGAGGAGCCACTTCGTTTTTCAGTTGGGCACTGATGACGGGCTTTTGCTTGGCGGCTTCCTGGGCGGCGAAATAGGGTTGGAAGTAAGCGTACGTGCCATAGCCGATGAGCCCGACAACCAGCGCGAGCACGACTTCCTTGTATTCCACAAGATAATCCAGAGCGCCCAGATTATCGGGCTCGGATGTTTTCTTGGGGGTTGGCGCAGCGTCTTCATTCAACTCGCGCCGCTTGGCAGGTGCTGACTTCGCGGAGGAGGATTTCGTCACGCTACTGGGGCGTGGAGGAACTTTGGGGGGAACTTTTCCAGCTGACATACGGTCTGGCCCGACTCGTGATGATGGTTAGTGCACACGTATTCTGTAGATTTCATCTGAATTTCGCAAACTTGATCTCAGACATTTGCAGCTCATTAAGCACATTTCCGAGCAAAAAGTTCTGGTAGAATTCGCCATTTTTGATGGAACGCTGACAGATCAGAGAACGTCTCAATGGAATGATCGCTGATCGATCGAAATGCTAGTGCGGTCGATCATTCGCGCCCTATCCAATGCCGGCCTATTTCATGATTGCGAAGAGGTGGCTCATGTCTGCTATCCCATTCCGAATCGTCCATACGTTTGTCTGTGTGGCTCTTGTCTGCCTTTCGATTTTGCCTCGACAGGGCGTGGCACAGGGGATCCTGCTGACTGAGGATCAGCATCGTCTTCCGTGGCCCATTCCTCGTCCGGAACCACGCCCTCTGCCTGAACCTGCCCTCACCTATGCGATCGAGTCTCTCAAGCTGGATGTGAAGATCAAAGACCAGATTGCTCACTGCCAGATTTCGCAGATATTCCACAATACCGGTTCCTCGCAGATTGAGACAAGCTTTGTCTTTCCCCTGGCTGCCTCGCCCTCTGATCTGACGTTTCTGGTCGACGGGAAAGAATACAGTGGCGAGCTTATGGATAAGGACAAGGCCCGCAAAATCTACGACGACTATGTCCGGCGGAATCGCGATCCGGCGTTGATCGAATGGGTGGGGCATGGGCTTTATAAAACGAGTGTCTTTCCCATTCCCGCCGGCGCCAAACGGACTGTCACGCTGAAATACGACCTGCTGATCAAGCAGCTGACACCAATTCGCGATGAGCAGGCGTTCGAACTGATGCTGCCGCTCAAAGGGGCGAAGTTCTCTTCTCACCCGCTCAAGGAATTCGCGATCAATGTCGACATTCAAACGACGCAGCCGATCGGCAATATCTACGTCAATGGCTATCAGGTGGAAGAAAAGCAGGTCAATGCACATCATTCGACAGTGAGCTACAAAGCAGAGAACACCATTCCTTCCACCGATTTCCGGATACTGTATGACGTCGGTGACAAGCTGCTTTTAACGCAGGGGATTTCGTACAAAAACAAAGCTGATGTCGACGGGTATTTCCTGCTTTTGGCTCGACCGAAATTTGACGTTCAACCCGAGCAGATCGCGAGAAAATCGATCGTCTTTGTGATTGATCGCTCGGGAAGCATGAACGGGAAAAAGATCGAGCAGGCAAAATCAGCCTTGAGCTTCTGCCTGAGCCATCTCAATAAAGACGACTTGTTCAACATCATTGCCTATGACACTCAGATCGAGCAGTTCAAGCCGGAGCTGCAGAAATTCAACTCGGAGAATCTTGGTCTGGCTCAGGCGTTTGTCGAACGCATTACTGATGGGGGGAGCACGAACATCAATGATGCGCTGACCGAGGCCGTCAAGATGTTTCAGAATCATGAGATGCCGTCTTATGTCGTTTTCCTGACCGATGGACTGCCGACGGCTGGGGAGCAGAACGAAATGAAGATTGCCAGGAACGTGCAGATCGCCAACGAACACCGGGCTCGGATCTTCTCGTTTGGGGTTGGCTATGATGTGAATAGTCGACTGCTGGATCGACTCAGTAATGACAACAACGGACTGTCTGAATATGTTCTGCCGGACGGCGATCTCGAAGGGGCCGTCAGCAGGTTTTATGCGGGAATCGCGAGCCCCGTTGTGACGGGAGTCAAACTGGCGTTCCGTGGGCTGGATGATCCGAACTCTGATCCGGTTGTCACACGAGTCTATCCTCAGACGCCGTTTGATATCTTCTCGGGCCAGCAGGTGGTTCTGGCGGGGCGTTACAAGAAGGAAATGAAAGCGGAAGTCGTCATCACAGGTCAGCTGGCAGGTCAGGAGAAGACGTTTACCTTTCCGATCCGCTTTGTCAGTCATGAAGAGTCTGCGAGCGAAAACCGCTTTATTGGCCAGCTTTGGGCGACTCGACGTGTCGCCTCGCTGATCGACCAGATTGATCTGAATGGCAAGAACCAGGAACTGATCGACGAACTGGTCAAACTGGCGACCGAATTTGGAATCATCACCCCTTACACCTCGTTTCTGGCGCAGGATGATGTGAAGTTGAGCGAGGTGGTGGAGAATCGCAAGCTGGCGACCATCCAACTCGACTCTCTCCAGGAGGCAGAAGGTGCCTCGGGCGTTCAACAGCGGGCTGAAAAGCAACGAATGTATAAGGCAGCAGCAGGTCAAGGCGCCGCCCCCGGTGGCAATGTGACTTACTTTAGTCTTGCCGAGAACAAACAGGTGGAACTGGTGGGTTGTAAGCAGATCGGCGGACAGACCTTCTTCCAGAAGCAAGGAATCTGGATGGAATCGAAGCTGACCGAAGAACAGCTGAAAAACGCGATCAAAGTCACGCCCTTCTCGAAAGACTATTTCCAGCTTGCTGACACGAATGACGAGGTCCGCTCATTCCTGTCGCTGGGCGAGAAGGTTTCCTTTGAATATGGCGGGAAAACCTACCTTATTGAAGCCGTTTCTACTGAGTCCAAGTAATATCAGCATGTCAATTCAAGATCGCATCAGGACGGTATCATCAACGCTGTCCTGATGCGATCTGTTTGCGCCAGGGAAAAGTTGTCAGATTCATGCAAAATTTGTAACAACGCTGAATCCTCACCGCTGTGAGAGGCGTATCTGAGTGAGAACCGTTCTCGGGACGTGCTGGATTCGGTACGTCTGCGATTGAGAACGTCAAAAATCTCACCACCCGGGGGATTGCACGACCCCGGCTCAATTTGCGATGATCCCTTGGTGCTCTGTCTACGTTGCAGGAGAATGTGTACCTCTTGTTTGAAACACGTTGCAGAGTCCTGTGATGGATGCACCTGCTGAAAGGATGGACCATGTTTTTCCGACGCGTTAGCGTAATTGTCATGAGCGGCTGTCTCATGCTGGCGGCTCATGTTGTTAAAGCGGCTGATGCGCCGTTGTCAATTTTCCCCAGCGACACGAGTATTGTTGTGAAGCTGTCTTCTCCCAAGAAGGTCATCAAGAATCTGGCTGACGCTGTCAACCTGGTTCAACCGGGCTTTGGTGGGATGGTCGAAGGCCAGGCGACGAGCATTGGTGTCGGTATCTCGAATCCGACGCTCCAGGGTGTCGACATGGAGAAGAACTGGTGGATGGCGGTCTTCATGGTTGAAGACTCGGAACCACAAGTTGTCTTCGCGATCCCAGCGACTGATGTCGATGACATGGAAGATGCGATTGATGAATCATTCACCTTCGTGAAGAAGGATAACTGGGGGATTTACTCAGAAGACGAAGACGCTGTCAAACGCATTCAGAGCGTGATCAGCGGCAGTGGAAAATCAATCGAAGCCGCTCTGACAGGTAAGCTGCTGTCGAACTTTGATTCGGGCGATCTGTCGATCTATGTCAACACCCCGACTCTGGTCGCTCTTTACAGCGAACAGCTCGATCAGGCTGTGGAAGAAGCCAAGGGTGAGATCGCCAACATGGAGAAGGAAGACAACCCTGCTCTGGCGAGTGTCGACCTCGGCTTCCTCAAGGAAAATCTTCCTAAGCTGTTCGACAAAGGTGTCGAGGCTTTGAAAGACAACGTCGGCATGGTTTTGACCCTCAATGCCAATCCAAAGGGTCTCCAGATCAACAAGGTTCTGGTTCAAAAGCCATCGTCTGATTCTGCCAAATTCCTGAGCGGAATCACCTCAGCCAATATCGATCCCCTGCTCGTCAGCCTGCCTGCCAACCAGCCTGTTTATCTCGCCAGTTCTGTCGATTTCACCAAGGCGGCTGTTCACATTTACGATCTGATGGGAACTGCAACGACCGATGAAGAGATCAAGACTGCGATTGCCAACATGAAGTCTGCTCTTTCAGGTACGACGAGCAAAGGCTTCTCTGCTGCGGTCGGACTGGGCAGCATGGAAGAAGGGGTTCTGCGAACCTACGGCGTTCAACTCGTGACACCTGCGACCAAGATGAAGGGTGTTGTCAAAGATGCTCAGAAGCTCGCAGGCCTGTTTAACGGCGGTGAACTTCAGCAGGAAATGACCTACGAAGAGAACAAGGAAAAGGTAAGCGGCAAATCTGTTGATATCATGACCGTCACACAGAGCTTCGAAAATCCACAGATGAGCCAGATGACCGAGCAGATCACCAAGATCATGTACGGCCCTGAAGGCATCACGACCCGCATGATGTATCTGGACGAAGGAATTCTCCAGAGCATGGGTGGCGGCACTGCTGGCATGGAAGAAACCTACCGTGCATTCACAGCCAAAGAGAATCTGAAATCAGGCTCTGCTCTGGCTCGTGACCGTGCTGCTCTGCAATCGAAGCTGGTCTTCGTTGAACTGCTCGACTTCGTCTCGATTGCTGCCAAAGGTGCCGTCATCGCTGCTGAGTCAGGCCAGGTTCCCCTGCCGATCTCACCGGAGCAAATCGAATCGATTGAAATTCAGCCTTCGTACGTCGGCATGTCTCTTGCCATCGAAGACAACGCGATCGAAGGGCGACTCAACATTCCGATCGAACAGATTCAGAATGGGATGAAGTTCGGCATGTCCATCATGCAAATGATGCAACAGGAAGCCAACTGAAACTGATTGACCGTTAAAGCACAAATCCGCAGTCATTGTAAAATGGCTGCGGATTTTTTTATGTCTGGTTGTTTGCGCGAATGTTCCCAGTTCCAAATTGAGCCAGCGCGTACTACAAAAGTCGTGCCATGTTCACAGCTTTGGGTGAGCATGCTGTTTTGTTTGATGTCGGAGCGTCCAGAACATGCTTGCCCAAAGCTGCAAGCATGGCACATTGGGTGGGAAACTCGCGGGGTTAGATGGGACTGGTATTATTCCATGATCTGGAATCAATCCGGATGCCAGCCTTCGAGAACGACGTTCAGCTTCACTTCACGACTGTCACGAAGAATCCTCACCGGGATAGTCTCTCCGGGCTGATGCTTCTGGATGGCCTTGATCAGCTCATCAAAGTTCCTGATCGGATCATCTCCAAAAGCAATCACGACGTCTTGTTCAAGCATGCCGGCTTTCGCGGCGGCGGAATTCGCGTTGATCATCGACAGTCGGCATTCATCTGGTCCGTTCATTCCCTGCACACCGAGTCGGGCAGGACTTCGTCGGTGGATCTCCAGATTCGGCTGATAGGACTGTATCTCTTCCAAGGCAGAGAGCGCGATCGGGGCACCGTCGACCAGATAAATTCGACGGAGCGAACCGAGCCTGTGGAGGGCTTTCAATCCTGGCTCGCCCCCCTTCCAATCATGACCGATGACGACGTCGACGCCGATGCGCTGAATCATGCGGTTCTCAAAGGGGACACGTCTCGTGACCGATTCCGTGAAGACGACAATTCCGCCGAGTCGACGGATCTTTAAAATCAGGGCCTGCTCTGCAACCAGGCTGTTCTGGTCGTAAATGTATTGGATCTTATCCACAATCAGAGGCTGCGTGGATTGGCTGAGAGTTTCGAAGGCGGTTTCGATTTTGTCTGTCAGTGCATCGTCGCCGAGCATGAGACTCTCGACATAAAGATGTTCGAGAACAGACACGGCGCGAAAGGCTGTCTCCGCTTCCGGGTTCGAGCAGGCTTCGACAAGGCTGGGAATCGAGTCGACCCCCAGTTGATAGAGTTCTTCGGTCGCCTTTTGACGTTGGAAGTAATCGTCACTTTGAAGCTGCTTGAGATAGACAGCCGCGGATTCCTGCGTCAATTCGGGCCGAGGCGTGACTGGCAGCGGTTGTGGCGGCTGGGCCAACGCGGTGATCGTCAGCAGGCAGGGGGTCAGGAAACTGGTAGCAGTGAATCGGAACATCAGCATAAACCGTCCTCGTCATGTCGAGGTCTGAAGTGACTGAGAGCATTGCGCACGCTCGGGAATCAATTCTTCGAGAGCCTTCATTCTACGATCAGGCATGCCGCGTGGCGAGAGGAACCTGCGGGATCTGCCGCGTTTGAGCCTCTGAAGCAGTGGAATCGGGGAACACCATGTTGCGCAGACGAAGGACGGGAAACTCAATCATCTCCGCCATCACCTTCCCGACAAACGCGGAGATGACCAGTGAGATCGACAGTTCCACGACAGCCGAGGTGGTCCCGAATATCGCCATGAAGATCGGCGTGATCCACCAGATGACGGGCATATGCCACAGGTAAATTGAATAGGAAAACGTGCCGATGTAGGCCAACTGTTTGAGAACTCCCCGATCCGCCAAGGGGGTTATGAGAAGTGACATGAGGATGCCCCCCGAGGCGATCGCGAAACCAGACAGCCCCCATGTCACCAGCCAGGGGGTTGTTTCCTTCGGCCAGAGGAAGGCAGGTGCGAACAGGCACAATGAACCGGACAGAACCAGCCAGCGGTATCGTTTGAAGAATGCTTTCGTTTGCGTCGGATAGAAATGCCAGCTGTATGACAACAACACCCCGAGCGAGAGGGAATCGGCTCGCAGATGCGATGGCAGTGCTGACGACTGCCACGTTCCATCGAACGAAGCGACGCGAAAGAACGGCAGCGCGACACACAAACTGATCAAGAGAGATGGAAGCACACGCAATGGCTGGGCCGTTCGACGCTGCACGAGGTACGCGATCAGAAAGCTGATCGCCAGATAGAAGTGTTCTTCAACCGCGAGGGTCCAGGTATGGTTCCACAAGCGGCCCAGATAATTCTGCAGGAACAGCGTCTCGCCGAAGAACTGCCTCCACGTCGGAAACTGCCCCTGCAGCATTCCCGGGATCAGGCAGAGAAAGAAGAAGACATAGAAGGCCGGATAGATCTTGAGGCCACGACGTGCCAGAAATCGTCCGACGCGGATATCGCCGGTTGACTGATACTCGCGAAACAAGAGTCCCGAGACGAGAAATCCGCTCAGCACGAAGAACAGGTCGACGCCGATCCACCCGCCCATCTTTAAGGTCGACAGCCATTCTGGACAGCTTGCTTCTGCGGAGATGTGATTGGCGATCACTAGCGCACAAGCGAGCGTTCGGAGGAGATCCAGTGAAAGCAGGCGTGTGTTCGACATGAGGCGATGCCTCTGGAGAAGTCGTGGGAATGAATATCCTGAGGCTCAGTCTTCAAATAGATACCTGACACGAGATGTAGGGTGCTGGTGAGTCTTCGAACCGCACCAAAACGAGGTTCGATTCCACAATTGGTGCGGTTCGCAAAGCCTCACCAGCACCCTACAAGTCACGAGAAGACTTCCTCAACTCGCTCTGCTTGTATCAAAGCACTGTGCTACAGACACAAAAACACCCCGAGAATCAGGGGCCTCGGGGTGTTTTGTGTGGATCGGTTCGTCGAATCGGATTAGCGATTCAGGAATCGTTCGCGGAGCCAGGCGTTCTTACGACGCTCGAGTTCGGCCCAGCGTGCAAAGAAGCCGTCGTTGTTACGAACAACGCGAGGCTCACGGGCTTGAACGCTGTTGCTTTCGGTCGAGACCGACAGAAGGAGAGCCGTAGCGGCCAGAGTAGCGATGATAACGCGTCGCATGGGAGTCACTTTCATGAGGATCCAGGAGGGACCAGAGGCAGGGAGCCCGTCATGGGAATCGACGAATCGTGTAAGAATTACACCGATCGACGAGCCCATTCGACAGTCTCAACGAAGCTATGCTATCGACGAGTCTTTCGTGACGAGGCGCGTGAAACCCCGAGAATTACCACTCAAAACCTAACCCTGAGGTCGCTCATAACAGACACAAGCGTTGTACCAGATGGTCGGAATGGTCCGATTGAACGCAGGGGAGCGGTCGCCATGTCTGGGCGCTTGGCCTTGTTGGCCGGAGTCGATTGAAGTAGTTTCGCAGCCCGATCCCCGACCACGGCAGCATCATGGACCGATGTCTGCTCACCACGATTTCAGTTTGACGAACTAACAATCATGCAACACCCGCGTGTCATCAGGATGATGGCCTCTAGCACGGTTCTGGCGATCTGCCTGGCCGGATGCAGCGGGTTAGGTTCGTCGAGACTTGATACTCGCATCAGTCCCAGCCAGCTCTTCAAATGGCCTGGCACCTCGACGGCCAAAGTCGCGAAGCGGGAAACACTGGAAGACCCGTTTCTGCCGGAGCCAAACACAGCGGTCGCCGGTGCGAATAAGTCAACGAGCAAAGCTCCTGAACAGACATCAGGCTTATCGACCGAGGCGCTGGTCCTGTTCGAAACTGAATTCCGGGATGCCTCCCCTGAAGAACGACAAGAGTGGATGGAGCACGTCAAAAGTGTTCCGCCAGACATGGTCCCGCAGATTCTGCGTGCGCGAAGACTCGCGCTGCAAAAGGCCGCGCTGGCCAGTCAGCCTGCCAGTCACGGGATGACGAGCCCTGGTTCATCGCTGGCATCCGGGCATTCGATCAACAACGTTTCGCCGTGGGCGTCACGCCCGATGGAAGCGGATAGTCTGGCAGCCAATCAAAATTCGATGCCGATGCAGAACTCGATGAGGGCACCGGTTGGTTTCGGCGCGCTCGAAACAATCGATGAGCAAAGTCCCGATGCGGATTTCCGACCAGCCTCCTTCGGCAGAGAATTCAGCGCCCCTTCTCCTCTGGAACGTCGCTATCTGCAGATCCAGGGACAGGAGGTCTCGCCAAGCCTTCCGAATGATCCTCGACAGAACGATCCGCGTCAAAGTGACCCGCGACAGAACTATCCGCAGCAGGAGATGCAACTTGTTGATGGCGTGATGCCACAGCCAGCGAATGCGTCTCTCGACAATGCTCCACAGATGCCGATGATCAATTCGGGCTATCAGCGCGACATGCTCAGTCAGCCGATCATGCAGCCTGCCCCGGTCGTGATGCCGCCCCATGGCGATGTCTCGATGTGGAACATGCAACTCACGCAGTTGATCTCACTGGCGGAAGCAGAAGCCGCCGGACTTCCCGCTGGGACGACTCCCGAACAACGTCGCAATTACATCGCCAAACACGTCTATCTGCGGATGCTCTATCTGATGGGCGACCAACAGGTCCGTGCACTTTCTGCGATCGAGGGGATCGACACTGCTGACCAGGAATTCTGGCAACAGATGTTCTGGGCGATGTCGAATTATTTCGACGAGAAGGGACTGCCCGACGCCTCTGATCGTGCGTCCCAGACGATTGCCCAACTGACAACCGCCATCGATCGACTTCAACAACAAGCCAGACTCGAACTCCACAACGTCAGCTTCTCGCACAAGATTGATGGCTTTGGCAACTTCCAGCGTTTCAATCGCGACGAATTCAAAGCCGGTCAGCCAGTGCTCGTCTACGGCGAACTTCGTAACTTCAAGAGCGAACCGAATCCTGAAGGGCTCTTCCGCACGACGGTCAAATCACGGATCGAGATCTACAAAGCCGGCCCCAGCGGCGGACTCGTTTACACTCAAGACTTCCCCGCCACCGAAGACCTCTCCAGCAGCCTGCGTCACGACTATTATCACAGCTATTTGCTGCACCTTCCCGAAAACCTGACTCTCGGCCCACACATCTTGAAGCTCACCGTCGAAGACCTGCAAAGCCAGAAGATCGCGACGTATTCGCTGCGGTTTGGGGTGAATTGAGTCTTGGTTTGGAACGACGTAGGGTCCGCTGTGCGGACCGTTGAACGATGTTCAACTTATCTGGCATCATTGAGATGACTTAGAAGTGCGTTGACGATTACCTTGATACCATCGCGAATTGATGGTCCGCACAGCGGACCCTACACGACATCTCGCGCCTTGAATTGCAGCAAAGTGATGAACTGAGAAAACCGGACGTATTGCTCGTACTCATGGCGCTCTTCCGAAGTTAATTCACCTCGATTGGAACGCTCAGCGAGATAGTCCACTCGCTCCTGAAGATCATGATCTGCTCGCATACGGAGGAGGCGCTGCGCGACCTCGGGGGTCAGGCAGGCGCCTACTGGTTCCATCAATCGATCAATTGCGATACTCGTACTCATGTGAGAATTGTACCGCTACGTCGAATTGAAGTCACGCAGTTTCCAACGCGATCATCTCTTCATAGGTCTCACGCTTGCGGATGACCTTCACTTCGCTGCCGTTGACGAGAATCTCTGCGACGCGAGGTCGGCTGTTGTAGGTGCTGCTCATTGTTGAACCATACGCCCCAGCCGAGAAGATGCACATCAGATCGCCACGCTGCATGTCGGGGAGATAGCGTCCCTTCGCGAAGTAGTCGGACGATTCGCAGATCGGGCCAACGACGTCGGCTGGCTGCAGGCCTGGGATCTCGGCTTCAAAATCCTTCGGCAGGTCGCCGTCGAACTTGACCGGCCAGACTTTGTGGAACGAGTCGTACATGGCGGGGCGGACGAGGTCGTTCATGCCGCCGTCCTGGATGTAGAACAGTTTGCCACCTTCACGCTTGGTGTAGATCACTTCGCTGATCAGCACGCAGGCGTTGCCGATGATCGAGCGACCTGGCTCGAGCGCGAGACGACAGCCGAGGGCTTTGATCGTCGGCACGATGACTTTCGCATACTCGCTGGCGGGGGGAGCTTCGCTGCCGCGGTAGGACAAGCCGAATCCACCACCCAGGTTCACCCAGTTGATCTCGTGACCTTGTGATCGCAGGTGGTTGATGACTTCCGCTGCTTTGGCAACCGCCTGGGCATACGGATCGACCGTCATGATGGGCGAGCCGATGTGCAGGTGAATGCCGATCAGCTTCAGGTGTGGATCCTTGAGGACTTTGGCAGCCAGTTCGTTGTGGCGCTCGATGTCCATCCCGAACTTGTTCCCCTTTTTGCCGGTCGTTGTCTTAGAGTGGGTCTTGCCATCGATATCGGGATTGAGTCGCAGCGCAACCGGCCCGACGACACCCATCTCCGCAGCGATCCGCGAGATGGCATCGAGCTCGGCTTCACTTTCGACGTTGAACATCAGGATCTTGCACTTGAGGGCATAGCGGATTTCGTCATCCGTTTTGCCAACGCCAGCGAAGACGACGCGCGTCGTATCGGCACCGGCTTTCTCCACGCGATACAGTTCGCCCCCCGAGACAACATCAAAGCTCGAACCCGCCGTATTCATGCTCTTGAGCACGCCCAGATTGCTGTTGGCTTTGACGGAATAACAGATGACTGGATCAGTTTCCTTGAAGGCATCCTGAATCGCTTTGAACTCGCTGAGAAACTTGTTCTCCGAGTAAATCCAGACCGGCGTCCCATACTTGGCTGCAATCTCGGCGACCGGAACATCTTCGCAATACAGCTGACCGTTTTTGTAGTTGAAGGCTTCCATCAGTTCTTTTCTGAAAATACTTAGCCCCCGACGAGTCGCCGGGGGCATTGCGTGATGAAGTAATATGTTGTTTCAAATTCAAGTCGCTGCAGGTGGTTTCCCCGGCAGGATCTCTGCCACCTTGAAAACCAGCGGAGACAGACCATCGAATGGCATCGTCACTGAATCCTGCTCCGCATAGATATGGCAGTTCTTGTAGATCGATTGTCCGCTGTTCGCATCCGTGTATGGCTCGCTGTAGGCTTCAATCACGCGATCGACAAGATTGACGATCCAGTAGTTAGATATACCAAACTCAGCGTAGAGTGAAAGCTTGGATGTGCGATCGAACTCCAAACTGTTCTCCGACACTTCGATGACGTAGACGTATTCTTCCGGACTGGGTTCTCGATGATCGTACTGCCGAAGCGGTCTTGCCAACACGCAAAGATCTGGATCAGGCGCGTTGTCTAACCCCATCTCGACAGTGCTCCGAATATACACAGTCCAATGCTCACGTGGGAGATGCCTCATGAGCATCCCGGCAAGCTCTGACGTACACCAACCGTGCTTATAGTCAGTCTTGTACGACAACAAGATCTGTCCGTCGATCAGTTCCGTTCTTGGTTTCTCAGGAATGATTCCTGCGTCTGCCATCTTCCAATAATCACTTACTGAAAAAAGCAGACGCCGATCCTCCGGGATCTGCCGCTGCCGCTCGATGGTTGGATCGACACTAGTTGACATTGAAGTCTCCTCAAAAGAGTGGCGCTCCCTTAGTATACTCCAACGAGTCATGCTGACCGATTCAACTGAGTGGCAAAGGCATCTTGAACTTTGCAAACAACCAAAACCATAACCGGTTTAACTGGCTCTCAACCGAAAACGGAGATTCTGCCGCACTGCGAGCTTAAGTACGCGTTCAAGCTCTCGAAGTTCCACTACAACCGAGGCTCGTTCAATCAGTTCGTGATACGCGTCGTCACGCTCATTGATTTCATCTGCAAGAACGATGCAGATTGCGCGTCCTTCTGCGGGGTCATGCCAAGTTGCCATAGTCTCGAATTCCTACTCGTGTTCATATGAATCTTGGTCGAAGTCTTCAGGAACTTCGCGATTCCATCCAAACTCACGGAGGGACGTAACATTCAAGCTCACGGCAATATCGTCGAGTAAATCCATATTCTCCATAAGCATCTCACCTGCGACCCTAAATTTAGTGCCGCGAAACTTACCAGAGAATATTGGGTAGATTCCACGACTCATAGTTGGCCCTCAGCAATATGATTTGAGTGCGTTTCGGAGGAATCGCTACACAGCCCCCCGATGCTTCGACAGCAGCTCCGCGATCTGCACCGCATTCGTCGCAGCCCCTTTGCGCAGATTATCACTCACGCACCAGAACGACAGCCCATTCGGGCTGGTCAGGTCTTTGCGAACCCGGCCGATGAAGACTTCATCGCTGCCATCGCTGGTGCTCGGAAGTGGGTACTGGCCGGCTGCCAGATCGTCGATCACGGTGATGCCGGGGAACTTCTTCCAGGCCTCGACGGCCTGCTCGGGACTGATCGGTTCGGCTGTCTCGACGGTGATCGTCTCGCTGTGGCAGTTGGCAACCGGGACGCGGACACAGGTGGCGTTGACGAGGATGCTATCGTCGCCGAGGATCTTACGGGTCTCGTAGACCATCTTCATTTCTTCGCTGGTGTAACCTGCTTCTTTCGGGCCGCCGATTTGTGGGATCAGGTTGAACGCGACCGGGTGCTTGAAGACTTTGTAGTCATACTTCTCACCGGCCAGAAACGACTTCGTTCCGTCGACAAGATCGGTCGTTCCCTGCAACCCGGCTCCGCTGGTCGCCTGGTAGGTGCTGACGATGACCCGCTTGACGGGCGAAAGATCATGCAGCGGCTTGAGCGCGACCGCCATCTGGGTCGTCGAGCAGTTCGGGCTGGCGATCAGCCACTTGGCGTTGAGGGCGTCCTGGGGATTGATCTCGGGAATGACGAGCGCGACCTTGGGGTCCATCCGCCAGTAACCGGACTCATCAATGACGATGGCGCCCGCTTCGGCGGCGGCTGGCAGGTAATCTCGCGCGACGTCATCCGGCGTCGAGGCGATCACGAGGTCGACCCCCTGGAAGCAATCCAGCGTCAGTTCTTCGACTGTGTATTCTTTCCCCTGGAACGTCAGTTTCGTGCCCGCGTTGCGTTTCGACGCCAGGAATCGGAACTTCTCGGCTTTGAAGTTCCGCTTTTCGAGCAGTTCACGAATGATGGAACCAACAGCTCCCGTTGCTCCGATGACAGCGACAGTCTTGAACACGACGTACTCATTCCTCAGTAGGGTGCTGGTGAGGCTCTGCGAACCGCACCAAATGGATAACAAATCCGAACGAAAATCACGAAATCCACCGAATCGCCCACTCTATCCGATGCGTTTGCTCACTTCAAACGTATCAGCAAATCGAGCATGCGAAATTTCCGCCGACAGGCCGACAATAGTATGCCAATCGACTTTCCCATGCTATTATGCCTGATTCCCCGCACGACAATGGGCGAAGCGAAGTTTTGCCCCATTCTTCCTTGAGGGGAGCGGTTTGATGTCCCTTCCCCCCTTGAGGGGAGCAGTATTGCGTCCCTTCCCCCTTGAGGGGAGAAGGTGCCCGAAGGGCGGATGAGGGTGGGGCATAGGCACTCAAACGCTTTCCTATACTCCTTCCGCGTCAGACATCAACGAACATTCTCACTCCATTCTCAACACGGACATCGGCTCGGCATGAAGATTCTGGTCATTGGTCAAGGCGGACGCGAACACGCACTCGTCTGGAAGCTCGCTCAATCACCCAAGGTGACAGAAGTTTACTGCGCCCCAGGCAACGCCGGGACCGCAGTCGATGCGATCAACGTTCCGATCAAAGCCACCGACATCCCTGCTCTGATTAAGTTCGCGCAAGAAGAGAAAATTGACCTGACGATCCCTGGCCCGGAAGCCCCTCTGGTCGCCGGCATCGTCGATGCCTTCAAAGCCGCGGGGCTGACCGTCTTCGGCCCCAGCAAAGCCGCCGCTGAACTCGAAGGCAGCAAAATTTTCTCCAAGAACCTGATGCGCAAAGCCAAAGTACCGACGGCGGAATTCGCGGCCTTCAATTCAGCCCAGGACGCGCTGAATTACCTCGATGGCTACGAAGCCCAGATCCGCAAGCAGGCTCAACTCTACAAAACCGGCGAGCACCGTTCTCCGCGCAAAGCCACCAAGTCGGTCGTCGTCAAAGCCGATGGACTCGCGGCTGGCAAAGGGGTCTCGGTCTGCGATTCGATTGACGAAGCCAAAGACGTCGTCCGACGCATGATGTTCAATAAAGAGTTCGGAGCAGCTGGCGAGCGGATCGTCATCGAAGAGAAACTCGAAGGCCAGGAAGCCAGTATTCTCGCCCTCGTCGACGGCAAGACGATTGTTCCGCTGGAATCGTCTCAAGATCACAAAGCCGCTTACGACCGCGATCAAGGCCCGAACACTGGCGGCATGGGGGCTTACAGCCCGACTCCGCTGATCACCGACGAAATCATGGAAGAGATCATCCAGGAGATCCTCATCCCGACCGTCCACACGATGCGCAAAGAAGATCGCCCTTTCACCGGCATTCTTTACGCAGGGATCATGCTCACCAAGTACGGCCCGAAAGTCCTCGAATACAATGTCCGCTTAGGCGATCCCGAGACGCAGCCGATTCTGATGCGTCTGAAAAGCGATCTCGCCGAACTCCTTTACGCCGCCGCCAAGGGTGAACTCCATCAGCACCCCGGCTTGGAGTGGGATCCACGCCCTGCTGTTTGCGTCGTCATGGCTGCGGAAGGCTATCCCGGCCCTTATGAAAACGGCAAAGAAATCCGCGGTCTGGAAGAAGCCGCTCAGATTGAAGACGCCAAAGTCTTCCACGCAGGGACCAAACTCGTCGACGGCAAAGCTGTCACCGACGGCGGCCGAGTCCTCGGCGTCACCGCCCTCGGGGCTGACCTCTCGGAAGCCAAGCTGAAAGCCTATCAGGCCGTCAAACCGATCCGCTGGGAAGGGGCCTGGTGCCGCAAGGATATTTCGGATAAGGCGAGAATGTTTGTGGAGCGGGAGAATTAGGTTTTCACCTGTTTGTGTCCTGGCGAGTCTTTAAGTGACTCGCTAGGGAAGGTGGTCTTTGGGAATAGAACGCTGTCCAGGTCCACGAATGTGCGTAACAAAGACGGTCGTCCCGTCAACATAATAGACAATGCGATAAACTCGCCCTTTACGGGTGCTAAAAAGACAATTTCTCAGTTCGACGCTCGCGTACTTATTCTCCGGTGCAATCGCAAACGCGAAAGGTTGCCGTTCGATGAGATCCAGCGCAGCCTTCCTTGCGATATCCCACGATCGTGCACCAGCGACAGACCTTGCGCCAATCCAGTCAATCATGGATACGGAATTCCGTATTGCTTCACTTGTGAGCTGGATCTTCCAACTCATTCCGAGAGCCCCGACAATCGCTCTTCCATCAGGCGTTCAAACTCATCACGTGAGACCACTCGCCCTGCCCCTACGTCAGCCAAACCACGATTTAAGGATTCCAGGCTTTCCTGCAGTTCGGCATCTTCCGTAACCGCATCTTCGAACGCATTTTCAAGCGCCACCTGCAATAGTTCGTCCACGCTTTCAAACTGCCCCGTTTGCATTTTCTGTTCGATCATTGCAACGGTTTGTGGGCTCAGGTCGATACTCATGACAGGGTTCCTTTCAGTGCTTACAATCATACCACTGGAAAAGTTCAAGTCAAAAGGCGATCCATGCCCACCCTCGAAGACCTCACCCGCCCCTTCGCCCTGCTCTCTCTTCTCCTCACCATCGGCGTGCTCCTCTTCATTCTGCAACTTGTTCTGCTGCTCAGCCCCCGGCTCAACCGTGGCTTTCCCATGGCCAAAAAGGCGATGCGCTGGATCGCGTACGCCTGGCTTGCCACCATGTTTCTCCTCACCGGCCTCATCGTCGCCGGATATCGATAGAAGAATGCTGGGGCGACTTAACCCGGGCTACCCTGACTTTCTCGTGTGGTGAAACTCCTCGGCGATCCTCAAAAAATTCCCCAGCAGCGCATGTCCGCATCCCGTCAAGATCGACTCCGGGTGGAACTGCACCCCAAACGTCGGATGCTCGACATGCTGCAGCCCCATGATCACCCTGCGCTCGTCCTGCGTTCTCGCTGTCACTTTCAGACACTCCGGTAACGTCGACTCCTCGACTACCAGCGAGTGATAACGCCCTGCTTCAAACGTCTTCTCGATCCCCTCAAAAAGCTTCGTTCCATCATGCTCGACGACCGACGCCATCCCATGCATCGGCTGCTCATCCCGAACCACGTTCCCCCCAAACGCCTGCCCGATCGCCTGATGTCCCAGGCAAATCCCCAGCATCGGCGCCACTCCAGACAGCTGTCGAATCACCTCCAGCGACACTCCCGCTTCATTCGGCGTACAGGGCCCGGGCGAAATGATGATCGACGAGAACCTCGACGCAACAATCTCCCCCACTGATATCGCATCATTTCGCGCGACAACAACGCCACGTCCCAACTCGCGCACATACCGCGCGAGGTTGAACACAAAGCTGTCATAATTATCAATCAACAACACATCACTCATCGCGACCATCTATTCCCGGATTCTATGCCACAGAGGTCACAGAGGACTCAGAGACAAAAACCAATCTCCTCTAAAAATCTACTCTCTTCCTATCTGTGTCCATCCGTGTTTATCTGTGGTTCCTCTTCTTTCTCCGTGCCCTCTGTGAACTCTGTGTCTAAACCCCTCCCTCACCCAAACGCCCGCAGCATCCCCGCCGCCTTATCCAGCGTTTCTCGATACTCATCCGCAGGGTTCGATCGACACGTCACGCCGCCTCCCACTGGCAGCGTCAACCACCCACCTGCCTGCGAGATCGTGCGGATCAAAATACTCGAGTCAAAATCCCCGTTCCAAGACCGCCAGAACAGCGACCCGCAATATGGCCCGCGCGGCAGACGCTCCAGTTCCGTAATGATCTCCATGGCCCGGATCTTCGGCGCCCCGGTGATCGATCCCCCCGGAAAGGTCGCCGCCAGCAGATCCCAGACATCCCGCCCCGGCTCGAGCGTTCCCGTCACCTCCGAAACCAGATGCTGCACCGTTTCATACTCTTCCACGATGCACAACTTCGGCACCCGCACCGACCCCGGCTGACAGACCCGCGACAGATCATTCCTCATCAGATCGACGATCATGATGTTCTCCGCCCGGTCTTTGGCCGACGTCGCCAGATCCTCGCGCTGATACAGATCCGCTTCCGGTCGATGCAATCGACGACGTGTCCCCTTGATCGGCCGGGTCGTTACTTGCCCACCCGTCACCTGAAGAAACCGCTCCGGCGACGACGAGACAATCCCCCAGCCATCCCCCTGCAGCAGCGCTGCAAACGGAGCCGGGTTCGTCCGACGCAGCGTCTCATAAAGCTCCAGCGGCGGCCGCTCCGCTTTCAACCAGAACTGCTGAGAAAGATTCGCCTGAAAAATATCACCCGCCCGAATGTACTCAATAACTCTCCGAACCGCCTCTTCATACTCTTGTTGATCGAAGTTCCCAAGAACCGACAATCCCTCCCGAACACTCACCCTCTTCAAGGCGAGCGGGGGGTGTAAACCCCCTGTCCCTTCGATTCCCAATCCAAGCTCACCACTCCGAGTACGACCAGACCTCAGACGATTTATGATCCCCTCCACTTCCCCACACAAACCCTCCCTCACCACCAGCCGACACGTCCCCTCCACATGATCCCAGGCAACCACCCAGGGATAAACCCCCACCTGCATCGCCGGGATCGGCAGCCCCTCGAACTCCGCCGTTGACAACTTCTCAAACGCCCGCCCGACTTCATAAGACAGATGCCCCGCGATCCCTCCCTGAAACGGCGGCAACGCAGGATCACTTTCCATCGCGTACTCAAGGGACCACCGGCGCAACGTCTCGAACGGATCACTCCCCTGCTCGACCGCTTCCAGCGTCACCGTCTCAACCGGCTCCGCCATCAAATATGAATACCGCGACAGCGCCCCACCCGACGTCACCGACTCCAACAGAATCAACCCACGCAACCCGGACAGCGATTTCGCTGCTTCAACCGGCCGCAGCCCCGCATCCAACATCTCGATCTTCAATGGCAACATGCCCCAAAGCGTACGACGCCAGACTCCCCCGCGACAAGCGACTTCCGCTGATTCTCAAAGAATAGGTAGGGTGCTGGTGAGTCTTTGAACCGCACCAATTGTGCATCCAGAATCGATCACCGTTTGAACCCACATTTGGTGCGGTTCGCAAAGCCTCACCAGCACCCTACTCCCATGCTGCTCTCCGCGAATTCTGCGTTCCCACCTTCTTTTCATGCACCGACTTCTCCGGCACGGTCAGGAACCCCCATTGGAGCGCCTCGTCCTGTGTATACGCTTTTCCCAGCGTCAGCGCTGTCATCGCCTTACACAGTTCGTATCCCAGATAAAACGCATGGCTGGCATCAACGGGCTTGGGGCTCGCTGTCATCGCCTGGGCGAACAGTTCATAGGGGTCGACTCCCTGCCAATGCCCGTCGCGGTTCATCAGATGCAATGAGTCGCTCGTCTTGTAGACGCGGTAATTCGGGTCTTTTAATTCCCCCGCCATCTCCGCCAGTCGCTCGGGACTCAAATCCCCCAACCTCGGATCCCGCAACATGACCAAGTCCGACGACAAATGCTTCGGCAGCGTTTTGTTCTGGATGGCATGCCACGTCTGACGCCTCGCCAGATCGAACTCACGCACGGCTGACCGCGCCCAGTTGATCACCTGTGTCGTCAAGACACTTCGAATTCCGATCTCCTGACAAAACCCGGCGAGCAGCAGATTCATCCCACCCGTGTCTGCTTCTGTCAGTTCTGTCAGATTCCCGATCCCCATCATGATTTCGACATCCGGATAACGACGGCGCGTCTCCAGATAACGCCCCAGCGAGTTCGCAAATCCAAACCCGATCGGCTCCACAATCGGATCGAGTCGAAATCGTCGCCCCGCATCGCGCAGCCGCGTTAATGTTGGCTCCAGGGTGTCGATATTCCGAATGTCATCGGGAATGACGACCCACTCGACGTCGAGATCGACTGCCCAGTCGATGTTCGTCCCGTTACAACTCAGGACCAGCTCCGCCCCCGCCTCGACGGCAGCGGTGACTTCCGTTCGGTCAAAGCTATCCACCGAAACCCGCAACTCACGGCTGCGCAGTTCGCGCACGACCTTACCGATGTCACCCCACGTTTCTCCAGGAATACATCCCAGGTCAATGAAATTCGCCCCGTCCGCTGCATAGCTCTCCGCCATGACAATGATCTGTTCCACCGACATCCGGGGTGCGTGATTGATCTCCGCCAGAATCTCAATGTCATACGCGGTCAGCGCCGGCACCGCTTTCGACCCGCGCTGAAAATACTCCGGCAGGTCGAGAATGTTCTTCGGCCCTCGATAGACCGGAATCTGGTATCGCTCCGAGACGGCAGTGATTTCCCCCTGCACCCAGCCCGGCAGGACGATCATATCGACTCCCGGCAGTTCGCCCGGCAGCTTCCGCAGCAGCCAGTCGACATGAATCAAAGCCGCCACCGAAATCCCGAGTTCGAGCACGTCCGCGACAAAGCCATACTTTTCGGCCAGCGATGATGAGATGTCATGCACCGACGAAGAGGCCAAGTGTCCAGTAATAAACAGGACGCGTTGATTCGCCAGTTCAGAGGGTCGGGGGAAGTTCGTCATCTCACGATTATCTTAGCGAACCACGCCACCATTCACGTTGATGACCTGCCCCGTAATAAAGGAGGCTTCTTCAGAAACCAGAAAACGGGCCATATGGGCAATATCACGAGGAAGCCCCCATCGCTTTAAGGGCGTTTCATCCCTGACCCGTTTCTGCCAGACGTCACTGGCGGTTTCCCCCCAAGCCGTCTGAATCCAGCCGGGGGCAATGCAGTTGATGCGCACTTCGGGAGCATACGTGCACGATAATGAACGTGTCAGCCCCATAATGGCGTTCTTGGCGGTCGCAAAGAGTTCCCCCGAATCTCCCTCCATGCCCCGATCAGCCTGATCCCAACCAATATTGAGGATCACCCCGTGACCCATGTCGCGGAATTTTGCTGCAAAGGTGCGTGAGATCAAGGCAGTCGCCGTGACGTCGATTTCAAGAAGAAGCTGCAGTTTCTGTTCATACGAAGAAGTTTTTAAGTCGCCCGTCAGCAAGTCGACTCCCGCATTGTTGACGCAGATGTCAAGGCGGGGAAAGTGTTTACGTGCTGATGCGTAGATGCCGTCGCGGACGCTTTCGTCGCGTAAGTCCCCCAAAACCGTCGTAACATGTCGCCCCATTGATGCGATTTGGTCTGCTGTTTGCGATAGCAAGTCAGCAGACGCTCGGGTATGGATCAACAGATCAGCACCCGCTGCGGCTAACTCAAGAGCAATCGCTCGCCCGATACCACTTGCCGCACCAGTCACCAAAGCTGAGCGGTTAGATAAATCGCAGAAGCTAGACAGTTTTTCGTTCATAAAAGCATCTACAATCTTCGACATCTAGTGTGGGATTCGCATTCGCGAGAGGTGTGGTTTTCCGACGCGGCAAAACGTCGCAGCCCCTAACATGTTTATTCAATGGCACTTACACAATCTTTATCTTTGTGAAATGTCGATGAAATAGAAACAACAGGCGTTGACGTATTCATAAGCCGATCTGATAATAATGCCAACTGGTCGGAGCAGTTGGTACACCAAAACGAAGTCTTCGAGTTAGTACGTCACACGAACGAAAATATCCCCAAATATTTTCCGAAATCTGTGCAAATAACATCTTGATCATTTTGTCAAATGAAAATATATTGAAGGGACCGAGGTAAGACCAGTTCGACACAGATCGAACAACAAACCTCGCCCCTCATTTCACAGATAACCTCTTTTCATAACAGGAAGTTCCAATGTCTACGATCGTAGAAAACCCAGCGACCCTGGCCGTCAACTCTGTTGCCCCAGTCGCAGCTCCACAACAACCTATGACGGGTCTGCCAACTGATCTCGAAAAAGACCTCGTCCAGGTCTTCAAGCTCCTGGCTGACGAAACCCGTCTCCGCATCCTGGCTTACTTATTCCGCGAAGGCGAACTGCACGTTTCGGCCCTCTGCGAGCGTCTCCAGCAAAGCCAACCAGCCGTCAGCCACCACCTGGCCCTGCTGCGTGTCTCTGGCGTCATCGAAGTTCGTCGCGACGGCAAGCACAACTTCTACTCAATCAAGACCAGCCGTCTGCAGTACCTGTTCGAAGACCTCTTCAACGTCATTTCAAAAGATGCCAACGGTGCTGTCAACTTCAGCGGCCTGAAGATCACCCGTGGCTAATCCGTTACGGGCTCTTGCATAAGCAGAGCCTCACACGACCGACTCACGAAAAGCGACCAAACCAGTCTCATGACGGTTTGGTCGCTTTTTCTTTGGCCAGTGAGTTTTTCTTTGGCATCCGGAGTGGTAAGATTTTCGCGTTTGATCGGAATTGCGGGCACACGGTGGTCAATCAGACCACGACAGGACACAGTGGCGACACGGGCCACTTTACAGGAGCAATGCGTTGAGCGATTTCATCGCCCGGCTGGGGCTTGAAGATGGGACTATTTTCCGCGGAACGTCGTTCGGTGCCACCGGAGAAATCAGCGGAGAGGTCGTCTTCAACACAAGCATGACCGGCTATCAGGAAATCCTGACCGATCCGTCCTATTGTGGACAGATCGTGACGATGACCTATCCCCAAATCGGAAACTACGGCATCAATGCCGAGGATGTCGAAAGCAACAAGCTCGCTCTGCGCGGATTCATCTGCCGCGAACTCTGCGATTTCCCCAGCAACTACCGCTCGACCAGCAAGTTGTCTGATTACCTGAAAGAAAATGGCGTCATCGCCATGCAGGGGATCGACACCCGTGCCCTCGTCAAGAAACTGCGCACCAAAGGCGCCCTGACCGGCGTTCTCACGACCGAGTCAATCAGCGATGAAGAACTGATCGCCCGCGCCAAAGCCGCCCCGAAACTCGTCGGCCACGATTACGTCAAGGAAGTCGTTCCTGGCGAAACTCGTTCGTGGACTGAAAAACTAAACGAGCTGGCGTCACTGACAACCATCCCCGTCGGCGGCAAGAATGCAGGCGGCAAGCAGTTCCATGTCGTCGCTGTCGACTACGGCATGAAGTACAACATCCCTCGCCACCTCGCCGAAGCAGGCTGCAAAGTCACGATCGTCCCCGGGACAGCGACTGCAGAGGATATCCTTAAGCTGAACCCCGACGGCGTCTTCCTCTCCAACGGCCCCGGCGATCCCGAGCCACTCGTCTACGCGATCGACACGATCAAAGACCTCCTCGGCAAAAAGCCGGTCTTTGGCATCTGCCTGGGTCAACAACTCCTGGGACTGGCACTGGGCGCGAAGACCTACAAACTCAAATTCGGCCACCGCGGTGCCAACCAGCCTGTCTTGAATAAGAAGACCGGGCGCGTCGAAATCACCAGCCAGAACCACGGGTTTGCCGTTGATGAGAGCACCCTCCCCTCCGGGGCTCAGGTCACTCATATTAACCTCAACGACAACACCGTCGCCGGTATCGAACACGCTGGCCTCAAAGCCTTCGGCGTCCAATACCACCCGGAATCCTCCGCTGGTCCCCACGACAGCCGATACCTCTTCGACCAGTTCGTCGACCTGATGAAAACCAACTCATAGGCGAGCGGGCGGGAGCAAGGAGTTCACTCTTGTCGAATAGACGAGAGTGAACGACGCGGTAGTCCTCTCAGGAAAACAACTCCCTGTCCCTTGTGCATCCAACCCAAACGATACGTTTGAGTACGACAACAGCCCCACTCTTCAACCTAAACATCTTCACCCAACAACCAACCAAACACCCCCGAGGAACTCATGGGTCTCGAACGCACTCTCATTCTCTTCAAACCTGACGCCGTCATGCGACAACTCTGCGGCAAACTGCTGACCCGTCTGGAAGACCGAGGCCTCAAGGTCGTCGGCCTCAAGATGCTGCAGATCACTCCCGAGATGTCCAAACAACACTATTCGGAACACGTCTCTAAGCCATTCTACCCGCAACTGGAAGCCTTCATCACCTGCGGCCCGACGATCGCCGTTGCTGTCGAAGGACTGGAAGCCATCAAGGTCGTCCGCACGATGATGGGCTCGACGAATGCCCGTGACGCTGCCCCCGGCACGATCCGCGGCGACTTCGGTCAGTCTCGCCAGGTCAACCTGATGCACGGCAGCGATGGACCAGAAGCAGCCGCCAAAGAACTGAAGCTTTATTTCAAAGATGAAGAGTTCGTTAAGTATGAACTCGTCACGGCTGGCTACCTGATGGCTGACGACGAGAAGTAATCGAACCCTAACTTCAGACAACGCCTGCAGGGTCCGCTGTGCAGACCGTGAATTCGCGTTGTTGCCAGAAGTATCCAGATTTCTCGTTATCAGCTCTTAGGCACTGTCCAGGTTTGGGGGTCGATTGACGGTCCGCACAGCGGACCCTACGACCCGATGGCTGACGACGAGAAGTCATCGAAAATTGCGATCACCTGCTCAAGAGCCTGATGCGTCCAAGCATCAGGCTCTTTTCATGCGCAGTCGGGAATTGTCAAAGTTTTAATTTCGTGTGAGGCTGTTTTTTTGCGCCATCATTCCAGCCGACAGGCGACGTAGCTTGGCTATGACCCGAACTTTGTCCACGCATTGGCATCTCCGCCAATACGAAGTTCGTTGTCACCAATCACGCCTCAGGTTGGAGTCTCGATGATTACTGCTAACCGCTCACAAATCCAAAAAGTCCTCGCGAAAGTCGAACCGTTAAAAATCTGGCTGCGCCCGATGGGGAAGACGTGCAAGATTCGCCTGCATCGCCTGGAAGACGCCGCCTGGGTCCGCGCAGAACTGGTCGGGCATGACCTGGAATGCAGCAAAGCCCTCCCGGTCGCCGGAACCGAACAAGGCGTCCTGATCGTCAAACTCAACAGTCAGATTGACCACAGCAAACTTGAAGAAATCGTGAAGAACTTCGATGCCGTCACGTTGATGCACGATCCGGCGTAAGTTCGCTCGGCTAATCATGATGGAAGTCATGATTGTCGAGTATGGAATCAAAAACGGTTCCAGATGAACAGAATCAATCTTCACAAAACCTTAACACACGCCTGATAGCATGAATTTTGAATCAACATGGCAGGTTAAGTGTTGGAATCACGGCTGCCATCCCCGTAGCATAATCAGGACAAATGCGACTTCGCCCTGAGACCGCAGACATCGTGGAGGTCTGCGACGAATTCCACACACGTAAACATTGTCGATCTAAGACCCTGATGCCAACCCTGACTGGCGTACCGACGATGACAACGAAGGAACGACAAATCATGGACTTCGTCGGCCTGGACCTTGCCGATGGTCGCTATAAAGTGACCAGTAAGCTTGGCTCTGGCAGCATGGGGTTTGTGTTCAAAGCCTTCGACCATCGCCTCGAAACGACCGTCGTCATCAAAGTCCCCATGCGTGCCGGCATGGAAGACGAAGACTTCCGTCGCCGCTTTCTCCAGGAATCGCAGCTCCTGATTCGCTTGTCCCACCCGCACATCGTCCGCATTATCGATGTCGGCACCGCGGACGGTCTCCCGTATGTCGTCATGCAGTATCTCTCGGGGGGAACTCTTCGCGACCGCATGCTGGATACGACTGGCCAACCCAGGCCAATGCCTGTCGAGTCGCTGGAAGGCTGGCTGCGCGAAGTCGCCAAGTCGCTCGATTTCATGCACAATCAGGGGATCATCCACCGCGATGTCAAACCTGCCAACATTCTGTACGACGAGCATGGCAATGCTTACCTCAGCGACTTCGGCCTGACCAAGATCATGGACGATGCCGCCGACAAGGCGGGCTTGAAAAGCTCTGCGGCATCGACTGCGGCTGGCTTCGTTGTCGGAACGCCGAATTATGTTGCTCCTGAAATCGTCATGGGCAGTGACTATGACGGTCGAGCTGACCAATATTCCCTCGCGATCACCGTCTACGAAGCCCTCACCGGCAAAGCACCGCTCGAAGGCCCGACCGCCTCAGCGACGATGGTTAACCAGACCAACAAAATGCCCGCGATGCTTCACACAGTGAATCCCAAGGTTCCCGAAGCTCTCTCGCTGGTCATTCACAAAGCTCTCTCCAAACAGCCGGAGAAACGCTACTCCAGCAACTCCGAATTCGCGAACGCCGCCGTTGCTGCCCTTCGATCTCCTGGCGGGTCGCTCACAACGAACTCCGATACGGCCCTGCCCGCCAACCGCCCTCGCCCCGCAGCGGCCAAAGCAACGGCGACAATCAATGATGACATTCCATCATCCGCCTCCGCGCTCGGCCTCGACTCAGCCATCTTCACGGGCATTGTCTCCAAAGGCGTCCTGGGAAAAGTCCCCTGCCCTTCCTGTCAGAAGAAACTCCCTCTTCGCTCTGGCATGCAAGGCTATCGAGCCCGCTGTGCTCACTGTGGCTCACTGCTGGAAATTGGTCAGGATCTCGCCTCGTTGAGACTACTTAAAGAAGCAGAACCAGCCCTCACGGACGATGACTTTGATTTCACGCCGCGTGATACCAACCGCGGTATCAATAATCGCACGACGACAACTCGACGTCCCGCTGGTGGCCTTCCTTCCCGCACCAATGCCTCGGGTCTCAGCCGACGCCCACCAGCAAGCAAAGGGGCCGTCAAAACTGGCTCCGGGAAACGCAAGCCGAAGAAGGACGAGATGGTCCTCGAGGAAGAAGTCTTTGGCTGGAAAATCAGCAAGCCCCTCGCTGCGACGATCGGAGCAGTCCTGATCATCATGGTCGTTGGAGTCACCTCTGTTCTCGTCTTCCGAGAAACCAAGAAAGCGGACGAGAACAAAGCCCAGAATTACATCCCCAAGGCAACCGAACGCGACGCCTTTCGATAGCCCCAGACCGCTACGCAAACCGGATCAGCAGATCCCCTGATTGAATCTGCGTTCCCGGCTTGACCAGAATCTCTTCGATCACGCCGTCTGCCTGGGCATACACAGTCGACTCCATTTTCATCGCTTCCAGGCTGAGCAGCTTCTCCCCCTTCGCAACCGTCTGACCGACCTTCACCGCGACCGCGACCACCATCCCCGGCATCCCGGCTCCGACGTGCTTGGGGTTCTCGCTGTCTGCTTTCGGGGCTTCTTTCTGGGTGACGCCCTGGGCCTGATCGAGCACGGTCACATCGCGTGGCTGGCCGTTGAGTTCGAAGTACAGCGTCCGGCGTCCATCTGCATACGGCTCGCTCATCGTCAGGTACTTCGTGATCAGAGTCTTTCCTTCTTCGATATCAACCGAGAACTCCTCCCCCGGCTGCAAGCCATAGAAGAAGATGGGCGAAGGAAGACCGCTGACGTCCGAGTACTTCTTCTGGAACTTCGCGAAGTCTTCAAAGACGCGTGGATACAGCAGATAACTCAAGACATCCCGCTTGGTCGGCTTTCGCTCCTGCAGGTCCAGCAGATGGGCTTCGGCTTTCTCAAAATCAGCCGGCGGCAATGATTCTCCTGGACGCTGAGTCAGGCCGGACTCACCACGCAGGACCTTCCGTTTGACCTTCTCGGGAAACCCGCCCGGCGGCTGGCCCATCATTCCGCCGAGAAGATCGACCACCGAGGCAGGGAACGCCAACTCGCGATCTGGGTCGAGGACCTGATCGATCGTCAGATTTCCCGACACCATGAAGAGCGCCATATCCCCGACCGCCTTGGACGTCGGCGTCACTTTGACGATATCGCCGAACAGCAGATTGACCTCTGCATAGGTCTTACAAATCTCTGCCCATCGATCTGCCAGTCCCAGCGAACGGGCCTGCTGGTACAGGTTCGTGTACTGCCCGCCGGGCATCTCGTGGATATACAGGTCACTCGTCGCGGGGAGGACTTCGCTTTCAAAGGCTTTGTAGAATTCGCGCACGCCCAGCCAGTAGGTCGAGATTTCATCGAGCTTGGCGTTATCCAGTCCTGGCGCACGGTCCGTAAAGTTGAGGGCTTCGGTGACGGTATTCAGATTCGGCTGCGACGTCCCTCCCGACATGGACGCAATCGCCACGTCCGCGATATCGAGTCCGACCTCAGCCGCGTTGAGAATCGAAGCCGCCTGAATCCCCGCGGTGTCATGCGTATGGAAGTGAATCGGGATGCCGACCTCTTCTTTGAGTGTCTTCACCAGCAGACGAGCTGCGGCGGGTTTGCACAAGCCCGCCATGTCTTTGATCGCGAGGAAATGGGCCCCGCGTTTTTCGAGATCCCTGGCCAGATCAACGTAGTACGCGAGGTTGTATTTCGTCCGCTTCGGATTGAGGATATCGCCTGTGTAACAGATCGCTGCTTCGCAGATCCCGCCGGCTTCGAGGACCGCGTCCATGGCAACCTGCATGTTGGTCACCCAGTTGAGGGCATCGAACACGCGGAAGACATCCATCCCCGCCTGCACCGATTCCTTGACGAACTCGATGACGATGTTGTCCGGGTAGTTCGTGTAGCCAACGGCGTTCGAGGCTCTTAGAAGCATCTGAAACAGAATATTAGGCACTCGTTCGCGCATGTCAGACAGTCGCTGCCAGGGGCATTCTTTCATGAACCGCATGCTCGTATCAAAGGTCGCTCCGCCCCACATTTCGAGCGAGAACATTTCCGAACAATGCCGCGCATAGACGTCTGCGATGTTGAGCATGTCGACTGTTCGCAGACGAGTCGCGAGCAATGATTGATGCGCATCGCGAAAGGTCGTATCGGTGACGAGCAGCTTCTTTTCTTTGAGGACATGATCCGCGAGAACCTTGGCTCCTTCGCGCAGATAGATCTGTCGATAGCCATCCGGGATCTTGGCGTTCTTATCGAAGACAGGGACCGCAGCCGGTTCTCGACGGGTCGCGACCGCGGCGTTTTTGACTTCGGGATTCCCGTTGACGATTGTCTCGCCGATATAGGTCAGCAGTTTTTGCGCGCGGTTCTGACGCGGCTTGAAGTGGAACAGCTCGGGCGTCTGCTCGATGAATCTGGTCGTGCAGTTCCCATCGAGAAAGACCGGGTGGGCGATCAGCTTCATCAGGAACGGGATATTCGTCTTCACGCCGCGAACCCGAAACTCTGCCAGCGTCCGTTCCATCTTGCGGACCGCATCGTTGAATGTTCGTCCGCGCGCGGTCACTTTCACGAGCAGTGAGTCGTAATACGGGTTGATGACTGCCCCGGAAAACGCAGAGCCGGCATCGAGTCGAATCCCCATCCCGCTGGCAGACCGGTAGTGAGTGACCCGTCCATAATCAGGCATGAAGTTGTTGGCAGGGTCTTCCGTCGTGACGCGACACTGCACTGCAAAGCCGCGCGAGGTGACCTTCGATTGTTCGGAGAGATCAATGCGCGGATCATCGAGCCCGACACCCTGCGCGACGAGAATCTGCGAGGTGACCAGATCGACGCCGGTTGTTTCTTCGGTGACGGTATGCTCGACCTGAATGCGCGGGTTGACTTCGATGAAGTAGAACTTGTTGGTCAGTGCATCGACCAGGAACTCCACCGTCCCTGCTGCGTAATACCCGACCTGCTGGCCGATCTTCAAAGCGGCGTTGCAGATGTCTTCACGGAGCCCGGGATCCAGGTTCGGAGCAGGCGCGATTTCGACAACCTTCTGGTGACGACGCTGGACCGAGCAGTCCCGTTCGTAAAGGTGAACCAGTCGGCCGTGCTGATCACCCAGAAGTTGGACCTCGATATGACGGGCCTTCTCGATGAACTTCTCGATGAAGGTGTCCGGGGATCCAAACGCGGACTGGGCTTCCCGCTGAGCGGTCTCGAAGGCTTCTTTGAAGTCTTCCTTGCGTGTGACAACTCGCATTCCGCGACCGCCGCCACCTTTGGCGGCTTTGAGAATGATCGGGTAACCGAGCTCATCCGCTTTCGCGAGTCCTTCCTGGGCGGAGGTCAGCGGGTCTTTGGTTCCTCCAAGAATCGGCACGCCGGCCGCATCCGCGATGTGCTTCGCGGCGGTTTTGTCGCCTAGCTTGTGGAGCGCCTCCGTACTCGGCCCGACGAAGATGATCCCTGCATCCCGACAGGCCTGGGCGAAGTCCGGGTTCTCCGAGAGGAAACCGTAGCCGGGGTGAATTGCATCGACCCCTTTCTCAACCGCGAGCGCGACGATGGCGTTGATATCCAGATACGCTCGAATCGGCTCGCCCGGCTTGCCGATCTGGTAGGCCTCATCAGCTTTGAAACGGTGCAACGCGTAGCGGTCTTCGTAGCTGTAGATCGCGACCGTTCGGATCCGCAGTTCGGTTGCGGAGCGAAAGACACGAGTCGCGATTTCGGAGCGGTTGGCAACGAGCAGTTTCTTGATCGGGCGAATCGACATGAGCGGCTTTTTCCGTGATCAGGGTCATCAGTACTCAAGGGATGTTTGTGGCAAGATTGTCGTGAAATCTCGTGCGAAATCTCACTATAACTGCCCGACACATCAAGAGCTACTGAGGTTTCCCCGTTCATTGGCAGACAGAGCGTCTGAGATTTCCAGCAGCATTTGCGACGATTCGGGTGGCTGGGAAAATGCTCAGAAAGAATTCACCACAGAGGCACGGAGGACACAGAGGAAGAAGGAAACTGACGATGTTCCTGACTTCCGTACTCTGTGACCTCTGTGCCTCTGTGGTGAACCTGTCTTCGGGCTTTGATCGGCTGGTGGCTGACGTGTTGATTCTACTCGCCTTTAATCCGTTTCCCCCTGCTCTGGTTCGTCGGGTGGTTGTTTCAGGTCTTTCAATCGTCCTGACTTCACCAGCGTTTGTCGGAGTAAGAATTCGATCTGGGCGTTCAAGCTGCGAAAGTCATCCTCGGCCCATTGGCGCAGGGCCTCGAGGACTTTCGGATCGGTTCGCAGAAGGAAGGATGTTCGTGGCATGATGTTTCAATCGGCCTGGAAACAATTGGGAGGGCGAACCTCCGTGTGAGCCGCTTCTTTGCGTTGCGAAACGTCAGCCGTGTGTTGGACATCGACGTCCATGACCGTGATCAGCCTCCTGCACACGACACGAGGTCAGTGCACTTCCCGAGGCTTTGCAACGCAGGACAGCGGCTCGGACGGAGCCTCGCCCTCCCATGGGTGAGTTCAAGAAACTTAATACATAGATCCCGCATTCACGACCGGCTGGGTGTGTCGATCGCTGCACAGGACGACCAGCAGGTTGGAGACCATGTGGGCACGTCGTTCATCGTCCAGCTCGACAATCTTGTCGCGGGAGAGATGGTCGAGAGCCATCTGAACCATGCCGACGGCTCCTTCGACGATCTTCGCCCGGGCTGCGACGACCGCAGAGGCTTGCTGACGTTGCAACATCGCGGCGGCGATCTCCTGAGCGTAGGCCAGATGGCTGATCCGGGCTTCGATGATTTGAACGCCAGCTTTTTCGAGGCGTTCCTGAATATCATGCTGGAGTTGCTGACAGACTTCCTGAGTGTTGCCACGCAGCGAGACTTCGTGGTCTTCGCTGTCGTACGGGTGACGAGTCGCCAGGTTTCGCAGAGCAGCTTCGCTTTGAACGGCGACGAAGTCTTCATAGTCATCGACTTCGAAGAAGGCTTCCGCGGTGTTGACGACTTTCCAGACGACGACGGCCGTGATGTCGATGGGGTTACCGTCCCGGTCGTTGACCTTGGAGGCCTTGCCGGAAGAACGTGCTTTTGCCTGGACGACTTGTCCCTGGGCATCTTTTGATTCTGGAATGGACCGCGAACCTGTTTCGAAGTTCCGCACTCGCAGCGAGATGGGCTGCTTGGAGTAAAACGGGTTGACCCAGAAGAAGCCGGATTCACGAATCGTTCCAACATACTTTCCGAACAGCAAAAGAACGCGAGCGTGATTCGGCGGGATCGCCAAATATCCGAAGCCCATGATGAAACCAACGATCAGCGACGCAGCCCCTCCGATGAGCCCCAGCAGAAACGGACCTAAGTTGTCCGGTGTCGACATCCCCATCAGGACGAAGCACGCGGGGGCGGCGACGAGAATCAATCCTAAGTTGACGGTGAGGGGGAACCAGCCCGACGTCGGGCGAATAATGTTTTCGGTGACCATCTTTTGTCTCTCCTGAAGTTGAACCTGTTGCGAGGCCATATCAAAGTGATATCACATTGATATAACGCTGTCGAGAAGTTTTTGGATCAAGTTATTCAGAATATTTCTGACGAACAGGCGAGAATGACTGGTTCCTCCAGACGCAAGCGAGAGGGGACGAGCGATGTGACGCCAGTTTTCACACAGCGTTATTTAGCGTGTGTGTGTGTGTGTGTGTGTGTGTGTGTGCCACGGCCGTGTCGGCCGTGAGATTTCAAATAGAGCGTCAATTCAACTCAGCACGGCTGACACATCCGTGGCACACGCGAGTCAAGCGGTTGGGGCGAGTGAGTTGGCGAGGTGTTCGGCTAGTAAGCGGCCGGACAGGAGAGCATGGTGGATCGAGCCGATGGTGGACTGGTCGCCACAGATGGAAATGCCGTTGAGGCTGGTCCAGGGTTGATCGGGTAGCGAGGTCGAAACGGAGAGTTCGGGGAGGGCATCCGGAATGCGGATGTGCTTGAGGAAGGTCCAGGTCCCAGCAGATTCGCCGTACCATTCGACGAGCTGTGAACGGACCGCAGCGAGAAGCTCGTCAGCGTCCTGTTCGGTCGATTCAATAGTCGAGACGGAAATCAGATGTTGATCTGCCGGGGAATAAGTCGGCTGGACCATGCTGGGGACGCAGAGGGTATTGATCGGCCCGGTGCCCGTGCCATTGAGAACGAGGAGCGATTGGGTCACGGGCGGGGTCTTCGTCGTGAAATAAAAGCAGTCCGTTCCACGGGTCGGACGGGTTATGTATTCGGGAATGAGCGAAGCCGTTGCCTGGGACGACGTCGCGAGGACGACTTCTTTTGCAGGGAGCTTGCGTCCTCCTTCGAGCGTCACCGATTTTGCATCGACCGCGACGACTTTGGTCGACAGCATGACGCGCTGCTCGGGAAGCGACTCGGTCAACTGGCGAGGGACAGCCTGCATGCCGTCGCTGGGTAGGGACGCATAGCCACGGGCAAACATCGAAAGAACAAAGCGGGCCATCCAGGCTGGCGTTCGCAGTTCGGATTCTAAAAAGACACCCGAGAGAAACGGCCGAAAGAATTTTTTGATCACCCGGTCTGAGAATGTCTGCGACAGCCATTCTCTGGTTGTGATCTGCATCAGAGCAGGTTCGGGATCGGTATTTTTCCAGCGGAAACGCTCGCGGGCGATTTTCAGTTTATCGCCTATACTGCCGACCGGAGAGATCAGGTTCGACATCGTCACCGAGGGAAACGAGTACCATGGCGAGCGAAAGGGATCGACGAAGTGATGAAAATTGCCAGACGTGCGGATGATGGCGCCGGGCTGGAAGAAACGCAGGCCAAGGCGTCTGGAATCGAGGGTTTGTCGGACTTCCGGATAAGCCGTCGACAGGACCTGAAAGCCCCGATCGAGCAGAAAGCCCTGATACTCTTGTGTTTGAAGTCGGCCACCCGTTACGTCGGAGGCTTCGATCAGAAGAAAGCTGACGCCGCGCCGGGAGAGCGCGTTCGCACATGCCAGACCAGCTAAGCCGGCTCCGACAATGATGACGTCAGCATCCTGCATGGGGAACTTTCCACGTGTGATTCGGGCGTCTAATGGACAGAGTGGGTTGTTTCAGTGTAAAGGAGTTTCCCTGTCAGCGGGATTGATCCGGGTCCAGTCGTAGCGATTTTTCCGGAAATGGAATTCGGGTTTGCGTGCCTGCTGAAACGACTGTGACGATATTCTCCGAGTCTGATATTCACATTTTCCCGCGCCGGGGATTTGATAATTGCAAATCCCATGGAATTAGCCTTATCATTGAGGGTTTACCAAACCATTTCGTTGTCTCCGAAGTTCACGCCGGGATGTCTGTTCGGCTTGAGTTCGGCATTTCTGTTGGTTTCATGAGTTCAGGTCCGATGATGGGCCATGTTGGGAATCTGCATGTCTACTGAGACAAATCCTCAAGCCCAGAGTGATCCTCAGGCAAAAGCGCCGGAAGCTCCCCAGGTCGACGATCACAAGGAACAGATGCAGGCACTGGTTAAGCTGGGCGCACGGATCCAGCGAGCCGCCAACCGTTCGATCTATACCATTGACCTGTCCAATACTGAGATCCAGGCTGCTGACCTGTCGCTGCTGACGCCGTTCAAAACGGTCCGCGAACTCTCATTTCACAATACGGCGATCACTGCTGCGGATCTGAGTGTTCTCGACGAGCTGAAGCATCTTTCCAAGGTCGATCTCTCTTTCACCAAAACGGAATCCGCAGGTGTCGAGAAGCTGCGTCACTTCCCTCGTCTGGTCCAGATCGACCTGGAACGCACCCAGATCAATAACGATGCCATCGAGCATCTCGAAAAGCTGCGTCATCTGCGCGAACTCAATCTCTCAACAACCTCCATCAGTGATCAGGGACTGAAGTCCGTCAAAGAAATCAAGTCGCTGACGGAACTGAATCTCTCGTTTACAGCTGTCACTGATGCTGGCATCAAGTATCTGCGTGAGTTGACCAAGCTGGAAAAAGTCTGGCTGGAAAACACCAAGATTGGCAACGCGTCCGTGGCTGATCTGGCGGTTCTGACTTCGCTGCAGACGATCATCGTTTCTGGAACTCAGGTCACAGACGAAGGGGTCGCGAGCCTCCGCTGGATGCGCCGACTCAGAGATATCGGCCTGGCCCGGACGAAGATCTCGAACACCTCGTTGTCGCACTTGTCGAAGATTTCCTCACTGGAGCGGATTTCGGTTGAATCGACGACAGTTTCCGACGGAGGGATCTCTGAAATTCGACGACTTGCGAACCTGCAGGTCATCTCGATTCGCGGGACGAATGTGACGACGACCGGGGTCAAAATCCTGACCGACGTGAATCCACGCTGCAAAATCATCGGACGACGGGATGCCACCGTCTCTGATGCCCCGCACTTGACGGCGATGGCTGATCTTAAACTGCTCGGCGCAGGCCTGAAGTTGAGCAAGCAACGGGATATCATTGCGGTCATTGCGAACTTTCGCAGTAACATGACCAATGAATCGATGGTTCAGATCGGTAAGCTGCGCAGACTCAAACGCCTAAATCTCTCTGGGAGCCCGATCAATGATCAGGGTCTCGACCAGATCCGTGACTTGATTCAGCTGCGTGAACTGTTGCTGAACAATACGCAGGTTACTGCCAAGGGAATGGAAACGATCGAGTCGTTCCATATGCTTGAACACCTCGAGCTGCGAGGAATCAATGTCGATGACACTGCTGTCCAAGTGCTCCAGACTCTTCTTCACCTGAAACACCTTCAGCTCAATGGTGGCAAAGTCACCCCCACTGGCCTGCAGCCTCTGAAGCGGCTGAAACGGCTGGAAATCTTAACGCTGACTTTCTGCGAGAGCATCGACGACAGCATCTTTGAACTCATCGAGCAGCTGCGGTCACTACGTGTCCTGGACTTGCGCGGCACAAAAGTTACCGCCGAGCGAGTGAAACAGGAACGTGAAAAACGTCCCGAACTCGTGATCAAATTTGAATAGTTGATCAACGACGTTTGCAGGCTGTCTGCTCTACCGGTATTTCTCGGGGCGTCTTCTCCAACGCCCCGATTCGATCAGGTCTATTCGCCCAGACCTGCCTATCACGACGAGATTGAGAACAGCACGACGACTGTGGCTCGCTTGAAATTTCACGAGCAAGCGGATTACTTCACCGACACATATCTGTCAGATGAAGACGAGAGATCACTTCTATCGGTGATCTAAACAGCGCTTTCGACCTGCTGACGGACAGCAGCCATCGCAGGCTCGTCCGTTTTGCGAGAAGGCTGGGCTGCGAATGCTTCTGCTCGGTGAACAGCAACAGAGGCTGGGGCTGTGATCCCGAGTTTCACGCGGTTGTTGGACGCGTCGAGAACTTTGAGCGTAATGCCCAGTTCGGGGATAACAATTTCCTGATCAATCTTCCTGGAGAGGACGAGCATGACAACTTCCTTGTCTCTATGTAACTGACATCAATGACAGACATCACAAGACGATCCGTCCAGCGTCTACACGCTATTACGATTTCTGGCCTTTCTTAGATGCGAAAATCTGGATTCCAAATCCCAAAATTCACGAATTTTTTCAAAAGTCAGACCAAATCGTTAAAGTCTGTCAACATATTTTAGAAAGTTGTCTCAACGAGTAAAGGTCCGTTTTGCAAGAAATGCAATAATCCGAAGCAAGAGAATTGACAAAGCTCGACGCCCCTCAACTGTGTACGGTTTTCCACGCGTTTTTCGCGAGCACAACTGATTGCAAATTCGCTGTTTACGGCAATGTTCAGTACGGCAATTCGCGAGGCAATTATTCTCAGAGCAACTAAAGCGTTCAGCTGCGGTGATTTAACTCAGTTGTCAAACATTTTACCGTTGTTCAGGTCTTCTGAGCCTGACAGCGTCTCTCCGCTCGCCTGAATCACATTACCTAGAGGGGTTCCGACGGGCGATCCCAGAGTCTCTGGACGCGTTAATTGCTCACCTAAAGCAATCTTTGTATCACATTTCTCATAGCGGGCGACTGCCTCAGGGATCAGCTTACGCAAGTCGGATGCCCGACGTTCGTCCGAGGGGTGGGTCGAGAGGAATTCAATCGGCTTGTCTGCTCCTTGAGCTGCGGCAAAGCGTTCCCAGAAACGGGGGGCTTCGCGCGGGTCATAACCGGCGTCGGACATGAGCATCAGGCCGATCTGGTCGGCTTCGCTTTCGTGGTGACGACTGAACGGCAGGGAGATGCCGTATTGTGAGGCGGCACCGTAGACAGCCATGACCAGTTCGCGGTCGTGGGCTTCCTTATCCTTGGTCGAGGTTTCGATCATCTTCTGGATGCTGTTGATCAGAGCGGTCTGGCTCATGCGCTCCCCGCCGTGACGGGCCAGGACGTGAGCGACTTCGTGCGACATGACAACAGCTAAGCCGGCTTCGTTCTGACATACATCGAGAAGCCCTTCGTAGACGGCTACTTTGCCGCCAGGGAGCGCAAAGGCGTTCATGTTGGGCGACTCGATCAGGTTGAATTCCCACTTGTAATCAGGACGACCTGCGACAGCGGCGATTCGATGGCCGACGCGTTCGATGATTTCCTTATACTTCTCGCGGGACGAGATTTTCTCGGTGTTGAGAATCTCCTGATAGCCCTGCTCTCCCATTGTGATTTCATGCTGTTCGGGAACAAGCATGATCTGTCTGCGACCAGTCAAAGGAGTGGTACGGCAGCCGGCCAGTTCGAGAAACCCAAGGAAAACCAGCCCCATGAGCATCGTCATGGAGGTCAGGCGTGACATCGTGCAGCGGGATATCATCGCGGTTTCCTTGAAGTGAAATGGCCGTTTCGATCAGGGATCGATGGAAGACGGGTGACGTAAAAACAGCGACGAATCTTAAATCTGCCGCATTTTTGGGACAAGACCGCCCACCAGCTCGGACGACTTTGCGTCCAAAGTTACAAACTCGCGGGCATGTATGATGTGTGATTCGCGATTCCGATCGGCATTGAGCGGGAGCTTCGCAAGTTCTGCGAAGCGATGCCTCTGCTTGTGTTATGGCGGAATTCCGCTATGTTACGTGTTTGACTTTATGGATCGTCGGAATGGTGACGGACCGCCGTGCGCGGGATGTTATTGGGCCAGCCGACTACACTTCATTCTTGATGTTTGTCGGATCAAATCGACTCCGGATCAACCCATGGACCAGAAACCAACACAGACTTCAACGCCTGTCAGCCTTCCTCAAGTGACGGGGGAGGCTCCGTTGCAGCATCACCATCAGGTCGACAATCGGACCGAACTGGAAAAGTTCGTCACGAGGTCGGTCGGTGAGATGCAATCCAACTGGGACGGCTTTGGCAGCAAAGTTGTGCTGTACCTGTCGCTGGGACTGCTGTTGATTGCCGCGGTCGTTTATTGGACGCGGACCAAAGACAATGAGCAGATCGAAGCCTGGTCGAGTCTCAACCTGGCTGGTTCCCCTGTTGATTTTGAAACGATCGCGACGAACTTTCCCAATCTCCCTGCTGGCCAGTGGGCCGCGCTGCAGGGTGCTGATGGCCACCTGACGATGGCGACTCAGATGATGTTCCAGGATCGTAAGTCGGCTCCTGCGGAACTGAAAGCTGCTCGCGATGGTTATGAAGGGATCCTCAAGGGGGGGAACTTCCCTGTGGAAATCAAACAACGAGCTCAATACGGCCTTGCACGCGTTCTGGAAACGTCATCAACGGGCGATCTTGAGCCTGCGATCAAAGCCTATGAAGAAGCCGTCAAACTCAGCCCTGACAGTGTCACGGCTGGTCTTGCTAAAAAGCGAATTGAAGAACTGAAGCAGCCGGGCGCCAAAGAATTCTATGCCTGGTTCAGCCAGCAGAATCCTGTTCGCGAAGACCTGGAAGCTCCTAAGGATGGCCAGACTCCTTCGACGAGCTTAGCTCCCGAAGCCCCGATGATGAACTCGACGCTGACCAATCCGACTGGCTCGACGACATCGCCTACGATGACATCACCATTGAGCGATGCCCAGACTTCGACGACCGCTCCGCCGCTGATGGCACCTCTGTCGGCGCCAGCGACTTCGGCTGATCCTGCCTTCAACGGCACTCCGGCAGAAGCTCCTGCGACGACACCAGCAACGGAAACATCAGCGACCGAAACACCAGTCACCCCCGCACCGGCTGCGGAAGCTCCCATGAAGGAGGAGCCCAAGACGGATGCTCCTGTTCCGACTCCAGCGACGGAGTCACCTTCTACAACGCCCGAAGCCAAACCGGCTGGCGAATCTCAGCCAGCAGCCCCTGCCACGACCGAGAAGCCAGCTGAGCCTGCTCCGGCGTCCAATCCTCTTTAATGCTGTCGCTTGACGACGCAGGAACCCTCACGTGGATTTCGACCGTATTCTTCCTGAGTCCGATGAACAGCGTGAGGACATCACCAGCGAGATTGCCCCGCTTGATGATGACTTGGATCTGACACCTGTTGCGCTCGAGCAGTCGTTTCCAGGGGCTCCTGTTGATCTGACTGTCGAAGCTCGCGCCCATGGGTGGCGAGTGGATCATTATCTTTCCAAGCTGTACTCGAATTTCTCACGCTCCCTGCTGCAAAAGGGCATCGATGCGGGTGGGATTTTTGTCAACGGGCTGGTCACACGCTCGGGGCGACGCCTGCGAGTCAATGATCGCGTGACCGGGCATCTGCCGGAGAAGGTCGATCAGGAGATCAAGCCTGAGCCGATTCCGCTGGATGTGATCTTTGAAGATGATGTGATCGTCGTCATCAATAAGCCCGCTGGTCTGATCGTGCACCCGGGACGCGGGAACTACTCGGGAACGCTGGCCAACGCGCTGCAGTTCCACTTCAACGAGCTGTCGGATGTGGCTGGGGCGCATCGTCCGGGGATTGTGCACCGCCTGGACCGCGATACGACGGGTCTGCTGCTGGTCGCCAAGAACAACCAGATCCACGCCCTGCTCTCCAGCCAGTTCGAGCAGCGGACGGTGAAGAAGCAGTACTGTGCGATCGTCAAGGGTGTCGTCAACTTTGACACGGACTACATCGAGACACACATGAAAACGCACTCGCGGTTTCGTGAGCTGATGATGGTGTGTGCCCCGGAGCCGGACGCCCGTGAAGCGATCACGTACTACGAAGTCGAGAAGCGGTTCCGCAAATGGAGCTTCGTTCGCCTTTATCCGCATACCGGACGGACGCACCAGTTGCGGGTCCACATGCAGTACATCGGCTACCCGATTCTCTCAGACGTGCAATACGGCATGAAGCCCGTCATGCACAAGAGCGACCTCCTGGGGGGTGCGCCACCGAAAGACGATGAAGACCCGATCTATATCAAACGCCAGGCGCTGCATGCTCACGTGCTGGAGTTCGATCACCCGGTCACAGCCGAGCGAATGCGATTTGAAGCTCCGATTCCTGCGGATATGCAGGGGGTGCTGGATCTGCTGGAGCGCGAGGGTAAGTAAAGAGATAAGACTGGAACGCAGAGTTCGCGCGGGGGAAGAGAGAGGTCAACGCGAAGTCGCGACGACGCAAATAGTTAAATGAATATCGTTTTGGTGCGGTTCGAAGACTCACCAGCACCCTACATTTCCCGTGAGAATTGGATTGCCTGAATAAGCAGACTCCAGGAATGGTGATTTACCTTTTCCTGCCTGCTTCCATCACCAGTTCACATCAAACCGCGTGGCGAGTATGTTGGACGTCGTTGCGCCGTAGACCGTTTCTTCGCTGGTCATTGGGTGGATCCAGTCGAGCTGCATTCTCACATGGTCCGACCAGTACCAGTTCACGCCGAAGGTGAAGTCGTTGTAGTGACCTGCTCCCAGTTCGTCGGCTCCCAGGTAGGAATAGCGTGCTTTGAGTTCCCAGGCTCCCCAGCCTCGGCATCCATCTTTGGCGAACACCATCGAATTTGGCGTGACCCGCCCGAACGCGGCTCCGTACATCCCCATCGTTTCGTATTTGCGATGTTCTCCCGTCAGGAAGTAGCTACCGAACAGGTAAGCCCCGTAGGTGAGCTGGCTGTCCTGGTTCGAGAGATTCACCTGCGACAGATACGCTTCCGATTGCACCGAGAAGGGACCGTTGACCACTGCGAACTCCAGGTTTCCTGTGACATAGGAATCGGCCAGCAAGGCTCCGGTATCAATCAGTCGAGGGCCGTCGTGAATCTGCGGCCTGGCGGAAAGTCGGTAACGGCCGTCTTGATCATTGGTGAATAAGATGCCCGCTCCCGTGTGGATCAGCGTCTCGCCGTCGTCTTCGTACACAGGCAGCCAGGTGACCCGTCCGCTGACCCGGACTCCCTGATTGTCATCGATCCGCTCTTTGCTGGCGTCCGAAATCGAGTCGAAGAAAACACCTCCCGTCCAGGTGATCATCTCGTCTTCCGTGGAATTGTAAGACGCGATGCCGACTTCTCGACTGACAGTGAAAACGTTCTGCGTCGGAATTGATCGCTCGAGAAACGTCAGGTTCGTCCCGCCGATGGACTGCTCCAGGCCAAACGGGACGAAGAAGTTCCCGACACGCAGCTTCCCCAAAACCGGCAACTCTTTGATGGAGAAAAACGCGTCCTTGATCTCCGGTTCGCCGTAGAGCGTTGTGTTTTCATTCCCCATCGATTCTTCTTCGAGCGTCAATTGAAGACGAAACTCATAGACTTCATAGCCGGTTCCATCCGCGGTCAAACGCAGACGTCGAAATTCAAAATAGTCATGGGCATCGTCAATCGACTCATCTGCCGAGACCCAGTTGATGTAATCGCCATCAATGACCCCGCCGAGTTTGACATCCCATTTCCGCTTCGATTCCGGAATGATCCCGGGAGATGCTTCCTGGGGGCGGAAAGCAGGACTCGCCATTGCGGAGGTTTTGTCGGCTGACGTTTCCAGCGTGGAGAGTCGTGCTTTCAGGCGATCCACTTCCTCGACCAGATCAGCATATTGTGGATCAACGAGCGCGTTCTCAGGAGGCGGCGGAAGGAGCGCAGCATCCTGACCTTGCGCGGGACTCGCCAGCGTAAGCATGAGGATGATCAACGTAACGCAGTGCGCAAAGCGTGACACAAAAGGACTTTACTGCCGAGGGGAGGCGTCGGGGACGTGAGTCTGGGCGGGATATGATGGGGGAGTATTCCTAGGATCGACCTTTCTTGGGTCGAAACTGAAATTCGATTAAAGATTCTCGGAAAGTTGTCCAGAGGATTTCACGGGCCTACGATGCGACGTCCCGCCCCCGCGTGTGCCACGGCTGTGTCAGCCGTGCCGAGCGCTCCAACAAGCGATGAATTCCTAACGATTGTCGACCGGGGTGACTGGGGTCAGGATCGATAGCTGCCCCCAGCCACCCGCCGAGTGAGCTAGCCAAAACGCACGGCCGACACGGCCGTGGCACACGAAACCTAGCCCCCCGCAGCCCTTCGCTCTTCCAGTTCTGCGGTCAGATACAGCAGGGGATTGTTTGTCGATTCGGCGTGTTGTTTGAGCAGGCCGAATTGTTTGGCATCTCGGCAGAAGTCGTTGAAGGCGCTGCCGTGGACGCGTTCGTCGGTCAGGTACTGGAGGACCAGCGGGCCTGCTTGTTCATACTGCTTCAGTCGCGCGAGCAGGTCGATGACGACCAGTGCCGACAGCGAGCGGTCTTGATCTTCGTCTGCCTGTTCCATCTGCTGGCGGAAATAGCCGACGCCCCCTTCGACATCTTTCCCCGAGACGACATCGAAGAAGTGACGATGCGCGACGAAGAAATCTCCGAACGGCGGGTCGCTGTGAGGCAGCAGGTCGCGATTGAGGTGTTCGCCATAGAAGAGGAGGTCATCGAGCAGCGTCAACTGCGACGCTTCGCTGGCCAGGCAGCGGGCGAAGCGGATGACCGACGAAAGATGCGACAGGTCCGTATGATACCCACCCGCTTCAAAGACCCAGGGAAACTGCACGATCAGTTCACGCAGCGTCATGTCTGGCGGGAGCATCGCGACTTTTTCTTCGACATGACGACGAACCGCATGCGTCAGTTCTTCGTGCATCGCTTCCACGAGAAAGGCGGCGGCTTTCATACGGACGGGCAGCGACATCTGCAGATAGATCTGGTCGAACGCGGTCACGGTGTTGCACATCCCGCTCGATCGCAGCATCATCTTCAAGCCATGCGCCGGGTTGACCAGCTCATAGACTGCGATCTGGATGATCTCTTCGGACTGGTCATCGTGTGCCCCATCGGCGGGAACTTTGGCGATCGCATCCGCGACCGGGCCTGGCTGATTGATGACGCGGAAATACTGCCACGCCTGGCTGATCTCGTGCTTATCGAGCAGCTCGTGGCCCAGTTTCTCAAGCTCGGCGATGTAGCGACGCTCGAACTCATCTTTGAAATGATTCGGGACATCGTCGAACGACGTCAACCTCGTCAGCGGCAAGCCGAGTTCATAGCGGTGCTTGAGCAGGCGGGCCATGAGCAAGCCGTGGGCATCGCGACCGCGTGACTGAGTCGCGATCAACTGCTCGATCGCCTGCTCGGGAGACTGATTGGTCAGGGTCTCGCGAAGGGAGGTGATGGTCTCGCTGGGCATGGAAGTGAGCTTCCCAAGGAAATGGAGTGTGTTGTGTTCGTCGTGATTCATTCGGGAGGGCGAGGCTCCGTCCGAGCCGCTGTCCCGAGTTGCAACCAGTAATCGACGAATCGACTTTGGATGGTGTTCAGGAAAAACGAATACCGACGAAGCCATCATCATCGGATTCTTGTTGGAGTTTCGCAACGCAAAGGAGCGGCTCAGGCGGAGCTTCGCCCTCCCGGAGGAAATCCGCTTCACGCTTATTACGGATAATCTTCCGCGTGTCGTTTCTGGGCGATGCGGACGAGTAGCGTTAACAAGACTGCGACGACGATCAGGCTGAGGATCAGGGTTGCTGGGCCGTAGACGATGTGTCCTTCTTCGAGTTTCACGAACGACGACACGCCCGGGCTGAACGAGGTCGCGAAGAAGTTTCGCTCGTACAGGACTGCCAGGCCGTTGTTCATGACGTGAAAGACAACCGGCGCGAGCAGGCTGCGGGCCCCGACGGCGAGCAGTCCCAGGACGATTCCCAGCAGCGAGGCATTGAAGACCTGCTGCGGGATCATGTGCATCAACCCGAACAGAAAGCCCGAAAGAATCACCGGCATCCACAGCTTCTTCGAGTCCTGAAATCCTCGCAGGATAAACCCGCGGAAGCAGACTTCTTCACACAATCCCGGAGCCAACGAGAACGTCAACAGGATCAGCCAGAACGGGATGTTGGGATCCTTCATTGCGGACAACGCTTCGATGGCATGCTGAGGCAGTTGGGGGAAGAAGCCTGCGAGGAGTTCCTGCAACTTCAGCGTGAGCGGATGGACGAAGATCGGCAGCACGAACGCAATCAACAGCACATCAAAATGAGGCACCTTCAGCCGCAGCGTCTTGAGCGGATTCGATGTCAGCATGATCGCCATCAGGATCGCAGGAAACGCGATGATCACCAGCTGTTGAATGACCAGCAGTTGAATCATCCGAATGCCTGCCTGCCCCGGCTCAACGCTACCGAGTGCCTGGCCGAAGTAGTTCATCATGAAAAACTGCAGCAGCATTGTCAGGACGAAGCAGAAAGCGGCTTCGGTAAAGCTCGGCGTTTCCCCCTTGTCTCGCAGCAGGTGTCGCAGCCAGAGCTTGAGCTCGAATCGCTCGGCTTCACGGAACAGGACATCCTCGCGTTTGAACTGCTCGATCGCGAAATACAGGGCCACGAATGAATAGAGAAAACTCGTCAACAAAACGGCAGGAGCATAGATCAAAAGCGAGTTGCTGCCGCTGGTGTCTAACAACAACCCCTTGAGCAGAAGCGCTGGCCCCATCACCGGCATGAAGCTGAAAAACGACGTCAGCTCAACCGCGGGCGACAGGCAGAAGACCGTCAGCCCCATCGTCACGATCAATAGCGGCGTCAGATAATACTGCCCTTCTTTGCTGCTCTTGGCGAAGATCGCAAACGCGAGACTGAGTGCACTGAAGAGAGCCGCCAGCGGAATCGCCAGCAGTAACACCCAGAACAGCTGGCTGAGTCCTGGCATCGCGACATCGCCGAGCGCCGACAGGTTCTGTCGTCCTGCTCCCATGGAGAGCATGTACGTGCCGGTAATCCCCATGCTGCACAGGTTGAGTAACGCCGTACAGATACTGAAGAGCATGACGGTCAGAAACTTCCCGATGACGATTTCTGGTCGTGTCGCCGGGCAGATGAGCAGGGTTTCCATCGTTCCGCGTTCCTTCTCGCCGGCTCCCAGGTCGATGGCCGGATAGAACGCGCCTGTGACAGACATGATGATCAGTAACGCAGGAAACAGCTTGCTCCAGACGTTGGCGGAGATCTGCTCATTCTGGGCGACGTCGATCCGCATCAGATCGAGCGGATTGGACAGATCGCCGGGCAGGTTCGCTTCGTCCAGGCGAGCGGAGAGAATCGCGCTTTCCCACTGCTCGAGGGCATCATTCACGCGGGCATACGCGATCCCCGATTTCTCGTCGGCTTTGTTATAGAGAATGATGGGGCGAAGCCGGGTGACGTCGCTTCTGGCGGCGTTGTGGTTCGCCAGGAGTTGGTTCGTTGCCTTGAGTTGTTCGGCAAACCCTTTTGGGAAGATGATCAGGACTTCGGCTTCGGTCGTATGAAACTGGTCTCCGAGGCTGATCTGCAGTTGGTCGAGCGTCTGGTTGAGCTCTTTTCTTTTCTCATCATCGGCCTGGTCAAGTTGTTCACGCAACGTGCGGTATTCATCCGCTTTCTGGACCAGGAGTTTTGATTCTTCGATGATCGTCTGAGGAGAGTCTCGAAGTCCAAATGCTTTCCGTTCCTCGTCCGTCAGTTCTCTGGTCTTCTCGGTGACGACGACGATCTTCGCGGCGTCGCTGGGGACATCGAACCAGCGGGCGTCGATTCGCATCCCGTCTTCACTCAACAGCGAAGGAGCCGGCAGATCATCGATCCCCAGAATCGCGACCGTCCTCGACTGCTCGGAAAACAGCAGCGTCATCTGCAGCATCCCGATCCCCAGCGCCGGGTACAACAGCAGCGGCAGCACCGCAACCATGAACAACGTACGACGATCCCGCAACTGGTCATTGACCTCGCGGTGGAAAATCAACTTGATATTACGCCAGCTCATGGGAGATTTTTACCACGGAGGACACAGAGGAGCACAGAGTCTCACAGGGAACACCAAGTGAATATTCTTGAACCTTCAGTCCTTTTCACATTTCGATTTATCGGTATGGGTGAAGTTTTATCAAGAGGTATCGTCAGGAAGCACTGTTCGCTCTCTGTGAACCCCTGTGTTCCTCTGTGCCCTCTGTGGTGAAACTCTGCTTCAGCTTCGCCTCGTGCATCCCGATCAGGTCGAAGAAGAGTTCTTCCATGTCAGGCTGCTGGTAACGCTGGGACAGATCCGGCAGGGTTCCCTCGGCGAGGATGACCCCTTTATAGATCACCGCGATCCGGTCGCATAGCTTCTCGACTTCCCGCATGATGTGGGTCGAGAAGATGATCGACTTCCCCTGGCTTTTGAGAGACTCAATCGCCTTGAGGACAGCGCGGGCAACGAGGACATCCAGCCCCGAGGTCGGCTCATCGAAAATCAGCACGGGCGGATCATGCACGATCGTTCTCGCGATGGAAACCTTCTGCTTCATCCCGGTCGACATCTTCGAGCCGAGGACATCCCTGATGTCATTCATCTGCAGCAGGTCGAAAATCTCATTGAGCCTGGCCTGCAGTTTGTCTTCCGGCAGGCCATACAGACGACCGTAATACTCGACGAGTTCCCAGGCGGTCATCCGGTCGTAAATGCCGGTATTGTTCGACATGAAGCCGATATTCTGACGCACCTGCGTCGGCTGCTTGACGACATCATAGCCCGCGACGACAGCCGTCCCCGACGTCGGCTGCAGCACGGTACTGAGGATCCGCAGACAGGTCGTCTTGCCGGCTCCGTTGGGCCCGAGAAGACCGTAGATCTCCCCCGGCTTGACCTCAAAGCTGACATTTTCCAATGCAAAAACATGGCCGCGACGCAAGTCGGCAAAGCTCTTCGACAAATTCTGTACGCTGATCATAAGCGGTTGTCGTTTTTCTTTAGAGCTGTCGTGTGGAATAGCTCCGTGGGGAAACGTGATACTCTGGGCAGGAATTTTCAAGTCCCCAGAATTCTACCATCCTCCCGTACCCCAGACAGCCAAGCCAAGACCTCATTTCGATGACTTTGGCAAACCTCACAGATCCGTCACAACATGACGATTATCCCATTTTCTCCAATATGAAGCGGCCAGACAACGTTTGCACCCAACCACCCATCCGTCCCGAGTGAGAGTGGGGATCGGGACGGGCGGTGTGGGGACAGGTGGTTTCAGAACGGGTGGTCCAGCCGTTCATGGCTGGATCGGCGCAGCCGACAAGATACGTCACCATACGCGCCCATGTGCCCTCACTTTACGGGTGCCACTGGCTGTGCCAGTGGCTTCAATCCGTGTGAAACAAGAAGCAAGCAGCAGAGTCTTTATTCAGGACAGCATGTCGAGCACCGTTCGGCACTGGCACAGCCAGTGGCACCCGAGGGGAGGCGATGGCGAATGACGTAGTAGAGTTGAGTGAGGCCGCATGGCGCTGGCTTCTTGTGAGCTGCGCTCACCCAGCCATGAACGGCTGGGCCACCCGACCGCAGAACACCAACCAGCGTGAGCCGTCCCTACAGGACGGGAGGTGGTGGTGTTGTCAACGAACCCAGGGCTTCACCCTGGGCTGACAGATGACGGCCCTTCAGGCCTCAGAACAAAATGCGTTCAGTCGTCTTCACCAACTACGAAACCACCGGCAGCGCCAGCGACACGTTCTTCAACCCGGCCCGCTCGACCTTTGCGGTCACTGGCTGGCCTTCTTCGTACTGATCGAGGTACTGATAAAAAACGTTCCGCTGACGGGGGATGTAGCCCAGGTCGATGATGCAGCGGCGGATTGTTTCTTCGGTCAGGTGGTAGACGGTTCCGGCCTGGGAGACGACGTTTTCTTCGATCATTAGGCTCCCCATGTCGTTGGCTCCGAAGAGGAGAGCGAGCTGGCCGATTTTTTCTCCCTGTGTCACCCAGCTCGACTGGATGTTCGGGATGTTGTCGAGGTACAGACGGGCGACCGCCTGCGTCTTGAGATACTCGAACGCACCGGCCGGCGGAATGTGAGACATGTCGGTGTGATCGGGCTGGAAGGTCCAGCAGATGAACGCGGTGAAGCCGCCGGTTTCGTCCTGCAGTTGTCGCAGTCGATCGAGGTGTTCGATCCGCTCAGCGAGCGTTTCGACGTGGCCAAACATCATGGTCGCGGTCGACTTGCCACCCATGTTGTGCCAGACCCGATGGACGTTCAGCCAATCATCGGTCAGCACTTTGCCCCGCGTAATTTCCTTGCGAACGCGATCGACCAGAATCTCGCCGCCACCTCCCGGCAGGGAACCGAGGCCGGCGTCCTTGAGACGCTGCAGGACCGTCTCCAACGGCAGTTTGGCGATCTTTGTGAAGTGGTGAATCTCGGGGGGCGAGAAGCCATGGACGTTGAAGCCGGGGAACTCGGCTTTGATGTCGCGGAGCATCTCTTCGTACCACTCGAGCGTCAGCTTGGGATGCAGGCCCCCCTGGAGGAGAATCTGCTCGCCGCCCAGTTCGATCGTTTCGCGGATCTTCTGATGCAGTTCCTCTTTGGTGAGGACATACACATCCGCATCCGTCGGCTTGCGATAGAACGCACAGAAATCACAGACCGCCGTGCAGGCGTTCGTGTAGTTGATGTTGCGGTCGATGTTGTACGTGCGAAATGGCTCGGGATGCAGGCGCATCGTGACGGCGTTGGCGGCCTGGCCGATGCCGGTCAGGTCGTGAGACTGCAGCAGCTGCAGGCCTTCTTCGGGAGTCAGTCGCTCGCCGTCAGCGGCTCGTTGCAGCAGCGAATCGATAGGGGGATTGACCTTGGTGATCATGTCGGTGTGTTTCTGCCAGATGGGCTTCCAGATTGGTAACCAGTTCGTGATACAACGCGAGACCATGACGCTCTGCCGAGCCGAGCGTGAAATGCAGATGTTTTCCAAGATAGGTTTCGATGGTGCTGACGGGAAGCTTCAGCAGCGGTGATTCACGCTGGGAAATCTCGTGAATGCGTGAAACGCCCAGATCGCGGGCCGCGGACAACGTCTTCGAGAGGTCCTCTTCGTCAGCTCTCGACTCACGGGCCACCCACATCGCGAAGACAAACGGCAGCCCCGTCCAGCGGAACCACTCGTCTCCCAGATCCCAGACATCGTGAAATGTTTCACTCGGCTCGAACATGGCCCGGTCGCCGATCATCAGGATCGCATCCGCGTTCACTTCTTCGGTCGATTGATGCAACGGAAACGGCAGCCGCTCCGGCAGCACTCCGTAACGCTCATAGAGCATCACTCGGGAGAGCATCGCACTCGTGCGTGACCCTTCATCCAGGGCCAGCGTCTTGATGTCTCCGAAGGGAACTCGCGTATACAGCTTCACGCTGAGCACCGGCCCTCGGGCGGCAACGCAGGCATCGGAGATGATGGCATAGTCGTCCCCACGCAGGTATTCCACCGAAGGAATGAGGGCGACATCCAGTTCACCATTCTTCAATTGATCAGCCAGACGGGAGGGATAATCCAGCGTCAACATCCCCGCAGACAGTCGCCCTGAAAGCCCTTCGATGAGCGGTTTGGAATTCAGGTAACTCACTGCCCCGATCCGTGGGGCCGCTTTGTCGCGGGGCATTCGTTTGCTCATAGAGATCATGGCGTCACACTCACTACAATCAGAAGGGTCATTATAGGCCCACCGCAAGGGAGTACAAGCGGAATCAATTTCCGCGTCAGCCCACATGCACCTTCGCTTAGCTAACCGCCATCCACGCTGAAACGTAACAGCCCAGAGACTGGAACGCAGAGGGAACAGAGTTGAGCGGAGGTCGCAGAGGAAACGGGAATTTTCAACGCTAAGGCGCCACGACGCAAAATAAAGAAAATCCAAGAATTTCCTGGTACTTCTAACCTTTGCGTCGTTGCGCCTTCGCGTTAATAAATCTTCTCCGCGATCTCTGCTCCCCTCCGCGACCTCTGCGTTCCAACCCCTCTTCTTCCCGTTTTTCCGTTGCCCATCCCCCATCCCTTGAACGAACACGACCCGACTCGTCATCATGGTGGCGCACTCAAGTTCGTCGAAGAAAGCACTCCATGAAGATTGCCATCGTTGGCCTCGGGACGGTCGGTTCCGGCGTTGCCCAGATTCTTACCACTCACAAAGCACGCACCGCTGCCCGGACTGGCACCCACATCGACATCGTCCATGCCGTCGTGCGTGATCTGAAAAAACTACGCGACTGTGACCTCCCATCCAGCATCGTCACTGACGACCTTGCCGTGCTCAACGATCCTGCCATCGATACCGTCGTCGAACTCATCGGCGGTACCACCATCGCCCGCGACGTCGTCCTGACAGCCCTCAAGAACGGCAAGAACGTCGTCACCGCCAACAAAGCACTCCTCTGCGTCCACGGCGACGAAGTCTTCCGCACCGCCCGCGAACTCGGCCGCACCGTCTGTTTCGAAGCCGCCGTCGCGGGGGGCGTTCCGATCATTGAAGCGGTCGGGCAGTCGCTCGCCTCCAACCAGGTCACTTCACTGGAAGGCATCCTCAACGGGACCTGTAACTTCATCCTGACCGAGATGTTCCTCAAGGAGAAAACCTACAACGACGCCGTCCGCCTCGCCCAGGAAAAAGGTTACGCCGAAGCTGACCCCACGATGGACGTCGCTGGCACCGACGCTGCTCAGAAGCTGACCGTCCTTGTAAGACTCGCCTTCGGCCTGCGGATCTCGACGGACGACTTCCTCGTCAAAGGGATCGACTCGCTCACGCTGACCGACCTCCAGCAAGCTGCTCACCTGGGATACCGCGTCAAGCTCCTCTGCACCGCGAAACTGCACGGCGATAAGCTCGAACTCCACTGCCAGCCGACCTTCATTCGCAGAGAGCAACCCCTCGCGGACGTCGATGACGCCTACAACATGATCGAACTCCACGGCGACGCCGTCGGCAAAACCTGGTTCTCCGGCATGGGGGCAGGACAGATGCCAACTGCCTCTGCGGTCGTCGCGGATATCATCAGCCTGGCGGTCGGCCGGGCGCAACTGACCTTCCCGCGATTGACCCTGCTGGAAGAATCGACCGGCATCACGATCCTTCCCAAAGAAGAGATCCAGCGCCGCTTCTATCTGCGGTTCTCCGCCCTCGACAAACCGGGCACCCTCTCCCGCATCGCCAATGTTCTCGGCGAACACAAAATCAGCATCTCGTCGCTCATCCAGCACGACGAAACCCTCGGCCCCCCAACCCCGTCCACCGACGACGAATCCTACGTCCCGATGGTCATCATTACTCACCTCGCCACCGAAGGCCAGATGCTCGCCGCCGACAAAGACCTCGCCAACCTCAAGTGCTTAGCCCCGCCGCATGTCCGGTTACCAATCCGGGATTGAGCCCTCTTGATCCTTCTCCCCCGGGGAGAAGGTGGCCGAGTCGAACCTCTGGTTCGCAAATCAATACCGACGAGGTCGGATGAGGGATCTCTGAGAAGCTAAGGACACGGTGTGCCACGGCTGTGTCAGCCGTGGGTTTGCGCGAATGATGTCCAACTTGAAATTCGGCACGGCTGACACAGCCGTGGCACACAGATTCCAATATCACGGTCACTGCCATCTGTGACTTCTCTGCGCCGGAAAAGGATCTGGCAATCCAATCGACACTGTTGTAATATAAAACAACACCTCTGATGCGAGAACACATTGAGCGACATCAGCATCATCTGGGACTTACCAGACGATCCAACGGGGAATGTCCATCATATCGCCATGAGCAAAGCCCAATCATCCCCCCAACATCGCAAGCTTCTTCAGGAAGTCCGGAAAGAATTCCAGGCGAAACCGTCGATTGAAGAGTTAATCGATTCAAAAAAATACCGCAAAGCAATTCCATTTGGTGAGTATCTCCAGATGGAGTTGATTGCCCGCGAACTCAAGGCCGCACGGATTGCCTCGGGCCTGAGTTTGACGGAAGTCGCCAGCGCCACGGGAATGGACCGCTCCGCTATTAGTCGCATAGAGAATGGGACAACAAAAAACGTCACCATCTCAACACTGAACCGACTTGCGAAAACTTACGGGCGAGCGTTTCATTTTGCTCTCCGAGATGTCTCGGCAAGTCATTGAATTATCCAAGCAGTCGCCAATGCCCACCTTCTACCTCATCGCCGGCCCCAACGGCGCCGGCAAAACAACATTCGCGAAGACGTTCCTGCCTGGCTTTGCTGACAGCACTCGCTTCCTGAACGCTGACCTGATCGCGGCTGGGCTTTCGCCGTTTGATGTCGATGCCGTCGCCGTTCAGGCCGGTCGGATTCTGCTCACGAATATGCAGAATGCCATCACGTCGCAAGGATCGTTTGCTCTCGAAACAACCCTGTCAGGACGTGGCTACCTCAAACAGATTCGGCAAATGAAAGACAATGGCTACCACTTTGTTCTGACATTTTTTTGGATCGAATCGGCTGAAATGGCGATCAAACGCGTTGCTCAGCGTGTGCAACGAGGAGGCCACGATATTCCTGCAACTGTTATTCGACGCCGCTACGTTTCTGGCATCCAGAATTTCTTTCGAGAATATAAAGACCTTGCCGACGAATGGTATTTGCTGGACAATACATCGACAGGTCACCGGACGGTTGCAAGCCACGTTGGCATCGTGAACGAAGAGTTGTTCGAGCGGATCAAAGTGCAAAATCATGTCGACTGAGACCCGACCAATCCTGGACCATTCCGAGATGATCAAAGCCGCCCACGCCGAGGCGATGCGCAACCTCCTCGCCGACGCCAAGCTCCGCGGCTACAAACTCGTCGTCGAAATGGATGGCAAGGTTGTCGAAATGACGGCCGAGGAGATTGAGGCCCTGCAAGACAATCCTTCGAACTCGAGTACCATCCTTTAGTAAGAGAACATCAACATGGTTGCTCTCATTATTGATCCTGACTACCAAGAGATGCTGATCCAGCAGCGACAGGAAACCGGAGCCGACCGCTGGGACGAAGTCTGGGAAGGAGTTTACGTCATGTCGCCGGGGCCGAATGAAGAGCATCAGGATTTTGTTGCAGAGCTCGTTTTCATTCTCAAGACTGTTGTTCCAAGAAAAATCGGCCGAGTTTATCCCGGCATCAACGTTTCGGATCGCTTCGACTGGACCAAAAATTATCGTGGCCCGGATGTTGCCGTTTATTACAGTGACAACCCTGCCGAGAACCACGACACCTTCATGCTCGGCGGCCCTGATCTCGCAATCGAGATCGTCTCTCCTTACGACCGCACGCGTGAAAAACTCGACTTCTACGCCAAGGTCAACACTCGCGAACTGCTCATCATCGACCGCGATCCCTGGAAGCTCGAACTCTACCGTCTGACCGATGGCAAGCTCACGCTCGTTGCTGACGTCAAGCCTGACGATTCCGCCTTTCAGACCAACACTGTCCCACTCTCCTGGCAACTTCTCTCCGGCAAAGACCGACCACAGATCAAAATCGATAGCCCGACCGGTCAAAACTGGATGATCTGACCTCCGTGTCCTCTGTGCCCTCCGTGGTGAAATTCTTCCCAGATTTCAGTACGATAAGCTGGTCACTTGAAAGGACACCGACATGACAGCTCCCGCCTGGAAACAGCCTCTGATTGATCTTTACCTCGAACGTGCTCTCCTGCGTGGCGATTTCACCCTCGCCTCCGGCAAGAAGTCGAACTTCTTCCTCGACAGCAAGCAGGTCACCCTTCACGCCCGCGGACTCGACCTCATCTCCCGCGCGATGCTCGAAGCCGTCAGCGATCTCCAGTACGACGCGGTCGGCGGACTGACCATCGGGGCTGACCCCATCGTCTCCGGCATGGTCGCCCTCGCGGCCAGCTCGCAGCCCGACCTCGTCGGCTTCATTGTCCGCAAAGAAACCAAGGACCACGGCACTCAGAAGTTCATCGAAGGCCCGGTCAAAAAAGGGGATAAGGTCCTCATCGTCGAAGACGTCGTCACCACCGGCGGGTCTGCGTTGAAAGCCGTCGACCGCATCCAGGAATTCGGCTGCGAAGTCATCTGCGTCGTCGGCATCTGCGACCGCTTAGAAGGCGGAGCCGCCGCCTTCGAAGCCCGCAACCTCCCGTTCCGAGCCCTCATCACCATCGACGACCTCGGCGTGCCGCGCAATCCAAATTGAGTTCCCCAAGGCGAGCGGGGGGTGTGAACCCCCTGTCCCCTGCGCTCTCAACAAAAATCACCAGTCAGATAGCGGTCGTGGATGACTGCGGTCAAGAATGATGATTGATCCGATACCAACCATCACACGAATGCCATCTATTCGCCATCAACCCGTGCATTTCAGATTTGAATCCGCCGGATCAATTGTTATTGGTTTAGTACGAAATATAGAAAGTGTTACGTTTGCATGAGTATTGAAGGTCCCAACGACATCATCTACGACATGAATTCAAGAAGTGATTTGGTACGCTTTGTCTATGCACTCCAAGATGAACTCGACCATCATCCTGAATTATGGGAGAATCGTGACTTGTCCACTTTTTTGGGTGCTTTTGCTCGATTTTTAAACGATGCAGATGGCTATTACATTAACGCAAAGGAAGACGTAAATGCAGATATTCCATCATGGCGTCTCATTGCAGATTCTATGCTAGCCGCTTCCTCGTACGATTAAATTTGGCAGGCGACGAGATGGCTGGAGGCAGGAACGTTAGCTGACCCCAGTTGATCGCAGGTTGGATGTTAGAGAAGGCGATGCTCGTTGTGTGTCCCTTTGGGGGCAGCTAGAAAACCTAACCCCAGCTACCCATTGCCTCACGATTCGGAACTCCCCATGCCCCTCAACGAAACCGAACAGCAACGTCAGGAATTGATCGAACACCATTTCCAAGACGGCATTCCCGATCTCGCCGACTACCTCACGTCAGACGGCTTCCATAATCACGAAGCCCTCGACCGAACCCACCTTGCTGTCAATTTCGTTGACGAAAACATTCTGAATCACCCAGCGATTTTCCTCGACCCGAAACGTCACGAACTCGCTTCTTCTGCTCTGCAAAATCTGATGGACCTCTACCAACTCATCGGTCGTGCCGACTAAGACGAATCCTATCCATGTAGGGTCCGCTGTGCGGACCGTTAATCGACATTCTATCCTGACTGCAGTGTGTTGATGTCGATGACAAACTTCATGGCTTTTTTTTGATATCACCGCGAATTCACGGTCCGCACAGCGGACCCTACAGGTGACTCATACCGTCTGATTCTCGCTATGAAATCATGGACGGTATGTATGGGACGATTTCACTCGTCTCGTCTCCTCACCCCGCCAGACTTCGCACCACCAGCACAAACACAATCAACGAAGCTAGCAGCCCTGAGATAAACAACAGCGCCGCGGCAACGATTTCGTTGGGCTTCTTGACGTCTTTTGAAACATCCGTCAGCGTGATCTCGTGCATGGTTCCGCGATCAAAATCCTCCGGCAGTACGGATGCCGGTAACGTCGCCAGGATCGCTTCTCGAATTGCCAGAAACTGCTCCGGCTCACACATCAGCTGGTAACGGTGCCCGGTGTGATCAACGACAAACAACGTTGCGTCGTCGTCGTCGTCTTCTTTTGCGTCATCGTGAGTTGGCGTCGTCGCGGTCATTTTCGTTCGGGAGCTTTCTCAAAGTAAATCAGCAGCCCCCCAAAGGCCTAATGAATTGATGATCATGCCATTGTACGCATAATTCTCAGCCCTGGACCACCGAATTTTCTAAGGTTCCCAGGCCGGTGATCGAGATGCGGACGAGGTCGCCGGGGTTTAACGTGAAGTTGTCGGGGGGGATGATGCCGGTGCCGGTGAGGAGGGCGGCTCCGTGGGGGAAATCGAGTTCGCGGCCTAGCCATTGGGCGAGGTCTTCAAACTTGCGAACGATCTGGCCGAGGTTGGTTTCGCCGGTGAAGACGTCCTTGCCGTTGCGCTGGATCGTCAGGTGGATCAGCGTTTTCGGCAGGTCGAGTGGGCCGTCAGCGAGGAGAATGTAAGGGCCGATCGCGCAGGATTGGTTGTAGACCTTGGCCTGGGGCAGATAGAGCGGGTTCTCGCCTTCAATGTCTCGGGAGGACATGTCGTTGCCGATGGAGTAGCCTTTGATATTCATTTTGGGATCGAGGATCAGGACGAACTCCGGCTCCGGGACGGACCAGGTGGCATCTTTGCGAATGCGGACAGGCACGCCGTGGCCGACGACGCGGGTCGGGGTCGATTTGAAGAAGATCTCCGGACGGTCCGCAGTGTAGACGTGGGCATAATGGTCGGCTCCCGATTTGGATTCTTCCATGCGGGCGACCTGGCTGCGTTTATAGGTGACGCCGGCGGCCCAGACTTCCTGGGAATCGATGGGGGCCAGGAAACTGACGATTTCGAGGGAAACAGGGGCGATGGTGGAATCGATGAGAGATGTCGCGAAATCGGCGGGCGTATCGCTGTGAAGGATATCACTGAGACGCAGGGTTCCCTCTGACGTGGTCATGTTGAGGGCCTGGACGGAGGATTCGCCGACGATGACGACGTGTTGTGTCTGGTTGGGGAAGAGGACTTTGGCGAGACGCATGTTGAGACTTTCGCAGTGGGTTTTGCGGACGGGAAATGCTGAAGCGGATGTCGTCAATGGATGCCGTTGGTTGCCTAGCGCCCACCCTCATCCGTCGTCGAAGCGACGCCACCTTCTCCCCTCAAGGGAGAAGGGACAAAGGCGAGAAAGTCATGCTAACAAAATTGAGGGGCGGGATGCGGATGTCGAAGGGATTTCGGGTGCAGGAAGTTGGGATTTTGTCGAGGGGAGCGGCGGGTTTAGAACGGTGACTTGTAATGTTGACATTGGTTTCCGGGGCCCTGTCTGCTTCGTCTAGGCAGAAAAAAGCTGTTGAGATAAAGTCCGCTCTCTTTGGGCCAAAAACACGCGCAGGAAGCGGTGGGTCTGGTCCGAAAATCACGTCCAGGTTGCTTTTCGCGACTCCGCGGAAGGCCAGTTCATCAGGATGATGAAGGAACGACCGACCATGGCCTCTGCCTCTCCCTCTGCACGAATGTTGTTAGCAGCCATGCTGCTGCTATCAACTGGCTGCAGCACGATTGCCCACTATGCGGACCCGTATCAGTGGCGCAAACTCAACCGTGGTGCGGATTACGGACGCGATTCATACAACTTTTCCATCCCTGAACCGAAACTGGAAACGCCCACGGCCAAGCCCGCACGAAACATCGCGCTGGATCTGCCCAACAGCCGCTCGTTGATTCCGGTCAGTACGATGCACGACTAATACCCGACTTTCGAGACGCCTTTTTTCGGTAACTGTTTCCTTCTCGAAGACTGTTCAAGGACGATTGACCATGCGATACGGACGTCGCGCGACTGCCTTTTCTACAACTGCTGTCAGTTGGGTTTGCGTTCTGTGTGGCGCGGTGACTGCTGCCTGGGTCTTCGACCTGATCCCGCATCGCAAGCCGATGGCTGTTGAAACACAAGAGACGGCCCTGACGACCGAGTCGCCTGCTGTCGACTTCAATCCCGAACTGCAGCAGAGCCAGTCTGAGCCGATGCCCATGGCTGCCTCGGAACCGGCGAACGTTGCCGTCAATCTGGATGAGTTGTTTATCCCCGCGACTTTGGGGCAAGCCGAACAAAGTGAACCGGTTCAGACCGAGGGTGTGGTTGAAATCGCCTTTGATCAGCCGGCTGTGATGACGAATACCCCATCGCCCATGACGACATTGACCGATGACCAGATTTCGCCCGCTCACCCGATGCAGAGTGAGCCAGCCTTTGGTTCGGCGATGGTTGCCTCCCATCAGCAACCAGCTTCCGATCCCACTGCTCAAGATCCATTTGCTGCCTACGAAGCCAAGCAACGCAAGTTCGAGTTTGTCGCTGCCCAGGGCCAGGGTGCTCCTGCTCAGCCCGCTCCTCGCAACGAAGCCGGCTGGAACCAACTCGACGAGTCGGCTGTTTCCAACATGACGATGAAGTCAACTCCCGATGCGGCTTTCCTGCAGACTGCCAGCCGAGGCGGAGATGGATTTTCGTCACCAGCAGCTGCGAACTCGGTAGCGACGTTTCAGCCTGCCAATCCCCATTCTGGACAATTTCAACTGATGCCAGCCAATCCTGCTGAGGTTGATGGCTACTCAGAAAAGCCTGGTCAAACCCCGAACGTGAACACTCGCACGCTGACGTTCAATCCAGAGCGCGATCACGTTCAACTGCTGGCTGATCCTTATCGCGGCGGTGCAACGAATCAACTTGCTCAAGTGGAAACGGATGCCAGTGGCATTCAGCAGACCGGGTTTTCTCAGCCTGCCAATCCACAGCCGTCGTTTGGAAATTCCTCAATGATGACGAGTGAATCTCGCTTCTCGACGACTGCTCCCGGCCTGCCGAAGGAAGTACCGACTCAGACACAGCTGATGGAAAAAGTCCTTGGTGTTCCTGGCAGCAAAGAAGCACCTGTCGATGAAATGATGAGTCGCAAGACGCCACAGGAAGAAGTTCAACGTCTGCGAACGCTGTCTGAGCTGTATTGGTCGACGCCACAGTCTCGTCCTGATGTTCAGAAGGAAATCGACGAACTGTCTCGCAAGATTTACTTCTCACCTGCCGTGCACTACATGGCTCCTTACACGGTCCAGCAGGGGGACATTCTGCAGACAGTCGCCAAGACCTATAACGTTCCCTGGCAGTACCTGGCACGTCTGAACCGCGTCACACCTGAGAAGGTGCGAGCAGGTGCGGGTCTGAAAGTGATCAAGGGACCATTCTCAGCCATCGTCGATCTGAGCGACTACGAGCTGATCATTCACGCTCATGGCTATTATGTGTGTCGCTTCCCAGTCGCAACCGGTAAGAATGACAGCACTCCGACTGGAACATTCTCTGTGATCAACAAAGAAGTCAATCCGACTTATTATGGTCCGGAAGGCGTCGTTGCCGCGGATGATCCTGCCAATCCACTGGGCGAGCGTTGGATCGACCTGGGGAACAGCATCGGGATTCATGGCACGATTGATCCGGATTCCATCGGCAAAGCGATGTCGAAAGGCTGCATCCGTCTGACGAATGAGCATGTCTCGATTGTGTACGACCTGCTGGGCGTGGGGTCGGAAGTCACGATCGTCCCGTAAATGCAACCAATTGTCAGGGTTCGAATTATGACTTCTGAGTGAATTCGAGTTCGGACTGGTGTGCGAAAAGTCTCAGTATTCGCTGTTATTCGAGACAGCTTTTGTTATGGTGGCAAATCAACATAGTTTGATGACGCATTGCGTTCTCATGCCTGATTGGCCCACCTCGAAAGCTGCTCGATGGACATCCCTCCGCTTCTGATCATGGCGATCGGCATCGCAACGGTGCTGTTTCTGATTCTGGCTGCCCGCCTGAATGCATTTCTGGCGTTGCTAATCTCGGCCATCCTTGTCAGCGTCTTGTCGCCTGGACTGCCGGCTGAGAAAATTGCCCGCGTCGCGATGGAGTTCGGGTCGGCGTGTGGAAAAATCGGCATCGTCATTGCGCTGGCAGCGATCATCGGGGCTGCCATGCTCGAGAGCGGGTCAGCGGATCGGATTGTCAAATTCTTCGTCAAAGTTCTTGGTCAGAAGCGAGCACCGATTGCGCTGCTGGGAACGAGTTATGTGCTGGCGATCCCTGTCTTTCTGGACACTGTCTTTTATCTGATGGTGCCGCTGGCACGGTCTTTCTACATTTCGACGCGCAAAGACTACATGAAGTGCCTGCTCGCGATCACCGGCGGAGGCGTTTTAACACACTGCCTGGTCCCGCCAACTCCAGGACCTTTGCTGGCCGCTGAAATCCTGGGTGTGAATCTTGGAACGATGATCATCATGGGTATCATCGTGACAATTCCTGCTGCCATCGCAGGTTATTTATTTGCAGCGATCGCTGGTCCGAAGTTCGATATCAAGCCCGACGTTCACACGATCCAAGCTGAGATTGATGATCCCAAGCTGGCCCCGATTGTGGATGATGACAAACGACTGCCCGGGCTTTTCGTTTCGGTCCTGCCGATTTTTCTCCCCGTGTTTTTGATCGGGTTTCAATCGCTGGTCGAATCCCTTGATGATATTCCTGCTTACCGGACGCAGTTCGTGGGCTGGACGCAATCGATCGGCCTGGGCAACACGACCGACATGGTGGATGTCGTGAAGAAGGATGGCAGCACGATTCAACTATCGACAGCTGAAGTCGCTTATGATCGTCAGATCCTGGGGTGGATCAAGTTCTTTGGAGATGCGAACTTCGCCCTGCTGTTGTCGACCGGGATTGTGATGCTGGTTTATCACGTCAAAACGAAGCGTCCTCGGGCGCATGCCGAGAAGATGGTGGAAGACGCGTTGACGTCGGGCGGGATGATTATCCTCATCACTGCTGCTGGCTCTGCCTTTGGAGCCATGTTGCGGGTGGCAGGCGTCGGGCAGGCGATTGAAGCGATCTTTGTGGAGCAGCAGTTCCCTAGTGGAGCATTGATCTTCGCCGCGTTTGGATTGTCATCAATCATTAAAATCGCCCAGGGCTCCAGCACGACGGCGATTATTATCACAGCCGGGATGATGGCAGCGATGATGCAGAATCTGGATCTCCCGTTCCACCCGGTTTACATTGCCCTCTCGATCGGTGCAGGGGCGCTCGTTGGTTCGTGGATGAATGACTCGGGATTCTGGGTCTTCACGAAGATGGGTGGCGTTACGGAAGCTCAGGGTCTGAAGAGCTGGACGCCCTGTCTGGCAACGGTCGGGATTGCTGCATTCATTTCAACGTTGGTTTTCTCGCAAATCCTGCCAATGGATCTGCCATTGCCTCCGACTGGCCCGTAAAACATTGGTGTTTTCAAAACCATTGCTGTCTTTGATTCATGCTTTTGACCTCACAGGAAACACATCCATGCTCAAGACTTTGATGACGCTGCCGACGGTACTGATTCTCGCGGTCGCTGTTTTGACCAGCTCGACGCTGATGGCTCAGGACTCTCTGAATTTCCCGACGATGGGAAAGATCATTTCGCATGATCCTGCGATGTCGAAGGTGCTGGATGAGTCGGCCAAGCTGCAGGTGATTTCGTCGGGGTATGTCTGGTCGGAAGGGCCGCTGTGGATCAATGATGATTCCAACAAGTTTGGCGGGTATCTGCTGTTTTCGGACGTCCCTCAGAATACGATCTTCAAGTGGGTCGAAGGAGTCGGTGCCAAGCCCTGGATGAATCCGTCCGGATTTACGGGACCTGCCGGTTACAGCAAGGAATCTGGCTCGAACGGGCTGACGCTCGATACCGAGGGGCGCATCGTCTTCTGTGAGCATGGTGATCGACGGGTCTCCGTGCTGTCTAAAGGTGGCGGGAAGATGACGCTGGCAGACCGATGTGATGGCAAGCGGTTCAACAGTCCGAACGATGTCGTCGTTGCCTCCAATGGGAACATCTACTTCACCGATCCTGCGTATGGACTGCCTCAGGGGTTCAAAGATCCCTCTCGCGAGACCTCTTACTGCGGCGTGTACCTGATTCGTCCAGATCGCAGTTGTGTGCTGCTGACGGAAGAATTCGAAGCACCGAACGGGATTGGTTTATCGCCGGATCAGAAGACGCTGTATGTGGCTCAGTCGAGCGGAACGCAGCCGCTGTGGAAGGCCTTTGATATTAAGGCAGACGGGACGGTTGAGAAGAGTCGGGTCTTGCTGGCTGCGAATGAGACGGGCGTCAAATTGCCGGGCGCACCGGACGGGCTCGATGTCGCGGCTGATGGAACGATCTTCTCGTCAGGTCCTGGCGGAGTCTGGATGATCTCTCCTGAAGGGAAGCTGCTGGGACGCATTGAAACGGGCGAGCACACGTCCAACTGCACCTTCGGCGGGAAGGATGGCAGCGTCCTATATATCACCGCGGATACCTATATTTGCCGCATCCAGACGAAGACCAAAGGGCAGCGCTGGAAGTGAGAATTGCCCCCGGGAGGGCGAGGCTCCGTCCGAGCCGCTGTCCCGCGTTGCAACCGTCAATCAGTTGATTGGCATCACTTCCTGCACCGGAATGGGAAACAGTCGAAGCCATCGAAGTCCCTAACATAGTTGAAGTTTCGCAGCGCAAAGAAGCGGCTCGGACGGAGCCTCGCCCTCCCGTTCTTTTCCTGATGTCGAACTAGCTGGCTCCGTGCTTCTTGCGGCTTCGCCGTCCGGGTTGGGGACAACCCGGACGATCCTGATTCACGGGAACAACTCGTTGGAGGCGTGATCAAACGGGAAAACGTGGTACGATGGGGGGACGACATTTTCCACTCGACCATGCAGAGCTGTCTCATTTATGTCTCAATTCCCGCCGCTTGTTGAACCGCTGTCAGGTGATCCGCTTTCCCCATCGCCCGATGGGACGCAGTTGGTGAACGAGGCACAGACGGCCTGGATTCCGGTTCGACATGGGATTCCTCGTTTTGTCCATGATGACCATCTCGATTCGTTCGGGCTTCAATGGACGACCTACGATGTTGCGCATGACGAGGAAGATCGGAAGACGTTTCAGGCGAAGACGGGGATCTCGTTGTCTGAACTGAGCGGCAAGCAGATTCTCGATGCGGGGTGCGGCGGGGGGCGTTATTGCAAAGTCGTCTCGGAAGCGGGCGGGATAGTGACGGGCGTGGATCATACGCGAGCCGTTGATAAAGCACTGAAGCTGTGTGCCGGGCTGCCGAACATTCGGTTGATACAAGGGGATCTGAAGCATCTGCCGTTTGCACCGGGGAGTTTCGACTTCGTCTTCTCGATTGGGGTCATGCATCATGATGCCGATACGAAGACGGTCTTCGACTCGGTCGCGAAGTTCGTCAAGCCGGGGGGACGTTACTCGGTGTGGTTGTATCGACGCAATCAGGTGTGGCAGGAATGGATCAACAATCGTCTGCGTGCTCGGACGACGAAGATGGACCCCAAGCAACTAGAGCCCTGGTGCAAGTTCGGCGCGACCCTCGGCGGGATTCCGGTGATCAAGCAGACGCTCAATAAGGTCGTGAACTTCAGCGCGCATCCGGATTATGAAAATCGCGTGTGTGATACGTTCGACTGGTACGCCCCGCAGTACCAGTATCACCACACAGAAGCAGAGCTTTTAAGCTGGTTCAAAGAGGCGGGATTTACCGACTTGAAGGTATTGCCGCCTGAGAAGTCAGGGACGGTTTATCATTGGGCGTATCGGAATAACTTGTTGATTGGCAGCGGGGTGAATGTGACGGGGATCCGAGGGTAGGCACTATCGGAAGAACGAAACTCTGGGTGAGCCACCGCCATACGCTCCGTCGCGAGCCGACAACGCAGTGTGTTGCGAAATTCAAGCTGTGAACAGGGCATTGATGGCGTCGTGCTCTTCGTCCTGAAGGGACGGTTTCTGCCAGCCCAGGATGAAATCCTGGGTTAAGGAGAACGTTGAAAGATCACCACCCTGAAGGGGTGGGTTCATCGTGGGGTTCATGGTGAGCCGTCTCTACAGGACGGAAGAGATTTCTTGACCATCGCTAACCCAGGATTTCATCCTGGGCTGACTGATGACGGCCCATCAGGCCTGAGAGGAAGATGTGAAAATCAATATCGAGTCGTCATCCATGTGTGCAACGAAAGAGGTGCATGGAATTGGACGTGTTGTTGAACGTTCGGCACGGCTGACACAGCCGTGGCACACGTTGGGTGGCTATTGGTTTTCAGCGCGTTCGAGGGTCCAGCGTAAGCCGTCTTCTCTTCGGAGGGTGTAGTGGCCGAGGAGGTGTTTGCCGCGAAGGTGGAGGTGCCAGAGGTCGGTGACACGTTGGGCGTCGAAGGTCCCCTGGTCGAAGCGGATGACGCTGCCCCGGTCGCCCGAGACGGGGCCTTCGTAGTCGAGGTAGGCGGGGCGGTGGTCGTCGATTTCTTCAGCCGCGACCGGGCCGCGCAGGAGTTCTTCAAACGTCGGCTCGACGAGCAGACGCCAGGTCTTGAGGACATCGCCCGCTTCGAGCATCAGGTCCCAATGGATCGTGGGCTTGTCGTGGACGAGGATGACGTAACGGGGCATGTTCGGGTTTCGCAAAGATGAAGGCACAGGGGGTTATTTCCTGAAGAAGACTACCGCGTCAGCCTTAATCTCGCCTTATCGGCGAGCGGCCTCCTTGCTCCCGCCCGCTCGCCTAAGAGGTTATGATTCGCGGACCAGAGTTGAGATTTCTTCAGCGGTGAATGGGACTTGCAAGCGGGCGCCGAGTTGGCTGACGATGCGGGCGGCGGCGTGGGAGGCGAGGTGGCCAGATTGGCGCCAGGTGAGGCCGTTGGTGATGCCGTAGAGGATGCCAGCGGCGTACATGTCCCCTGCCCCGGTGGTGTCGATGGCTTTGATTTTGACGGGCTCGATCGGGATGACCTGAGATTCATGCATGAGGATGGAGCCGTCGCCGCCGAGGGTCAGCGCGACGTTCTCAGCGTGCTCATGGATGGCCTGGGCACATTCAATGGCGTCGTGCTTGCCGGTCAGGCTGCGGGCTTCTTCGAGGTTACAGAACAAAAGATCGACCGGGCCGCGGATCAGATCCCAGAACTCGTCGCGGAACAGGTTGATGAGGAAAGGGTCAGAGACAGTGAGCGCGACTTTGACGTTGTTCTTCTTGGCGAGTTCGATGGCGCGGTAAGCAGCGGCTTTGGTCGATTCGCCGGTGAAGAGGTAGCCTTCGATGTAGACGTATTTGGCCATCGCGATCTGGTCTTCGACGATGTCGGCTGGGCCGAGTGTCGAGGAGACGGCGAGGTTGGTGAGCATGGTGCGCTGGGCGTCGTCGGTGATGAGAATGACGCAGGTGCCAGACTGGCCGTCAGCGGGGGGGACTTCGATATGGACGCCGCCTTTGCGCATGTCGCCCAGGAAGAAGTTGCCGATGTCGTCGTTGCCGGTCTTGCCGACGTAGACCGCTTTCCCGCCGAAGTCGGCGACGCCCATAATAGTGTTCGCTGCGGAACCGCCTGCACAACGGGTGATTTCGATGTCTTCCAGGCCAGCGAGGACTTTCAGTTGTGTGGCTTCGTCGACGAGGGTCATGATCCCTTTATCGAAGCCGATTTTGGCGAGAACTTCTTCCGAGACGCGGGCCTGAATATCAACCAGCGAGTTACCGACACCGATGACATCGTAAACCATAGTGAAAAATGCTTTCGAGAAGACAGTTAATTGGATAGGTGCAGTAGAGCAGCGGGCGAGAGGCGACGCAACCGAATGGAGTCGTGAATTGGGTAGCCCGGGTTGTCCTTACCCGGGCGTGCCGCTTCGGCACGAGAGAAACACGGGAATGGACGTCCAATGCGCGCTCGACGTGTTTCTTGCGGCTTCGCCGTCCGGGTTGGGGACAACCCGGACTACCCCGATTCAGGAAACAATGAGCTAAAAGTTACCCGATGACGCTGGTGGCGGGGGTGATCGTATCGAGGTGGAACGCGGCGTTGACGGTGAGGACTTCGAACTTGCCGTTTTTGACTTTGAGGACGTTGATGCCGCAGTTGGATTGCTTGAGGTCTTTGGCGTCGTTGATGTTCATCCGCATGATGGTGGCGAGCAGGGCCCGGTTGACGATGTTGTGGGCGACGACGAGGAGTTTCTGGCCTGCGTGTCGTTCAGCGACTCTCTGCAGTGCAGGGAGAACTCGTTCGACGACATCAACATACGATTCGCCGTTGGGGTACGGGCAGGTGCCGGGCTGGGCGAGATATTTCTGGCAGTTCTCGGAATGGTCGCGATGAATGATGTCCCAGGAGAGCCCTTCCCAGTCGCCGACGTCTCCTTCGATCAGTTCGTGGAGCACGAGTGGGGAAAGTTGATGGGGCTGGCAGATGATATTTGCCGTTTCACAAGCGCGGACCATCGGGCTGCAGTAAGCCGCGTCGAGTCTGGTCGACTTCAGAAAGTCGCGCGCTGCCTGGGCCTGCTGGATGCCTTCTTCCGCGAGGCCTTTGTTAATACCACGCCCCTGCAGGATGTAGGGCTTCATCAGGTTGGCAGCGGTGGCACCGTGGCGGAGGAGATAGATTGTTGTTGATGGGTGAGAGTCATCACTCATAGTTCGTCCTGAAGCGGCGAGAAAAAAATCGAGTATTCGTAGAAAAACACAGGCTCGTTGAGCGCAGCATAGGGGATCGAGCGGAGCCTGTCATCAACTCCGCAAAGCGATCGTCGTTATAACCGTTAAAGTTTAGCAGGCGATGCAGCAGACGGCTGGTAATTCTTGCAAGCGGCGGACGGCAAGTCGTGCATGATTCTTACAACACGCAAGTCCGGAAATCTTTTCTCAGCTTCACCAGCTTCACGCAAATCGTCGGCGGGATGTGAAGTTGTAGCGGTTGTAATCAGGATGCACCCCTTACGAAAGATACCACCATCACAACCGTTACAGACTGCCATCGAAGCTGCTTTGAAGGCGGTATCAATCGTGACGATTAGCCGCCCAGTGCTTTCAAGGGCGTCTCCAGCAGGTCCGATAGAACTACGCAGAGTCTGACAATCGTTCTGACTGGTTTCGCCGGACTAAGCGTCTCGTTCCTTATCACAAGTAAGGGACGTAAAGGTGATTCGATCGTCGCAGGTGACCATTGGTCAACAAAGCCTGCAAGGATCAAGTCACTGGCCGCCGCGAACCACGGAACCAATCAGAGAGAACGTAACAAGAGGTCACACGCCTGATCTCGACGATGAAGACGACCACTGGACGGTCCGCTCGCGAACACGGAGGTTCCAATGGCAGTGTCAATTTTCGGACCGACTCATGTTGTCGGTCCGCGTCGAAGATGGCCAACGAATTCCTAGGGAAGGAGACACGAAGTCATGACCATGTTCAAGTCTATCTTGACGATGGCCGCTGTCCTGGCAATGAGCATCCAGGCACAAGCTGGTCTGTTTGGCAACCACGGATGTGGTGCCGAGAAATCTTGCGGTTGTAGCGATGACTGTGCACCAGCTTGCTGTAAGCCAGTCATTGTTCGTCCTTGCGGACCGAACATCTACACCTACCAACGAGCTTGCTCAAACATCAAACCACCTTGCTGCGACAACGGTTGCCCAGCAACCTGCTGTACCCCAGCAAACAAGTGCTGCACCGACCCAGGTTGTGCTGCACCAGCTGATCCATGCTGCGAAGACCCAGGTTGTGCAGCACCTTGCGACCCAGGTTGCCAGGCCCCATGCGATCCAGCTTGTGCTGCTCCTTGCGAATCAGCTTGCACAGCTCCAGTTTGTGCACCAAGCTGCCACAAGGGTCTGTGCGGCGGTAAGAAGTGGTTCAAGGGTGGCCTGTTCAAGAAATTCGGACATGGACTCGGACACGGCTGCGGTAACGACTGCTGTGAAGACCCATGCTGCGAAGATCCAGGTTGTGCCGCTCCTGCTGCTCCTTGCTGCGAAGATCCAGGCTGTGCCGCTCCATGCGACCCAGCTTGTGCTGCTCCTGCCGCTTGCGGCGACGAGTGCGTCGATAGCTGCTGCGAAGATCCATGTGCAAAATATGATCCTTGCAAACTTGCTTGCCTGATCTACGAATCTCAAACTGCTTGCTATGCAAAAGACCGTGCTAAAGCCATCGACAAAATCGGTGACAAGTACAACTGCAAATGCAATCCAGAGATCATCACTGCTTTCGTCTATGCTCTGAACGATGCTGACCACCGCGTCCGTCGTCAAGCTGCTGACGAACTCGGCGATCAGACCCGCAAGTACGGTTGCTGCTGCACTCCAGAAGTTGTTTCTGCACTGACTTGCACCCTGGCTGACTGCGATCGTAGTGTTCGCCGCCAAGCTGAGCGTGCTCTGAAACTGTGCGGTTATGACATCGTCGACGGCTGCTGCGAAGAAACCTGCTGCGAAGAGCCAGCCTGTGCTGCTCCTTGCGATCCAGCTTGTGCTGCCCCAGCTGCTGGATGCAACGCTTCTTACTTCCCAGCTCGTCTGCACAACTCATCAGTTGCTCAACCAGTTGCTTCTCAAAGCAGCCTGAGCAACCTGTTCGGTATGGCCAACTAGTTAACACCTGAGTCGCGACTTGAAAAAGAAGCGATTCAATAAGAATTCGTTGTCTCCGAAACCCTTTGAGGCTTGTCCTCAAAGGGTTTTTTGTTGTTCGGTACTCAGCTTCTCCTCGTCCTGAAGGGACGATTTCTACCAGCCCAGGATGAAATCCTGGGTTAAGGAGAACGTTGAAAGAGCACCACCCTGAAAGGGTGGGTTCATCGTGGGATTCATGGTGAGCCGTCCCTACAGGACGGAAGAGATTTCTTGACCATCGCTAACCCAGGATTTCATCCTGGGCTGACTGATAACGGCCCTTCAGGCCTAAGAGGAAGATAAGAAAATCAACATCGAGTCGTCATCCATGTGCGCAATGCGGAACAGCGGATTGGTCAGGGCGATCAAATTGTCCAACGACTATTTGAGTTCGACAAATGAAGTTCTGGCCGATCTTCGCCGGGAAGCATCTGCCAATTCAACGGAATTGTCTCGGTAGAAACAAAGCCGCCATCGCCTGCTGATGTTCTTCCAGACAGAACCAGCGATCGTCCATCATGCCGATAAAGCTCGAACTCCCACGGCTGTCGATTCAGGATGAGAAGTTCTTTTGTCTTGACGCTGGCATAGAAATCAATTTTCTCAAACGTCCGATCGCCTTTTGATACGATCTCAACCGCGAGATCTGGACCGCCGAGCATGAATGTTTTCCGGTCTTCTGCCGGATTGCCTTTCAAGTAAACAGCAACATCAGGCACGCGGAAGTTGAATGTCCAATTCTCACGATCAGAGACATTCAGGCCCGCATAGATGCGATCACCCTTTTGCCGTAGTTCGCGAAGCACCCCTGCAATTTCAAGTGCTAGATACTGATGTTCGTTATTCGCAATTGGCGACATCATGTAAACGCCCTCCCAGACCTCGTCATATCGATCTGATCCATTCTCCTGACGCTCACGGATCAGCCGTTCTTCCAGCATCGAGTCGTTGATCATCGCTACCATTTCAGTTCCTCCACATCACTATTCTAAAGCAGACTCAAATGGACTGAATACACGCTTTGTGTGAAATTACGTCGCTGCGGAAAATCTTTCAGACGCTAATCGACGTTGTAACGACCGCCTTGTTCCCACTACACTCAAGTCACTCTCGATGGCGCTTGTTACTCTAACGTAAAAACTTACATGATCACTGTTCAGATCGTAATCATTCTCATTCTGTTAATGCTGAATGCTTTTTTCGCTCTTTCCGAACTGGCGATCGTTTCGGCCAGCAAGCATTTGCTCAGACAACTGGCCAAACAAGGCAAGCTTGCCGCCCAGACCGCGCTCGGACTGGCGGAAGATTCCGGGAAATTCCTGTCGACGGTTCAGGTCGGCATTACGCTCGTTGGAACCCTGGCTGGTGCATATGGCGGAGCCGAGATCACGGACGAACTGGGTCCGATCCTCAATAACGTGTCCTGGATTCACCCCTACGGGAATACGGTCGCGATGACGCTGGTTGTCATCGGGATCACGTATATGTCCGTCGTGTTTGGAGAGCTCATTCCCAAACAGCTGGCGCTCCGCTACTCCGAATCGCTGGCGATGATTGTCGCGCCGCCGATGAAAGTTCTCTCGATGCTGGCCAGCCCCGTCGTCATTGGGCTGGATTACTCGGCACGCTTTTTCTTTTTCATCCTGCGAATTCCGCCGATCTCTGAATCGGTCACGGAAGCGGAAGTCAAAGCCGTCTTAGCCGAAGGAGAAGCCAGCGGGGCGATTGAGAAGTCGGAACACCAGATGTTTCAGCGGATCATTCGCCTGGGTGATCGCGATCTGCGTTCGATCATGACGCACCGCACTGAGGTCACATTTCTGTACGATGATGACCCCATTGACATGACCATGCAGAAGATTCGCGATCAGGACCATGGACGCTACCCGGTCATTGAGCGGTCAACCGGGCATGTGATTGGCTTGCTCGTCGCGAAACAACTTCTCGAAGCCGCTTTGACGACCCCTGATCTTCCGTCGTTTAAAGACTTCATTCGTCCCGTCATCATGCTGCCTGAGACCGTCGGCTGTCTGGCTGCGCTGGAGCATTTCAAGACCGCAGCGACTCACCTGATCGTCGTCCTTGATGAATACGGCGATCACGTTGGGATCGTGACCGATTCCGATGTGCTGGAAGCCATCGTCGGAACCCTTCCTTCCAACTACGATGCGGACGACGAGCCCCTGATTGTCCAACGTGCAGACGGTTCCTGGCTGGTAGACGGGTCGACATCGATTCACGAAATTCACCTGACCATTGGACTGGAAGAAATCAGCGCGGAAAGCGATTACGAAACGATCGCTGGCTTCCTGCTGCATTCCCTGGAAAAAGCCCCGCAAGTCGGTGATTTCTTCGAACGATACGGCTATCGATTTGAGGTCGTCGACCTCGATAATCGGCGCATCGACAAGATCCTGATCGCCCAGATTCCCGAGCCGACGGAGACTTGATGGACGGCCGGATCTGATATCGATTCCTGCCGATCTGTCGTTGTCTCTTTTCAGCTTGGATTGGTCCTGCTTATAATTCTGGCCTGTTGATCAAATTGTTATTTTCGCAGAACCACGAATACTCATGTCCACAGCCAATCTGCCTATGACGCCTGCCATTCCGCCTGATGCACCGGAACCCGAAGATTCGTCTCGTGTCCCGCGTAAGAAGGGTGTGCCCGAGGGGTTGTGGATTCTCTGCCCGGCCTGCAGCAAGACCGTTTACCGCAAGCGGATGGAGCAGGGACTTTACCTGTGCCCTGAATGCCAGCACCACTTTATCGTGCCCGGACGCGTTCGCATTGCGCAGCTGATCGATGAAGGGACGTTTGAAGAATGGTTCGCCAATCTGCTGCCGTCCGACCCGCTCGAATTTTCAGACAGCAAGCCCTATAAAGAGCGGCTCGTCGCCGAGCAGAAGAAGACAGGACTGACGGAAGCCTGTATCGTCGGCAAGGGTTACCTGCGCGGTCGTCCGCTGGTCTTTGGTCTGACTGACTCCGCCTTCATCATGGGAAGCATGGGATCCGTCGTCGGCGAGAAGCTGACACGCGCGATCGAAGAGGCAACTCGACTCAAGCTGCCACTGGTGATCGTCTCCGGTTCTGGCGGCGGTGCTCGGATGCACGAGGGAATTCTCTCGCTGATGCAGATGGGTAAGGTCTCGATGGCGCTTGGTGAGTTCCATAAAGAAGGTGGATTGTTCATTTCCATCCTGACCAACCCGACGATGGGTGGTGTCGCTGCTTCCTTTGCATCGCTGGGTGATATCACGATCGCAGAACCCAAGGCGCTCGTCGGCTTTGCAGGGCCTCGCGTGGTCCAGGCGACTGTTAAGAAGCCTCTGCCCGAGAATTTCCAGACGAGCGAATTCCTGCTGGAACACGGCTTCGTCGATCGTATCGTCGCCCGTCCCGATTTGCGGATGGAGATCTCGCGCATCATCGACTACTGCACGAAGTAGTTTTTGCGTGGCACGGCCGTGTCGGCCGTGGGATTTGGTTTTGGGGCATCATATCCACTCGACACGGCTGAAACAGCCGTGGCACACCGGACGTGTTACACCGACAACAGAAGAAATATCCCTGTTGATAGTACGCCGCCTGCTAGAGCGATTCCGCTTAGAAGTCGCAGCCATGCCATCGCCTGCCAGTTGACCAGCAGCGCGATTCCCGCGATGACGACGCCGACAACGGGAATCCAGCAGATGAAAAACGCTGCCAGCGCCAGGATAACCTGAAACACCGAGATGTGTTCTTTCAGATAGCGTCCACGGGCTTCGACGGGGAATGCACTGAAGTCTTCCAGCGGGATCAGCGGCTTGAAGGTCCGACGACATTTCGGACAGCTGATGAACAGAGTTGCCTTGGTATGCAGCGGCAGCACGAAGAGGAACAGGACCTGATCGACCATCGCGTAGCTCTGACTGTCGACATTCTCTGTCAGGCAAGCCGGACAATGCAGCGGGATCGTCGGTCCGAGCTTCTTCTCAGACGTCGCGTGGATGAGCATAAGGAATGGGAATTAGAAATTGGGAATTAGAAATTGGTAGGACAAAACACAGCAGCCTTGGGCAACTCAACCATCTTAAAGTCTCATGACAATACCTGTTCTTCGGATCGACTAATTTCCAATTTCTATTTTCTAATTTCCTGTCCTCATCTCGCTTCGATGGCGACCGCGAGTGGGCGCAGGACTTGTTGTGCGATGTGGCTGGATAAGAGTCGCTCGCTGTGGGCGCGGAGTTCCGAGAGGGTCTGAATATAAGAACCTTCGAGGGCCAGGCTGCCGTACTGGCGGACGGTGAAATAGACACTGATCGGGTCTTCATTGAACTCGCGTCGACGGACCTGATTGGCGTTCGTGCGTGTCTCGACCACCATCCTGGCTTGTTTGCGGCATCCTTCTTCCAGACTGATCGTCACTTGTGGCTCGTAGTTGAGGATAGTCGCATGCGGGATGCTGAGCATTGCCTCGACCATCGGGCTCATGCCGAGTGCTTCAGCGACGACCTCATCGTGATTGCCTTTATAGAGGAAGTCGAATCCCACCAGGAAATCGAGCGCTTCACAGTCCAGCGGGCTGACCGAGAGCATATACGGAACGAGTTCGAGAACGAGCTTGTGTTGTGAAAACGCGGTGTCGACATCGGGTGGATTCACGTAACCACTGCAGATCCTTTTGGACTCCAGCGACAGCCAGCGGTAGGTGTTTCCGTCTTTATCTTCTTCGAGAACGAAGTCGCCGTTTTCCCGCGTATAGAAGTTGCGCATCGTGGGATACGCCTTCTGGACGCGCTCGAAGAAGTTCAGGATCGTCTCGCGAGATGTCGGCAGCGACATCTCCGTATTGAGGTTCATGTTGACGAAGAAATCATCAGACAGTTGATAGAGAGGATCGACCATGGAAGCCCTTTATGTTGTGCCTGAAAGTCGTCTGACCAATCCAACAGTGACGTGACTGGCGAAGAACAGATGCATGATCTGCAACTGTCTTCGTGTGACTTCATCATAGATCACGACGATGATGAAAGAGTTTATGGAATCTTGTTTTCATGACGTCGAACTCAAAAATAATTTTTCATTCAGAAAACGATCAACTGCCTCTTGAATTGGAGTCGCAATTGAGTATCAACAACGAACTATCTTCATGCTCTTCGCAGGATCTGTCTGTCATGCGTTCTGTTCTCGACTCCCCTGCTCTGCTGTCTGGTGTCCTCTTCGAAACACGCCTCGGCTGGATCGCTGTCGCGGGGCTTAACGGGCTCATCAGTGATGTCCGTTTTGGTTATCGAAGTGAACGCGATCTGCGCGAGGAACTCGTTCGTCGCGAACTGATCATCGACGAAACGACAACGCTGCCGAAAGCCTTCGCTCAAGCTCGCGACTTGCTGATGTCATTTGCGGACGGCAAGCGGATCGACTTCACCAGACTCAAACTCGATCTGGGCAAGAAGACCGAGTTTCAAAAACAGATCATCGCAGCAACACGCCGCATTCCGTATGGCAAGACGCTGTCCTACGGCGAACTCGCCCGTGAAGCCGGCTATCCCAAAGCAGCTCGCGCGGTGGGGAGCGTCATGTCGACCAACCGCATTCCGCTGATCGTGCCGTGTCATCGCGTGATTGCCAGCGGAGGCAAGCCGGGCGGGTTCTCTGCACCGGGGGAATTGACAACCAAAATGCAGCTCTTGCAGATGGAAGCGGGCAAACTTGGCGAATTTTGATTCCCTCGCCGATTTGCGTGAACAAATTCGACAGGGAGACGTATCAGTATTTGAGACGTCTAAAAGCGAGTCCGGGTGATGGCCGTCAGTTGGGGAGCGATTCGTGAAAACTGCATTCGTCGTGGCGATTCTGTGTCTTTTATTGTCAACGAACGCGCCAGCTCAGGCACCGGTTGCTCCCGTGGCTACGCCTGATGAGAAGCAGAAAATCATCACGATTTCTCCAGAGACAACATTCATTGTCGAACCGCTCGATCACCGGGGCTTTCCCGATTACCTGGAATATCTGAACCGTGAATTGAACAAAGGAGGGCTGCCGACTTCTCAAAATGCGGCAGCGGTTCTGCTGGAGATCATTGATCGCGATAATCCGGAACTCCCCAAAAATCTCTATTACCGATCGCAGCTTTACCAGCGTCTGCTAGTGCCGATGCCAGATCCCGATGAGGCCTCTTACGTCACCTGGCCTGCTTATCTGCAACAAATCCTCACATCAACCCCAGGTGCTCCAGACGGAGGACTCGAAGCCCCGGCCAACGAGTTTCCAGCCTCCGCGCCATGGACATCCGAGGATCGACCGTTGATGGCCCAATGGATTGAATCTCCTGCGACGCGTCGCGCTCTCAGCCTGCTGGAAGAAATGACGAGTCGACCACACTATGCGTTGCCATATATTGGCTCTGAAGATCCAGCCAATATGAATATCCTGACGAGGACACTTCTTCCCTGGGTTTCACACATTCGCGATCTGGGGCGTCTGTTGAAAACTCAAGTGATGTACGATCTGGGCGAGGGCCGGTTTGATGACGCTTCGTTGCATCTGATCCAGCTTCATCAACTTGCGTATCTGCAATCGCAGCAGATGTTTCTCATCGAAAAGCTTGTCAGTTTTGCGATCGATGCGACCGCCTGCGAGGCTGATATTGTCTTCGCGCAACATCGCGGCATTCCGGTTGAAGTCCTCAAGCGTCATGCCGAACGACTGGCTCAGCTACCGCCATTGGATGATCTCTCCACTGCGATCTCAAAAGCAGAACGAGCGATTGCCCTCAATGCAGTCTGCCTGATGGCTCAGCTTCGTTTGCAGAAAGCCCCGCCAAATCATGCTGAGATTCAAGAGCTGGCATCTGAGCTGTCTGGCGGCAGTCCACTCTTGAGCAGAATGTTTTCCATGTTGATCGATTACGACGAAGGCCTGCGAACATTGAATCAGTATTTCAATGACTTTGTTCAGATCAGCCACCTTCCTTACTGGGAAAGAAAAGCCGCTTACGAAAAAATGCATCAGGACTACCAACTGGATGCCATCGAGTCCATGACCATTACGCAGCTCATTTTTCAATCGCCGCAGGAGCGAGGCAAGACATTTGCCAAACAGGTTTTTCGTCAACTCACCGTCCTGGAGCAATCAACGACATCACAAGACCGAAGTCGCATGAAACGGGAACTCGTTCACGTCATCTATGCCCTCGAACTGTATCATCGAACGCATGGGAATTATCCCGAAGAGCTATCCCAACTCCTACCGGCCCAATTGACCGCGATTCCGCGTGATCGCTTTTCCGATCAACCGCTTTCCTACGAGATGAAGAACGGCCAATACAAACTGGAGTGCGCAGGATATCGCCCCCTGCTGAACGGCAATCCCTCGCCGCTGAAATTTACTTCTTCAGACTGGGCAAAGTAAGAAACTCTTTAAAAAGTAGAGTCACGGTTTGTTCAACATGGAAAGCAACGCCGGGAGGGCGAGGCTCCGAGCCGCTGCTTTGCGTTGCGAAACTTCCTCCGTGCCCAAGAGCACGATGGCCTCGAACAGTCCCATTTCCCGGCAGACCGTTCGACATCCTTTAACGGATGTGATGTTGCAACGCGGGACAGCGGCTCGGACGGAGCCTCGCCCTCCCTGTCCCAAACGCAGCGCTACTTCTTCAACCTATTCGCCCGCACGGCATCCTGGATTTTACGCAGAACCTGCTGACCGCGGGCTTCGCCGTCCTGCTGGGCTTTCTGCATGATGGATGTGATCTGGTTCTGTATGTTCGTGAGCATCTTGCGGTGCATCTCGATATCGCGGTACACCTGCTGCAAACCATCAAATGGCTTTCTGGGAACGACATATTCCTGATAGATCTGCTCGAAGTAGGTCTTCTTCCCGGCTGCAGACGTCACGCCCATATCGTGTTCCTTCATGAGGCGACTCAAACCCGTCTGCAGGTCTCGCAGGCGTCTTCGGGAATCCTGCCACTCTTTTTGCTCGAGTTGCGAAGCAGCGTTTCGTTCGTCGGGCCCCAGATCACGATTCAGTCCGTTAAGACGGCCCATCATGCCGTCCATCTGCTTCCGCGCGATGCCGAGGTTCTTCTCCAGGTGATAAATCGATTTCCAGTCAGACTCGATGTTTCGATACATCGTCTCGGCATCACCGGCGGGAACAAACGCCCCTTCGGCTTCGGAAGCCAGCGGCGCAGACTGCAGCAGGGAGGCATAATCTTCGGCAACCGGCATTCCCTGGCTCGGCATCATAACGGCAGGCATCATGACCGGCACAGCATCCGGGACGAACGTCACATACAGATGCGGATCAGCCCCCTCGCCTGCTGGTGGGAGCGGATAGTCCATCATGGGATTCACTCCCCCCATGCCTTCAAACATCTGGCCGGCATAGAACCACTGCCAGCAGGTCGCAGGATTGAGACCCGAGGCATGCAGCAGATTTCGCAGCGTCAGCGTCGAGACAGCAGGATGAGTGAACGCTTCCGGCGGAATCAGGAAGACGAGCCCATGCGAAAACGTCGCCGGCTTGAACCAGTTCCAGACCGTCAATGGCGCGGGACCGCCGATTCCCAGAGTGACGGGTTGCCAGGCGGTCGATGGAGGCATTTGATGAAACGATGGAAACATGGTGGACGCTAGGACTTTGCCTGTGTAGGAATTGAGGAAACTCATAGCAAATTTAAGAGGCTGGCGAATTCGCTGTGACGACAAAAGTCAGCAGCGATGCCAGCATATTTATTCTTTCACGGACGCATTGTCCGCACAAGCGCGACGTCAAAAATGCACCGAGATAGACAAGATGGCGGAGAAGGTTAAAGAAAAAGCCAGACCGACATGAGATCGGCCTGGCTTTGAGCGGACTGCAAAAACCGTACTTACACGAATCACAACTTAAGTCAGCGCAGTTACAAAAGTCGTGCCATGCTCACAGCTTTGGGTGAGCATGCTGCTTCGTTTGAGGTTGGAGCGTTCAGAACATGCTTGCTCAAAGCCGCAAGCATGGCACGTTGGCGGACTGCAGAAACCGTGCTTAGAACTCGCCAATGACTTCACCACCACTGCGGGTCACCAGAGAATCGTAAAGAACATAATTGATGTTTTCCGAGATGTAACGCACGGCTCCATCGCCCATGAGGTGTTGAGCCCCGCCTTTGTGTTCGCTGGACGGGCCATGCAACTGGCTGATATCGACATTCGCTCCGAATGAGCCGCCTGTGTAGTAGTAAGGAACCTTGTTGATCGAGGATGACTGGCCATCAAAAACCGGAGGCGTCTGAGCCAGGTCGAGCCAGCGGGAACACATGGTCGCCGATGTCCCGTCGATCCAGACCGATGCAGAGCTGGTCGTCGTTAGCGGGTTGCCGAAGAAGTCGAATTTCCCTTGGCTGCCTTCTTTGGTTTCTGAAATGAAGATGGTGTTGGACAGACCATCGGTGATCTCACCAAATCGCGTCCTGCTTCCTGGATAGATCGAACCTGACGGCTTGACCGGGCTGGTCGGGCTCAACTGCGTAAAGCTGGTGGCGCCGATGGAAACATAATTCCGCAGCGCGAATTTGTCATAGCCGACGTTCGTGACGTAATACGGGTCGGTCGAATAATCCAGGCCGGCATAACTTGGACATCGGTAGAACGGCAGGATGGCTGATGCGGCCTGACGATTCGCAGGAGCGAGAGCAGAGACCTTGTAATCGATCGTGTCATACAGATTACTCCCCTCCATGTAGGGCAGAAGCAGGCTGGCCCAACTATGCAGGCGGATCATCGGATCGCCGACCCCCGAGCCTGGATACATCCACACGCCAACGCCACGGGAGTCGGTCACTCCCGGCCCCAGGTTCAGGTGCCCGATGCTCCCTGGTGGAAGAAGCGTATAAGTACTCTCGTAATTGTGAAGCGCCAGTCCAATTTGCTTCAGGTTGTTTTTGCACGACGTCCGTCGAGCAGCTTCCCGAGCTTGCTGGACAGCTGGTAACAGGATGGCTACCAGCGTGGCGATAATGGCAATGACAACGAGCAATTCAATCAGCGTAAAGCCCGGGCGTGGTTTCGGCATGGGTGGGGAATCCTGAATAAGGAAACGCAGCGAGGAAAGTTGTTCTAACGATTATAATAATATCAGCCGTCGTTGACATCTCCTTTTCAAATTTTTCCACACTCGAGCCCAGGCACTGCGCATAAAAAAAGGCAGGCCACCATGCCTGCCGATTTGGGGTACATTCATTCGATATCAAATTAACGAATAAAAATACCGAAGTTGCGATTGCCAATGTAAGCGCCACTACGTCCGCCGTAGAACCCGCGATTTCCGTAGCCGTACCCGCCACGATATGGGTTGCCGTAGTAACCGCCGCGGTACGAATTACCGTAGTAGCCACCTCGACCGCCGTAATACCCGCCTCGACCGCCATAGTAACGGCCACCGTAGTAGCCGCCGCCGTAACCACCGCCACGATAGCGATAGACAGCAGCTTCAGCACTGGTTTGAAGTTGTGGTGCAATCATCATCGCACCGCCTGCCAGAATCATGATCATCAGTAAGCGTTTCATCGTCGTCTCCTAGCTGTTGGCCAGGGCATCAAGAGTCGGTCTCACATGATACCGACGTAACATTCGTGGTTTCTTGAGCAGGCTGGCAAACAGAACTTGTTTTGTATTCGTCTCAAAATGATGTAGAAAAATCCGGGCCAAAGACTCCGATTTTTCGACAACAAGCCGTAACCTGTTTCCTATCAACATGATAAAAAACCGCAGCAACAGGTCTTTCTTGTCTCAACAATATTTGACTGACCTGTGATCAGTCGATCGTTTATTGATCTGCCATCGATCACGTCATTGAGCCTGATCGATTGGCAGATTATGAGTCAGTTTGGAAAAGAGCGGGCGAGGGGCAAACAAAAACGCACGGGCTGAAAAGCTCGTGCGCCGGAAGTCCATCATCCAATTACCAGCCGATTGAGATGCCAAAGCCGGGTCGGGGACCGTAGTAGGCAGGTCGACCATAGTATCGCGGCGGTCCGTAATACCGTGGAGGTCCGTACGCTGGTCCGTAATACACCGGGGCTGGTGCCGGGTAGACGTAGGCAGGTCGGTAATAGCGGGGTGGTGCGTAGTAACTGTACCCGCCGTAACCGACCGGAACGACTTGAGGACTTGTCGTCGTGACGACGACTCCGCCCCCTGCCTGGGTTTCCTTCGGGCTCAACCCCCAACACAGCCCGACCGCAAGCACACTGGCTAAAAGAACTCGTTTCATGGTTAGCTCCTCGGACAAGAAGTTATGGTATTCATGAAGTGATTGTGCTCGATACAGGTCAATTTCTTACTCTGGAGTTTGACTGATTTGGCCTTGAAAAGGTGCGTCCAAGACCAGAATCAGCTTCCATCCCTGTCAGGCTGCGATCAGGAATTCCTGATTACCGCCAGTTGTAAATGAATCCGATGTTGCCGTTTGAAAATCCAATGCTGTTACCACGGTAAGCTGGTGCTCCGTAATAGACTGGACCTCGAACGGGATACGGTCGGACAGGAGCGTGGTAATGTCCATGGTTATGTCCCCCACCCCAACCGGGGCGGTATCCACCACCATATCCGCCACCGCCATACCCGCCGCCGTAACCACCGTGATTGTGTCCACCATGATGATTCCCACCATGATTATGTCCACCGCCACCGTAGCCGCCGCCCCAGCCACCACTATGGGAATGATGAGGGCCACCGGCTTGAGCAGCTGTACTTGCAAAAGCCAGACCACCCATCAGCAAGCCAACAACCAGGAATCGTTTCAGTGTAAAAGTCTTTGACATCGTGTTCATGTTGTTCTCTCCAGAAAGTGACGTCAGAAACGCCACAGTTTTCTCAGAGCTGATGAGGGGCGTTCAGCAAAGCCGAACTGGTCGTCCACAGCATCAAGCCGTTTCATGGAAGAGCTATATTGCACCGCGTGTGCCAAGCTGACGGCGTATCAAGACGAATGCAGGATCGACTCGAAAACGGCCGAGTGGAATACAAATCGAGGCTAACGATTTGGTGAATAAGCAAGTGACGCAAAGTCGTCACAAGTGTCATCAAAAGAGTGACACTTTCGGTCCAACTTGATGTTGGACGAATCATAAGTCAGGTCAGTCCTCGCGACTGCACCAATACCTGTTATTTCGGCTGTCCTGACCTTACGAATTGATCCATTTGGCACGAGGTTCGTATTTAAGAGTGAGCGACCGAATGTTCTGCCAAACTGGCGGCACCATTGATCGGTCAAACATCACTCATAGCGTTGAGACAACAACACCAAGAAATAACAACACTGTTACTACAGAGGGAAATATGTTCTTCGATCCAATGTACTTTCTGTTCATCGCCCCCGCGTTCTTATTGATGTTATGGGCGCAAGCCCGTGTCAAAAGCGCCTATTCCGCCGGCATGCAGGTGCCTGCTCACCTCACCGGAGCAGCCGCTGCCCGCCACATTCTCGATCAAGCCGGGCTCAACAATGTGAACATTGAAGAGACTGGCGGAATGCTCAGTGACCACTACGACCCGAGCCATCGCGTCCTGCGTTTGTCGCATGAGGTTTACAATGGGCGAACGGCTGCATCGGTCGGGATCGCCGCTCACGAAGCAGGCCATGCCCTCCAGCACGCCCAAAACTACGGACCGCTGGTGATCCGCAATCTCGCCGTCCCGGCTGCGACCTGGGGCCCTTCCCTGGCGATGATTTTCCTGATGATTGGCTTTTTCATGCAAAGCCTGCAGATTGCCGTCCTGGGGCTGATTGCCTACGGCGGGCTGGTGTTTTTCCAACTGGTCAATTTGCCCGTCGAGTTCGATGCCAGTGCCCGGGCGAAAGTCGCGCTTAACCAACTCGGTATCGTCGATGCGGGCGGGTCGGAAGCCGTTAGTAACGTCTTGAATGCAGCAGGTTGGACCTACGTCGCGGCGACATTGCAGAGCGTCATGGAGCTGCTTTACTACGTCTATCTCTTGTTCGGGCGTGGGCATCACAGTTCGGACGAGTAAGACAACCAATTGAATGTCATTTGAAAAGCATCCCGGCGCGAACGTGTCGGGATGCTTTTTTTATCGGCCTGGATGTCCATGCTCGACATCGCGTCTAAGATAGTGGCAACTATGTTACAGGCCTTCTACACCGATCAATTCGTCCTTCCGCTGCCACAGACGCATCGATTTCCGATGCGGAAGTATTCCCTGTTGCGCGAGGCTCTCACGCTGGCTGGTGTCGTCGACGCCGGGGACTTTCATGTTCCTCAACCCGTCACCCTCGAACAGCTCAACTTGGCCCATGAGGCAGACTATGTGCGACGAGCAGTCACTGGCGAACTGACTCGCAGCGAGATTTTAAGAATCGGGTTTCCGTGGTCGCCTCAACTGATTGAACGCTCCCGGCGATCTTCCGGTGCGACCTACGAAGCCGGGAAAGTGGCGTTGCAGTCTGGATTCTCGGCCAATCTCGCGGGCGGGACGCATCATGCCCAATGGGATTGTGGCGAAGGGTATTGCGTCTTTAATGACAGCATCGTGGCGGCTCGATCTCTCCAGCAGGAAGGGTTGATTCAGCGCGCGGTGATCGTCGATACCGACGTTCATCAGGGGAATGGCACAGCGCAAATTGCGCGTGGCGATGACTCGATCTTCACGTTCTCGATGCACGGGGCAAAGAATTTTCCGCTGCGAAAAGAGATCAGTGATCTCGATATCGCCCTGGCAGACGGGACGACTGACGAGGAGTTTCTCGATGAATTAGAGAGAGGCCTCAAGCAGTCGATCGATGCTGCCCGTCCGGACATTGTTATCTATCTCGCCGGTGCGGATCCGTTTCTGGATGACACTCTTGGTCGCTTGAAGCTGACGAAAACGGGACTGGCGGCTCGTGATCGGTTGGTTTACCAGACAGCGATCGCGAAAGGACTCCCTGTTGTCGTGTCTATGGCAGGTGGATATGCCCGGAATGTTCTCGATACAGTCGAGATTCATTTTCAGTCGATCGCCCAGGGAGCAGAAATGCTGCTCGGTTGCCCGCAAAAAACTTTCCCGGACACGCTGAACCTGACCAGCGAAACGCTTTCCCGCTAGAATAACGCCATGAGCAACGAACCTGACCAGTCTCCGACGACACCTTCCTCTTCCCCTGCAGAACGACCCTCTTTGCGCATCTCGGGCAGGAGTATTGTCTGGGTGGGAGTTATTCTTGCGGTCGCGATCAGCCTGGTCGTCGCCTATACCCGCTCGAAGCTGGGGCCCGATAAGCAGAACGTCTTTGTTCGCGGACTGTTTGATCTCGTCGGTGAATACGCCAAACTGCACGACGGGGAATGGCCACGCTCGTGGGACGATTTGAAGACCGTTCCGATCGAGGGAAAGTGGTATTACCCGCTCGATTTTGAGAAGGCTCAAGAGACGGTCGACATTGACTTCGCTGCCGATCCGGAGGTGATCGCTCGACAGATGCCGAACCAGTTCACAGCGATTAAAGCGAAAAAGCCGGTTCTGGATTATCGGTCTGACCCGCGCGTGAGCATCCTTATCGAGACGATCAGGCGGGAACTGGAAGAACAGAAAACCAAGCCAAAACCGGAGAATTAGCGGGCTTTGAGAATCGGCTGATCGATTTTCGTCGCTTTTTCTGGAGGCAATGGGAAGCGGTGACTGCTGAGAACGCGTTCCCACCAGTTGGCATGTCGCAGGCAAGGATCATCGAGATCGATTGTGCGTTCTTTGCCGCGACGTGTGCGAACGACAATTTGTGAATCATCGATCATGTGATCGACGACCCAGTACTTTTCGACGCAGTACGTGTAATTATCGCCGTGAGGAGAGGGGTAAACCTTCGACGCGCGGGGCGTGGGATGGGATGACTGCTTGGTCACCTTGTAAACAACAAAATCCCCTGGTTTATAGCCAACGTCGGTTTTCATGAACCTGTTTCACCCCAATAAGTTACGCCCTGAATTCTAAGTGAGTGAGAGCAAATTGCTTGCCTGAAGACAATCAATAATGAATCTTAGAGTAATTTCGACCAGAGGGAAGCCGTGATCTTGACTCCAAAACCATTCTTCAGCGAATCTTAAGACAATCTTCGATATGTGGGGAGATCACTTTTCCACAGGGGGATGTCAATTTTGACAGTTCTGTGGAAAATCCTGTCTGATTAAAATTCGAGCACACTGCCGTCCAAAGGTTCCCATGTCACTTTCTGGTTTGGTTCAAGTCCTGAAAAAGTCTGCATCGTCAGTCACAGTTGCGGTGCTGGCGATTCTTAGTGTTTGCGATCTGGCTGTGGCTCACCCCGGTCACGGCGATCCGACGGTCACCAACCCGGCGGTTCATTACGTGACTGATCCGTTTCACATTGGTCAATGGCTCGTGCTGTTCCTCGTCGTCGGGATCACATTGCGATACGTCCGGAAAACACAATTGTCTCAGCATCAACGCCTGATTGACCGAACCAGCGAACGCTGATGGCTGTCGTGCTCATCACTGCGGGACGGATTGACGGCGTTGGTCAACCTGTTGGTCGATGGGAAGGAGCCGGATGCGCTCCTTTTCAGTCGCGGCTCTGAGGAAGCGGGAAGATGATGTCTGCGAGTTCGAAGTCAACTGTTGAAGAGATTCGTGCCCGGTTCGATGCGGATGTCGAGCGATTTTCTCAACTGGAAACCGGCCAGGTGGCCGCGATGGATTCCGCTGACTGCCTGCAGTTGATGGCTGATGCCTGCGGTGCCCTCCATCCCAAAGCGACGTCGCTGCTGGATCTCGGTTGCGGAGCGGGGAATTATTCGCTGAAAGTGCTGCAGGCGATTCCGACGCTGCGCGAAATTCATCTGGTGGATTTGAGTGGGCCGATGCTGATGCGCGCTCAAGAGCGTCTCAAGAAGGCGACGGCGGCGATGTCGTTTCTTTATCAGACGGACATGCGCGAGCTGGAGTTTGAAGAGGCTGCTTTTGACCTGATCGTTACCTCAGCTGCACTGCATCATTTGCGAGAAGAGCGCGAGTGGGTCGCGATGTTTGAAAAGCTTTATCGCTGGCTCAAGCCGGGCGGATCGGTGTGGATTTACGACCTGCTGGCGGAGGAATTCCCCGAGCTCGAAGCGTTGAATCGCAAGCGTTACAGCGACTATCTCGTGGGGCTCAAAGGAGAGGCGTATCGGGATCAGGTTTTTGCGTATATCGAAAAAGAAGACACGCCGAGGTCGCTGGAGTTCCAGATCGGATTGCTCCAGCGAGTCGGGTTCGGGCGGGTCCACATCCTGCACCGCAATGCCTGTTTCGGGATGTTTGGCGCGGTGAAGTCCGTGTGACAAGATCACAGAGTTGGCGGAGTGGATGGTGTTTGGGTTTTCAAGGAGTCGCGGATTTCTCGCAGGAGTAAGATCTCTTCGGGGGGCTGGACGGGGGAGTCTTTTTTCGCGTTGTCGGTGCGCAGGAAGCGGTTGATGGCTTTGATGAAGATGAAGAGGGCAATCGCCGTGATGGTGAAGGCGAAGAGGGCTTGAAGGAACAGGCCGTACTTGATTTCGACTGGAGCAATGGGAGGCTGCCCTGGAATCAGTTCTGGAACGCCCAGCTTCACGCTCAGTCCGCTGAAGTCGACGCCGCCGACGAGCCAGCCGATGGGGGGGGTGATGATGTTGTCGACGAAGGTCTTCACGATCGCGCTGAAGGAGGCTCCGATCACGACCCCGACAGCCAGGTCGATGACGTTGCCTCGCATGGCGAACTCTTTGAACTCATTGATCAGCTTCATGGTGGTGGTTCCTCAGGAGAAGGGGATGTGATCGGGACTGGTGCTCTGATGTACGTTTTATAGCCAGAAGCAAAAGATGGATGAAGAGAGAAAGGTGAGTTCGTCCGCACAATTGGTGCGGTTCGAAGACTCACCAGCACCCTACTTAAAATTTTCAGATGGACCAGTCGAAGCCGAGGTCGAGGGCGGGGGCGGAGTGGGTCAGGGCGCCGACGCTGATGCGGTCGACACCGGTCTGGGCGATGCTCTGGACGGTCTTGAGATTGACGCCGCCGGAGGCTTCCAGAAGGAGACCAGGAGCGAACTGATCTCGCATGGTGATGGCTTGGCGGAGTTCGTCGAGAGACATGTTGTCGAGCAGGACGATTTCGGGTCTGGCCTGGAGGACGTCTGCGAGCTGAATGAGCGTATCGACTTCGACTTCGATCTTCATGCCAGGTTGGCGCTCTCGGGCTTCGTGAATGGCATCGGCCAATGTGCCGTCGGGGTTTTGTTGACGCCAGCCGGCGAGGTGGTTGTCTTTGATGAGGATGCCGTCATAGAGGCCCATGCGGTGATTCGTTCCGCCGCCGCAGCGGACCGCGTATTTGGCGAGCGTGCGGTAGGCGGGGAGCGTCTTGCGGGTATCGAGGAGGACAGCTTTCGTCCCTTTGACTAGCTCGACGTATTGGGAGGTGACGGTAGCGATGCCGCTGAGGTGGATCAGAAAGTTGAGGATGGTTCGCTCAGCAACAAGCAGGAGCCCCAGAGGTCCTCGGAGAGACACGATGACATCGCCGGGTGTGATGACATCGCCATCGTGTTTGAAAACGGTCATGTCAGCATCGGCGTTGAGTGCATCAAGCACGAGTTTGACAACGGGGAGACCGGCGAGGCGTCCATGAGCGCGCGAACCGATCGTGACCTTGGCCATCGTCTCGGGGGCGATGAGAGAAGTTGTTGTCGGGTCGGGCTGGCCGTGGAGGTCTTCCTGCAAGGCGCGATCGATCAGCCATCGTGCATCGGAAAGTTCCACATCAGACCACGTTAATTGACTCGTCATTGATGCCTCGACATTTTACCCGAAAGACTTCGCGACACGGTTATCGACCAGTCGCGAGTTGCGTCACAACTTTGTTATGCTGGCTTGTCATTATTTTTTACCGAATGCGACAGGACACAAGCGTATGATCATCGGCGTTCCCCGTGAAGTCAAAACAGACGAATACCGCGTTGCCATGCTGCCCGTAGGCGTTGAAGAGCTGATTGCAGCCGGGCACCAAGTTTTGATTGAACGGGGGGCGGGGCTGGGGAGCGGGATCAGCGATGACCAGTATGCTGTTCTGAAAGCAGAGATCGTCGGCAGTGCGGAAGAACTGTTTGCACAAGCGGATCTGATTATCAAAGTCAAAGAGCCACAACCGGAAGAAATCCCCCTGCTCCGTCCGGGACAGATCCTGTTTACGTATTGCCACTTCGCGGCGTCGGAATCGTTGACGAAAGCCGTCGTCGAAACGGGCTGTACGGCGATTGCGTATGAAATGGTCCGGGATCCGCAAGGTCGTCTGCCGCTGCTGACGCCGATGAGCGAAGTTGCGGGACGGATGAGTATTCAGGAAGGGGCGAAGTTCCTCGAGCGTCCACAGGAAGGACGCGGGATTCTGCTTGGTGGCGTTCCAGGTGTTTCGCCTGCTCACATTACGATCCTGGGTGGTGGGATCGTCGGGAAGAATGCCGCGCAGATTGCAGCGGGCTTTCAGGCGGATGTCTGTATTCTCGATGTGAACGTCGAGCGTCTGCGTTATCTCGAAGACATCATGCCGCCGAACGTGAACACGCTCTTTTCCGACAAGCACAACATTCGCGAGCAGTTGCAACGGGCGGACCTCGTCATTGGGGCGGTCCTGATTCCGGGTGCGAAGGCTCCGCGTCTGGTCATGGCAGAAGATCTGAAACGGATGAAGCCAGGCGCGGTCATCGTCGACGTCGCGATCGATCAGGGGGGCTGCGTTGAGACGAGTCGTCCGACGACGCACTCCAAGCCGACGTATCTGGTCGATGGAGTTCTTCACTACTGCGTGGCCAATATGCCGGGGGCGGTGGGGCGGACGAGCACGTATGCGTTGTGCAACGTCACCTTTCCGTATGTCTACCGGTTGGCTAACATGGGACTCTCGGGCGCGACGGCAGCCGATCCTGGCTTTGCGACTGCCGTCAGTGTTCATGGCGGGAAGCTGACTTGCGCTGCGGCAGCTTCGGCGCTGAAGATGCCGGTGACCGCGTATAAGCCGTAATACTTGTCAGCAGAACTTGCACGCTGCATGTTTGGGATTCGCTAATGACTGCGTTTGTGTCGTCCTTCTGCGCCGTCTGCTGAATGATCGCGCTGAAATTTGATTCTCAGCGCGTGGAACGCGAGTTGCGAAGTTTTCCTTCGTGTATCACACCACGTGATCGTGATCGAGGAGGATTTACCATGCGATTCATTTCCACACGAACTCATGCCATGGCCGACTATCTTGGGGCAGTCCTACTGATTGTCGGTCCGTTTGTCTCACTATCAACGAGCAGCTGGGGACTCTGGATTCCTGTTTTTGCGGGAACAATCATTTTATTGCAGAGCCTGTTTACGAAATACGAGCTGAGCTACGGGAGAATCATCCCGATGAACGCTCACCTGACGACTGACTTCGTGCTGGGGTTCCTGCTGCTGGTTAGCCCGTGGATGTTCTCCTTCTCGTATGAGATGTACCTGCCTCATGTCGTCCTTGGAATTGGATTGATGGCGGGGGCGTTGTTTACGAAGTTGAAGCCCGCTGACCAAACGTACTCGTCGCCAAAACCGACGATGTGATAACAATTCTTCGTCCAGGAGCGGACAACGAAATCCAAGACATCTGACGTCATCCAGATTCGTACCTCGAATGAATGCGTTCAATGAGGAAGATGAACTGTTTTGAAAGGATTGACGATGACTTACCAGACTTCACGCTTCTCGACAGCCGGAGTTCAACCGAACGAACGCGAAGAAGGCTCGCTCACGAAGATGATCGAGCGTCAAACGACCAAGATTCCTTCGGACGCGTTCCTTTGGGCAGCAGGTGCTTCGATTATCGGGGCGCTAGCTTTGAAAGCTGCCAGCGATCATAAAAACGCCCAGTTTGTCGGCCAATGGGCTCCGACATTTCTGATTCTTGGATTGTACAACAAACTGGTGAAGCTACAGGGATCTGAATAATTCTCAGACGACGAGACAGAATCGACGCCTCGTGGAAAGCAATTTCCGCGGGGCGTTTTTTTGTTGATGGGTCACTTGGGAGAAAGTGGCGTATCCCGAAAGAATCCACAACCGGACTGATACACTTTCCTCGCGAAAGTCAATTTCCTAAGGAGTAGCAGTAGTTTTTATGCACCTACAAAATCGCATCAACACTTGTCGACATATTTCTTGATATTGTCAAAACCTGATGTCAGACTGGGGTTCACAAAGGTGAATTTTGATGAATCCTTGAAAGATTTCCTGCTCGTTGCGGGATATCTCTACCAGGGATTTCGAATCCAGTTCAACTCTGCACTTCTGTCGAGAATGCGCAGGGGCAAGGCCTTGTCCATGGATCAGACCATTCATCCGGCGGTCGAGCCTGACTTGGATCGCGACTCGCAGGCAGAGACTTTGGCGGGACTGTCCGGCGATTCGTCGGAATCAGCGTTTCTGGGGATCTTCCTGAAGTACCAGGGGCAGTTGTATTCGTATATTTGTGCCCTGACGCCTGCCCTGGATACGGCGGACGAGGTGTTTCAGCGGGTGTCCCTGGCTCTCTGGAGAAAGAAAGATACCTACGACACGAGCAAGCCGTTTCTGTACTGGGCGATGGGCTTTGCCAAGACGGAAGTTCGAAAAATTCTGGGAGAACTTCAAAGGCAGCCAATGGTCCTGACCCCGGAAGCAATTGAGTGTATCGACCGACACTTTGAGACATCCGATGCAACAGCCATGCGTGTGGAAGCGCTCGATCACTGTTTGAAAAAGCTTCCTCCTCGTCAGCAGTCGCTGGTTCGTCTGTGTTACTCCGGCTCGCGAAAAATCCAGGATGTCGCGTTGTCTATGAATCAGTCGCCGAATTCCGTTTATCTGCAACTCAAGCGGATTCGCGAAGCACTTTATGAGTGCATCATGACTCGTGTCAAAGAAACGTCTTCACACTAATCAACTCTCAATATCCATCTCGTTCAGGAAGTCCGCCTTTGTCATCTTCTGGTCAACATCTTGACGAATCACTGAGACAACTCGTCGATGAAGTGATCCAGGGCCATGCCACGGTTGAGCAGTATCACGAACTCAGTTGCCGTATTGTCAGTGACCAGGAGGCGTGTCAGTTTTATGTGACCTCGGCTGCGATCCATGCCAGACTGGGGCGTATTTATTCTCTGGAGACAACGCGCGGCTTTGAAACCGAAACCACGTTCCCCAGTAAACGTGAGAGCGAAAAATCTCATCGCTGGACCAAGATGATGTCCGGCAGCATTCTGGCGATCATGCTTTCGGTGGGGCTTATCTCCCTTTTCTCGATTCTGCCAGGTCCAACAAATTCTGCTGGTATCAGGCGTATCGGGTTTTACGAGGTCGTCAGCAGTCACTGCCCATCCCCGGACAGTCAGGTGATTCCAGACAGGACGAAACAGATCGCGGTTTATGCCGGGGATCGGTTGAGCTTTGCTTGCCAGACAACTCGGTTCACCTGTGCGAACGGTGTCGTAATGACGCTGACAGGACCGGCTGAACTGCAGCTGGAAAGTCTTGAGTCGTGTCGATTGTTCGAGGGGAAAATTGTTGTCCATGTCCCCAAGGGCGCGGAAGGGTTTCGCGTGAAGACGGCTCGGTCGGAAGTGATCGACTATGGAACAGATTTTGGAATCAGCGTTAATGACCAGGGAGAATCCAAAGTCGCTGTCTTTAACGGGGAAGTGGGCGTCGGCTCGCTGAGCACCGGTGATCAGACGCAGTTGCTGACTGGCCAGGGAGTCACGGTGAATCGCGAGGGGCATCTGGATCGTCTGGTCATGATTGATTCCTCGACGTTCTCAGAGGAAAACAGCCAACGGGTTTCGCCGCTGATTGCCAATGTGGAAGACAATATCCGCCCGTCGGAAGTCCTGAATTACTATCGAATTGTCAGTGGCGCGATGCTGGAAGATCAGCAGATTTATGTCGATCGTGTTCACGAATTTAACGGGATCGATCAGCGCGGCGTGCCAGAATACTTGCGTGGTGGGGAACTCCTGATGACCTTCAATGATGATAAAGTCGCGGGCGATTTCACCATGAAAGTGACCCTGGCTCAACCTGCGGATCTCTATCTGCTTTATGATACCCGCCTGGAAACGCCGGTCTGGCTGGCGGAGAACTTTATGCAGCTCGATGAGCGTGTTGGAGTGGATGAGCAGACTCGCACGACCGGCCCGGAGCGTCTGGGCGTGGGTGCTGGTGTTTCGGTCGATAACGTCATGTCTGTCTGGAAGCGACGTATCCCTCAGGCCGGAAGCGTGACGCTTGGCCACAACGGGATGGCGTTTGAGAAGCGGAATCTCATGTACTCAGTGATTGCGGTCCCTATCGAGGGAGTTTCATCGAGTTCGGCCGGGGAAATACCTGAAGTGTCGTCATCTGCTGCGGATCCTGCGACTCAGAACTGATTGTTTTTTGCTGAAGCTTTCTTGCTAACGGCTTCAATACTCTAAAGCCTGCATGGTCTTTGACTCGTGGAAAGTTGTTTCCGAGATACGACTGCTAGGCCTTTCTGTCGTTGTCTGGCCAAATGTTGTCACAACGATTTTTGAAATCTGAGATCCTGCCCAATTTTCAAAAAATTCGCGACAGAAAAAGAGACATCAAAGAGATCTTATGCAACCAGAGTTTTGGTTACGTGTCACTCTGGCATCTCATTTCAACCAGGCTGTTCATTTCTTTGGTCAACCTTTCATCATTCACCACATCCCGTCGATTTCGAGGTCTGAAAAGGAGCATCCCATGCCGCGTGTCCGTGGATTTACTTTGATCGAGCTTTTAGTTGTTATTGCCATTATTGCCACGCTTGTTGCCATCCTTCTTCCTGCCGTCCAACAGGCCAGAGAAGCTGCTCGTCGGAGTACGTGCAAAAACAATCTGAAGCAGTTTGGTATCGCGCTTCATAATTATCATGACACTTACAACGTCCTGCCTCCCCGTCAAAGCGGTTGGGGAACTGGGACGAATGGCTCGGGAGTCGGAGCGGCCCAGCGAGGGTCTTCTGGACTTTGGAGTGCGCACATTTTCCTGATGCCATTTATGGAACAAGGCGCCGCTTACGATGCCATCATGTCTCTGCGGACAGATCGCATGAAGCCATTCGATCCATTCTTCGTATCGGGATCACACACCAACAGCGCCGGCGCGACGACTCAAATGTCGTCCCCTGGCAGCCCACTTTATAATTGCCCTTCGGACGGGACACAGGCCGATCCTGTTCGTCCCGAACGAACAACGCTTGGGTCGCTGAACAGCTACTACTATTCGGCTGGTGACAGCTATGCTGCTGGCTGGACTTATTTGACGACGGCAGCGGCGGCAGGCGGACCTTACAATCTGACGGCACAGCCGACTCGCGGCATGTTCGGTGCCCTGCTTTGTTATCGATTCGCCAGCATACAGGATGGCTTGAGTAATACGATCGCTATGGGTGAACGGGAACGGGCCAATGCACCGCTGCGAGCCAAGGGGCTTGTCTATCCGTTGACCCCCTTCAATAATCCGGCGCAATGTGCTGCTTCGTACAATCGTGCTGCACGTGAATTTGTCGGAGATTGTTATGCTGCCGCCGCTGGAACTGGGGACAGTCAGCCAGGTTTTCGAGGGCTTGCCGGGAATGCATTCTTCGCAGCCGTTTCCACGACACTTCCTCCGAACTCAGCGAGCTGTCTTGATTCCACGACGGTCTACAGTGGGAATCACCACTATGGCAATGTTGTCAACAGCATCTCCAGCTCTCACAAGGGAGGAGCGCAAGTCCTGATGGGTGACGGGGCAGTTCGATTTGTCAGCGAGAATATCGACGCGGGAAATCAGGCAGCGAATCTTCCTGCACCCGATTCTTCGTCAGAATCTCCTTATGGCGTCTGGGGACGTCTAGGGACGCGAAGTGGCGGTGAAGTGATTGGCGAATTTTAAAGCGTCTCCAAACCTTGTCTGAGCTTTCAAGGGGCGAGTATCAACTGCTCTCCCCCTGATTGTGAATTGGCCAGACTGATGGACGGACCAGATCCATTCCTGCTGATGCCCCTCCCACGAACTCATCCTACAGGAGATTAACGTGAATCCTCTCTCCCGCGGGCTCCTCTTGCTTTTCCTGGTGATCCTGGCTGGCTGCTCGAGCTCCGATAAATCGAAAGCAGGCCGTCCCAAAACCGTTCCTGCCTCCGGGGTTGTCACACTTGACGGTGAACCACTGGGGGGTGCGCAAATCGTCCTTGTGCCGAATGGCGGGCAGCATAGCGCATCGGCCATGTCAAACGAAGATGGGACATTCGAGTTGATGACGTTCAACCCCGATCCGGGGGTCGTCCCAGGTTCGTATAAAGTCATGATCACGAAATCAATGACACCGGCTCCTTTTGAAGGGCCAGACGGACTTGTTTCGCTCCCCGGAAAACTCCTCACGCCGAAGAAGTATGCTGATCCGAATAAGTCGGGCCTGTTGGCGCAGATCCCTGATGATGAAAAGGGCCAGCAAGCCTTGTTGTTTGAGCTGAAGTCGAAGTGATTCTGGACCCCGGAAGCGATCATCCTTTTTGATTACACCAGCGAGAGCAGTCTTCATAGGAGACTGCTCTCGTTTTTTATTGCAGGTATGCACCGCAGGATTCGCGGACGATCAGTCGGGCGGGGAGAGAGTAGCTGCGTGGAGGAAGGTCGCGATCTTCGAGGAGGTCGAGCATCGCGCGAAAGGCGACGGCGGCAATTTCGCGGCAGGGCTGGTGCATGGTCGTCAGAGGAACGGATAGGAGTGAGGCGTACTTGACGTCATCGAAGCCGACGATGGCGAGGTCCTGAGGTACGCGGATTTCTGCTTTGTGAGCCGACTTGATGAGTTCCGCGGCGATTTGATCGTTGGCACAGAGGACTGCTTCGACGGGGGAACGTCCTCGCAGCTTTTGCAGCAGCTTGGGATCGCTGGCGTCGTGTTCGAGGACAAAGTCAGAGATGGAGCAGAACGACTTGTTGGTGATAGCAGTGAAGGCACCCGCGATGCGCAGGGTCACTGTGGGGGCGGCGTTTGGATTGGTCAGGAACTTGATGCGTTTGTAGCCAAGCTTGAGCAGGTGGGCAGCGAGCTGGTATCCGCCAGCAAAGTTGTCAACGCCGACGAGGTCGTACTCACTGCGTGTTGGAAACGGATGAAGATCTCGATCCAGGAGGACGACGCAGATGCCGGCCTGTCGCAGGCGATCAGCGAGTCTGACGTTGAGTTCATCGCGGTTATCGAGGCGTTCGAAGGGCGCAAAGAAGACGCCGTTGACCTTTCGCTGGATGTATTGTTCGCAAAGTGCTTCGGCTGCATCTTTGCCGGCGATGCGGGAGGAAGCGTCGTCATCGCCGTTTCCCCAAAGCAGGCCGAAGTCGTGGACGCGGGCCAAGCGTGCGAGGTCGCCACAGATCAGCTCGAAGATTTCGGTCCCGCCGAGTTCGGGGACGAGGAGGCCGAGTTGTCGCTGGTTCTTGAGGGTGCTGCGCCCTTTGCGCAGATAACTGCCGGAGCCTGCGCGCCGCTCGATCAGCCCTTGATCTTGAAGTTCACGCAACGCGCGGGCGACGGTTGGACGTGAGACGCGGAATCTCTCCACCAGTTGCGCTTCGCTGGGGAGACGCCCGGAGGCTTTGTATTTGCCGGCCGAGAGTTCGTCGAGAAGAGCTTGCGAGATCTGATGATGTTTGGATGTGTTGCTCATTGGATCTGTCAGTGTCTGGATGATGACTTGTCATGACAGGAAATTTTACAGGCTGCGGACTTCCTGTCTATACCGACCTCTGTCACACGGGTAGACTTCGACAAGACGCTCGTCCTGGTCGGAAGATCGATTTTCCTCGGTGTTTACCGACACATGGCTGACTTGAAAGGGTATTGAAATGACAAGAATAAACACCTATCGAAATCTGACAGGTTCTCGCACCCGTCAGTATCTGCTCGCCAGTGATTTCGATCAAACGCTGAGCTTTAATGACTCTGGATTCGTGCTCAGCGAGTTGCTGGGATGTCAGGGCTTTGAAGAGAAAGTCGCAGGGCTGGCGAAGTCGCATCTCGTGCAACAGGGTGGCGAACTGACGTACCTGCTGCTGCATGATCCGGAGTATCGCTGTGTTCGACGAGAGCATCTGCGCGAGGTTGGCAAACGCATCCGCCTGAAAGCCAATATCACTGCCTTGATCGATGTCCTCGAAGCGGGACTCGATGGTCACTCGTTTACGTTCTGCGTCATCTCGGCTGCTCCCCAGGAAGTCATTGAATCGGCGCTCGAGGGAATCGTTTCGCCGGATCGAATTTTTGGAACGCGGTTCAATTATCATCCCGAGACAGGTGAGATCATGTCGGTCGCCAAGCTGTCGGCAGGGTATGGAAAGGTGGCCGTTCTCGATGAGATTCAGACGTCGATGGGCCTCACGCCGGATCGAATCGTTTATGTCGGCGATGGAAGTTCTGATGTCCATGTGATGCTGCATGTGAACCGACGTGATGGCTTCACGATTGCGGTGTCGGAGAATGAGCACATTGCTCCGATTGCGCAGCGAACCGTCCTGGGTGACGATGCCCTGATCGTGCTGATTCCGATTCTCGAAGAAGTTCTCGGCTGGCGTGAACGCAGTCGCATCCGACACTTCTTCGATGATCACGGACTCGACTTGCAGGGGTGGGATACCACTCGTGTCGATCTCCTGACGATTCGGGCTGTTGCCCCGGTTCTGGAACCTGCCAGCATCTAGTCTGTTTTCTCAAACCCCGCCATCGAGCCCGTCTCATGAACTCCCGCGTTGTTGCCTATACTCGTTCTCGCTCATTCCGACTGGTTGCCGGCAGTCTGCGCGGCGCCATGTGGGCGGTTCGGTCACTGTTCTTCCTGAATGGGTTCATGTTTGCCAGCTGGGCGACGCGGATTCCGGCGTTTCGAGATACCTATCATCTCGATAACGCCCAACTGGGGATCGCGTTGATTGGCGTCGCGTTCGGGGCACTGATCTCGATGCCGATGGCGGGCTGGCTCTGCGAGAAATTCGGCAGCAATCGCATCTGTACGATCAGCGCGATCCTTTATTTGCTGAGCCTGGTGTCGATTGCCTTCGCCCCGAATCTGATTGCCCTCGGTGTTCTGCTGATTTCCTTTGGTGTGGGGCATGGACTGCTGGATGTCGCGATGAACCTGCAGGTGGTCGAGATCGAAGACCGACTCAAGAAGACCGTGATGTCGACTTTTCATGCCCTGTGGAGCGTGGGGGGACTCGCGGGGGCGATTACTGGAGTCCTGCTGACTGCGGCTGACTTCACGATGCAACGACATTTCGTCGTCACATCACTGGCGATGGGACTTCTCGTGTGGGTGATCCGACCGTTTCTGCTACCACAACGAAAGCATTCCACTGGAGACGCCCAGACGGCATCTCATGGTCTATCGTTTCGCTTCACCAAGAAGACGATGGCGCTGGGAGTCGTCGCGTTTTGTGTCATGCTCTGTGAAGGGGCGATGGCGGACTGGAGTGCGGTCTTTCTCCACGATGTGCTCGGTGCCAATGAAATTCTCTCTGCGGTCGCGTATGCCATCTTTGCTCTCACGATGGCGAGCGGACGGTTTGCGGGGGATGCTCTCGTCGAACGCTGGGGATCGGCGAAACAGGTTTACTTCAGTGCGATATTGGCGGTGGCCGGGCTGCTGTGCGTGACGATCTCGAATCACCCTGCCGTGGCGCTGATTGGTTTTGGCCTGGTCGGTGCGGGACTGGCGACGATTGTTCCCATCGTCTTCAGCGTTTCCGGAAAGCTGAACGGGATCTCTGCGGGGGTTGCCCTGGGTTCGGTGTCGACGGTCGGCTACCTCGGCTTCCTGCTTGGGCCGCCGGCGATTGGATTTATCTCGCAGTGGCTGCATCTGAGGGTGGCGTTTGGATTGCTGATCATCCTCACCGTCGTCGTTGTCTTCTTAGCCCAGATCGTCAAGCCTGACAACACGAGCACCGAGCAATCATGACGGTGAGGGAGCGATCTCGATTTCTTTGACACGTTCGACATCGCGAATTGGCGGCAGGCCGAAGTGTCGTTTGTATTCGCGACTGAACTGCGAAGCGTCTTCATAACCGACGCGAAAACCAGCCTCGGCAGCATCTAGATTCTCCTTGAGCATCAGGCGACGTGCTTCCTGAAGACGCAGTTGTTTCTGAAATTGCAGAGGACTCATCGTTGTTGCCGTTTTGAAATGCGAGTGAAAGCCGGAAACGCTCATTTCAAGCTCGGTGGCGATCTGCTCGATCTTCAACGGCTTGTTGAAATCTTTGCGAAGGCGTTCGATGGCGCGTGTGATGCGATGAGCGCTCCCGCCGAGTCTGGCCAGGTGGCACATCCTCACGCCCTGCGGTCCAGACAGTAGACGAAATGCGATTTCACGGATCACCAACGGCGAGAGGAGGTCAAACTCCAGATCGTTATCGAGAAGGCGAACCAAGCGAAGCGTCGCATCGAGCAGGTTCCCATCGAGCGCACTGACATCCAGCGCCCGTACCGAGTCTCGGAAATGTGTTTGTCCTGATTCAATCAGAATCGACGTAAAGACAGCTGGATCCAGAACCAGACGGAAACTCAAATACGGCTCTTCAATGGAAGCCGCCATCACCTCACCCATCAAGGGAAGCCGGACCGTCGTGATCAGATAATGAGCAGGATCATAACGATACGATTCGTCGCCAAGGGAAATGATTTTACGCCCTTGTGAGATCACACAAAACGATGGATCACAGGTTGCATAGACCGGCTCGTTCGGAACAGTGATCCGATTGAGAAAGATCCCTGGACGGACTTCTTTGGAGCCAAGCTGAGTTGTTAATTCGCCGATTCGTTCCGCGAGCTCGAGTCGATCAGCTTCAAAACGGTCGAATTGCCTTTGCGGTGAATTCGTCTTCATTTGTTTACGTTTCGAATGTTCTGCCATGGAGAAAAGTCCAATGCCTTAGAGGATCATCCAAGAACATTCGAGGATCGTCATACCGACGGCTTGTCATTGTGGTCTAAAATCGTAGCGTTGTCGAATCCTAGTGATTTGGCAAGTTCCTTTTCTGCTGTCGTCGAAATCAAGTGGATTCAAAGTCGAGCTGCTCGCGACATTTCGAATCATGGATTCATAACCAAGGCCTTCCGTTCATGAAACAGTATGCACTCACTTTGTTTCTGCTTCTTCAAGGCATGCTTGCCCAGTCTGTGGTCGATGCCAAAGACTGGCCTCAGTGGCAAGGGCCGAACCGTGATGCTATCTCCACGGAAACAGGTCTGCTTCAGGAATGGCCTGAAGGTGGTCCTGCGCTGGCTTGGAAGGTAACGGGCCTCGGTGGTGGGTACAGTGCTGCTTCGGTTAACAAAGGTGTTCTGTATGGCATGAGCAATCAAGGAGCCGACGAAGTAGTCTGGGCGCGCTCAACAGATGACGGCAGCGTGCTCTGGACCAGTCGCCTCGGACCTGCCTTGACGGAAGGTTTTCCTCAGGGTGTCGAGGGAACAGGTTGTACGCCGACTGTTGATGGCGACAAATTGTATGTCATTGGCGCAGGTGGAGATTTGGCATGCCTGCAAATCAAAGATGGCAAGATCCTCTGGCAGCAGAATTTTGTTAAGGACTATGAAGGCCAAGTACCTGCGTGGCGTTACAACGAATCCCCTTTGATTGACGGCGAGAAGTTAATCTGCACGCCAGGTGCAACGGATGCCACGATGATTGCTGTGAATAAGAATACGGGTGCGCTCATCTGGAAAAGTGTCGTCCCTGAGGCTGCACCAGCGGAGAACAATGGCGGTCCAGGAGGTGGACGAGGTCCTGGCGGTGGGCGTTTTCGGATGCCATCATCAGGAGCAGGCTATTCATCGGTCATCACTGCAGAAATTGAGGGAGTTCCTCAATACGTTCAATTCACCGCCCTCGCACTCGTCGGAGTCGCGACCGATACCGGAGCTCTGCTATGGCGCTATGACAAACCTGCCAACAAGATGCGAATCAACTGCTCGACGCCGATCGTCAAAGATGGCCTTGTCTTTGCGGCTTCTGCTTATGGAACCGGTGGCGGTGCGGCCAAAATCTCCAAAACGGCTGATGGTGGGCTGCAGGCAGACGAAGTCTACTTCTCCCGCAACATGCAGAATCACCACGGCGGTATGATCGTTCATGATGGCTGCCTCTATGGCGCTGCCGGAGGGAACGAAGGGGGCTTCCTGGTCTGTCTTGATTTCCAGACGGGAGACATCCTCTGGAGAGAACGTCAGGCTCCCAAAGGTGCCTTGGCATTTGCCGATGGACGACTCTATTTACGTGCCGAAAGTGGCACGCTGCTGCTCATTGAACCGAATCGCAATGAGTACGTGGAAAAAGGACGCTTCGAACAACCTGATCGAACTGACAAACCTGCCTGGGTTCATCCAGTGATCGCAAACGGTATGCTCTACATCCGCGATCAGGACACTCTGTACTGCTACAACGTGAAAGCCAAGTCGTAGTTGACGATGAAGTGGATGGGCCTGCGCAATGTCGCTGAGCCCCAGTCACTTCATCGATTTTTCTCCGGAGCTATTATTGCTTATTTACCTATTCGCCTTCCGGCGATGTATCAGAGAGAATGATTGAAGACGATCTTTCATCTCCATAACGGTAAGCAAGCTCATGGACACCACCACCGCTGACATCATCATCAAACGTTGTGGCTCTCAGCCGTCTCGCAAAGGTCCCGAGGAATACTTCACGGGGCAGGTTCGTATCGACCCGTTATTCGAAACGCCTGCCCCTGCAACTGGTGTTGGCGCTCATGTCACTTTCGAGCCCGGTGCGCGCACGGCCTGGCATACGCACCCGCTCGGCCAGACGCTGATGATCACCTCTGGCTGTGGCTGGGTGCAAAAGTGGGGCGAACCTGCACAGGAAGTTCGTCCCGGCGATGTTGTCTGGTTCCCGCCTGGAATCAAGCACTGGCATGGCGCGACTCGTCAATCCGCCATGACTCATCTTGCGATCTCTGAGCGACTCAACGGTCAAACCGTCGACTGGCTTGAGCACGTTTCAGACGAGCAGTATGGCCTTGATTGAGGCGGTTCATCATTGATCCCACAAAAATGAGTTTCACCTATGGTCCGCCAAAAGATAAACAGGAGAAGATCAAGCTTCCCCACCAACACATCAGCCAGTCACAATGCGACCGATGTGTTCATTGAAAGCATTGCCAACCTTCGAATTGCATGATATCGTCTGACCGCTATGACAAAAATTTACGGCCTGAATACTGCTGCTCAACCGACCTGAATCAGGTCTTGCTCTTCTATTGTCGTCGTGATGCTGGAGACGACTTGCTTGTCGCTGCCTGTTGATTCGCAGCTACTCTGACGCTCCGTCACGATCTTTCTACTGTCTTTCTATTCGTTTCTTGAAGAAAACCAACTTGCTATGTCTATTGCTGCGCCCTCGTCTGGCGGTTCGATTAAAGATGATTTCCTGTCTGGTCTGACGGTTGCGCTGGCGCTGGTGCCGGAGGCGGTCGCGTTTGCGTTTGTTGCGGGGGTGTCGCCGATCATCGGGCTTTACTCTGCGTTTTTCATTGGGCTGATCTCTGCTGTATTCGGGGGACGCCCGGGGATGATCTCAGGCGCGACCGGGGCGATGGCGGTTGTCGTGACGTCGCTTGTGGCGATTCATGGCATCGAGTACCTGTTCCCGGCGGTCATTCTTTGTGGACTGCTCCAGATTCTGATTGGAATTGCTCGGCTGGGGATGTTCATTCGGATTGTTCCTCACCCGGTGGTTCTGGGGTTCGTCAATGGGCTGGCGATTGTGATTTTCATGGCTCAGTTTGGCAGCTTTAAGACTGTCAACTCGCTGGGACAGCTGGCCTACATCCAAGGGCCGGCTTTGTGGATCATGTTGACGCTGATCGGGCTGACGATGGCGATCATCTGGTTGCTGCCGCGGTTCACGAAGGCGATTCCGTCGTCGCTGTGTGCGATCCTCGTTGTCTCGGCGATCTCGATTGGACTCAACGGCGTTCTTGACAGCAATCTGGCTGCGGAGAATCAAGACAACGTCATCCTGACGGTCGGCGATATGCTGGTCACGAATGCGAAAGCCCAGGCCGTCACCGACGCGGGAACAGAGATGACCGCTGCAGCTGCCATGGATACGATCGATCCATCGAAAGTCAGCCTGAGTGCCGGCCTGCCCCGAATGTTCTTCACGCAGTATGTCCTGCCGCCGATGACCTGGCAGACGTTGATGATCATTCTTCCTTACTCACTGATCCTGGCGGGGGTCGGCTTGATTGAATCGTTGATGACGCTGACACTCATCGACGAGATCACCGAGACGCGCGGGCAAGGGAATCGGGAATGCCTCGGACAGGGGCTCGCCAACTGCCTGTGCGGACTGTTCGGCGGGATGGGAGGCTGTGCGATGATTGGTCAGTCGCTGATCAACATCAAGTCCGGTGGACGAGGACGACTTTCGGGAATTGTCGCGGCTGTCTTTCTGCTGCTGTTTGTGCTGTTTTTGGCGCCGTGGATTGAGATGATCCCGATGTCGGCTCTGGTCGGCGTCATGTTCATGGTGGTGATCGGGACTTTTGAATGGTCGTCGTTACGAACACTCGGCAAGATCCCGACCAGTGATTTCTTCGTCATGGTGCTGGTGGCTGGCTACACAGCCGTCATGCATGACCTTGCTACGGCAGTCATTCTGGGAGTGATTGCCTCTGCACTCGTCTTCGCCTGGCAGCACGCTAAGCACATGACCGTCGATATCAGCAGCACGCCTGCTGGCAGCAAGGTCTACCAGCTTCACGGCCCACTCTTTTTTGCGTCGGCGACGTCCTTTAAAGACCTCTTCGACCCGCGAAACGATCCTCAGGATGTCATCATCGATTTCTATTACACGCGTGTTTACGATCAGTCGGGACTGGAAGCGATCAACACCCTCGCGGAGAAATACGAGCAATGCGGCAAGCGGCTTCACCTTCGACATCTGAGCCCGGAGTGTCGCCAGCTGCTGGACCGCGCCCGCGATCTGGTCGAAGTGAATCTGTCGGAAGACCCGCACTATCACGTCGCGAGCGACAAGTTGCTGCTGGGAGAACCGCAGCCGATTGTTGCTACGACCTGATGGACTGGGCTTGTCAGCCAAGGCACGAGAAAGGCTCGCCCCGTGATGGCGAGCCTTTTTTTGTACTTGCGATTCACGCGGGCGTCGCTTGGAGCGAAACGGCGGCAGCTTATTCACGAAAACGAAAAAAGCCCTGCAGAGACAATGTCTTCTGCAGGGCTTTTCTAAGTGGCGGGAGCCGGACTCGAACCGACGACCTCAAGGTTATGAGCCTTGCGAGCTGCCAACTGCTCCATCCCGCGTCATGTATTGGCGTCCTGACGCAAGTCGCGTGCAGGAAAGATCTTCTGCCTGTCAACAAAAATGACGGGCGTCAAGGCGTCCGTCACGGTGGGATTATATCACCAAATCGTCCGGAGGGAACTCCCTGCTTCGCTTTTTCTGGATGATTCGTCAGAATCGCCGACGACTCGTGTGATATCGGCCGTTCCGTTTCGCCTACCCTTGCGACCACGTCCTGCGCAACCCCTTACGTCAAAGGCAAAGTTTATGCGACCGTCGATTCTTCCCCTCTGTGCGGCCGTCTTCGCCGCTGTCACGAGTTCTGCCGCGTTTGCCGAGGATTTTTCGCCGCAGTTTCAGCAGATGCTGTCGACGAAAACACTTTCCAAAACAGCTGAGGAAATCACGATACTTCAAAAAGCCACCCCGTCGACGCAGTTGCAAACCGCTCTGGGCATCGCGCAATTCTTCCAGGCGATTGAGCACCTCGGGCAGCAGCATTACCGGTACGGCGTCTTTTACAAAGACTTACGCGGTCTTCCCTTGATGCGGATGCCGGTGCCGATCAACGAGAACCCTGAGCCGATCAACTATGAGCAGGCTGCACAGATTCTCGCTGGAGTGCGTGATCGTCTGGAAACGGCCGAGAAGACGTTATCACAGGTCAATGATCCGGGGATGAAGCTTTCGTTCCCGGTCTTTCTGGTCATGATCGATTACAACAACAACGGCAAGGAAGACCAGGACGAAACGCTCGGCGAGCTTCTGCTCAACTTGAACCCGACGTTTATGCGACAGCCTGGGCAGGAGCCGATGCCTCTGGAGAACCTCGCCGAGCAGTTCGTCATTGGGTTTGATCAGACGGACGTCTACTGGCTGCGTGGCTACTGTCACCTGCTGATGTCGTTTTGTGACTGGGCTCTGGCTCACGAAATGAAGGAACTGTATCACGTCATCGCCCCACGGGTTTATGCCAAGCCGCTCGACGCTGCGGAACCGTTTCCCAAGAAAGAGGGGGATTGGACGGGCGACATCGCCGATGCGATCGCGGGGATTCACCTGGCTCGTTTCCCGGTTGTGCAGAAGGAGCGGTATCAGTCGATTCGGGCACATCTCAAACAGGTCATCGCCTTGAGTCGAAAGACATGGGAAGCCGCTGCCGCTGAGACGGACAATGATCGCGAGTGGTTGCCAAGCCCGAAGCAGACGGGCATTCTTCAGGTTCCGGTCACCGACGACATGGTCGCAACCTGGAAGACGTTTCTGACGGAGTCCGAAGAGATCCTCGATGGCAAGAAATTGGTTGCTCACTGGCGTTATCCGAACCAAGCCCGTGGCGTGAATCTCAAGAAATACTTCGACAACCCGCCTGCTCGATTCGATCTCATTCTGATGGTTCATGGTGTCGATCTGCTGCCTTATATCGAGAAAGGTGAGATGACGTCGCCGGAAACCTGGGACAACTTCAACAACATGTTTCAGGGCAATTTCTTCGGGTATGCCGTCTGGTTTAACTGATGCGGTTGGCTGACGTGTCCGCAGTCTGGTCTATTCACGACTGCGGGCATGTTCGCGAAATGAACGAGGCGACATGCCTGTTTCACGTTTGAACGCTGCTGAGAAGTAATCGAGTTGCGGGTAGCCGCTGCGCTCGGCGACTTCATTGATCCCGAGATTGGTTTCTATCAGCAGGCGTTTTGCTTCGGCGATTCGAACACGGGTGATTTCTTCGTGGGGCGTTCTGCCGAGCAGCTTGACGAACCGGTGCTCCAGACTGCGCCGAGATAATCCGACAAACGACAGCACGTCCGTGACATTGATCCCTTCGACAGATGACTCGCGGATGAACTTCAGGGCTTTCGCGACGAACGGATCATCCACCGCTCGCTCACCCGATGATTGTCGCAGGCAGATCTCCGATGGTGGAACCCGCACGCTGGAGGGCGAGGTCTCCTGCCCCGACATCATGCGTGTCAGCATCTCGGCAGCGATGTAGCCGACGGTTCTGGTATTGAGCGCGATGCTCGACAGCGGCGGGTCTGAAAAGTCACAGAGAAGCTCGTCGTTATCGACTCCCAGGACAGAGATCTCCTCCGGGACGGCGATCGATAGTTCACGACACAAATCGAGAATCTTCTGCGCCTTAATATCGTGACAGGCAAAAATCGCACACGGGCGTCGAAGAGATTGCAGCCAGGCAACGAGTCGCTCACGTTCCAGATTCCAGGAGAAGTTCGGCTGAGCAACTGGTAAGGCATAATAGACATCGCAGCTGAGGCCCATCTGCTGAAGTTCGCTGACAAAACTCTGCTCACGCTCCATTGACCAGCGAAAAGCAGGGTCACCGCAAAAACCAAACTGCCGATAACCGAGTTCGTTTAAATACTCCACGGCCATCTTCGAAACAGCGTGGTTATCAGCCGTAACAGAGGGAATCCCGGGCATGAGTTCGAGCAGGCTGAGATTGACGAGTGGAATACCGAGTTCAGAAATCGCCTGAGTCATTTCGACCGACTCCAGCCGCGAAATGATTCCATCGCCCGACCACCCCTTCAGCCAGCCAGGTGTTACCTCGCGCTCGTGCTCCGGCAGGTAAATCGACCAATAGGGATTGATGGCCAGGAAATCTCGGATGCCTCTTAAAAGCTGCCTGGAATACTCGTCGGACCGTTCTACGAGCAATGCGACGGATTTACGTTTTTTCATCTTACTGCGGCCTTCTGTGTCGAATACTGCACACATGACCCGAGGTCGAATGACGCTAAACTGTTCGGAATATGCGCATATTTCTCGATTTTTGGCCCTCTATGTAAAATAACACAACAAACGATTCGCATCAACGCATTGAAATGGGTCGCTCAAAAGCCGATGATAGTATTGCGAGGCCATGAACACATATCACCATCATTTCTTTTTGGTCACTTCGCTCGCAATGCGATTTCCTCGCTTTCATTTCTCATTTCATCTCTGGAGGCGCCATGACACCAAGTGTTCTTAAACGTAGCCAAGGCTTTACCCTGATCGAGTTGCTGGTAGTCATCGCAATTATTGCGACACTTGTCGCAATTCTGCTTCCCGCTGTGCAACAAGCCCGCGAAGCCGCCAGGCGCTCGACCTGCAAAAACAACCTGAAACAAATCGGACTGGCGATTCACAACTACCATGACACGTTTGTCGTCATGGTGCCCGGCAGTATCAAGCATGCCGCCTACGGGGATGGGTGGAATCCCCACGGTTGGGGGGCCATGATCCTGCCATTTCTTGAACAGTCAGCCGTCTATGATGCCCTGGCTCGCGAAACGAATAATTTCGCCACCGAGCCCAAGTTCAATGCCGGAGACAACCCGGTCGGGAAAAGCGTCATCCCCGTCTATATCTGCCCTTCCGACATCATGGCGAACAACAACACCTACCTGGAAGGCCGTACAAACGCTAAATCCAATTACGTCGGTAGCGGCGGCTCCGTCTTCGTGAATGACAACGATTACAACCCGCAATCATTCAATGGACCGTTCGCCGTCAACGCCTCTCGCAGGTTTGCCGACATCACGGACGGCCTGTCCAACACGATCATCGTCGGTGAGCGCGATGGAGGGTACGATAGCGGACGAACGCTGCGTTTTGCAGCCTGGTGGCTGGGCACGGATCACGTCGGCTGGCACGACCGCATGTACGCGTTCACCAGCAAGCAATACCCGATCAACAACAGGATCGGAACGCTGTCACAACAGGCTCGCTCCTTTGGCAGCTTCCACATGGGTGGCGCTCAGTTTGTCATGGGCGACGGTCACGTGATCTTCATCAGCGAAAACATTGATGGCAATACGTACGAAGCGCTCGGCACGATCAATCGTGGCGAAGTCGTGGGGCAGTTCTAATCCAGTTGATTGACTCCAAGTCGAGACAGGAATGTCTTCCTGTCTCGACGCTGTTTAAGGACTTTTCCCATGCCAACGACGATCCGCACGCTCTGTGTGATGACGCTCTGCCTTCTATCGGCAGCCTGCAGTTCAAAATCCGATCTTCCGCCGCTGATTGAGGTCACCGGACAAGTCATACAAGATGGACAGCCTCTCGCTGATGCGGTCGTCGAGTTTTACCCCACCAGCGGAAAACGCTCGGTTGCTTTCACCGACGAGGAAGGCAAATTCGAACTGCTCTATGATAAAGACGTCAAGGGAGCGATCGCCGGGAACCATACGGTAAACTTCATGGTCCCTCCGAAGACCGTCAAAAAGATCGACCCCAAATTCAACGACTATGAGAAGAAACAGGCCGAACAGCGGTACGGCGAACCGACTCCGATCAAATACGAAGAACACGTCGTCGTCGACAAGGACCATACGACGTTTACTTTTGATTTGACGAAGCAGAAGTGAATCCTCGACTTAAATAGAGCAAAGCCCATCTGACGTCATTACGACGCTCGATGGGCTTTGTCTTTTGAGCCAAGTCTTCGTTGCTTTTAAAACTCCGCGTTCTTCGGTGTGCGGTGGAACGGGATGCAGTCGCGGATGTTGGTCATGCCGGTCAGGAGTTGGATGAGGCGTTCGAAACCGAGTCCGAAACCGGCGTGGGGGACGGTGCCGTATTTGCGGAGTTCGAGGTACCACCAGTACTCGGCTTCGGGCAGGTTCCACTCGGCCATGCGCTGCTTGAGGGTCTCGAGGTTCTCTTCCCGTTGCGAGCCGCCGATGATTTCGCCGATGCGGGGGACGAGGATGTCCATCGCGCGGACGGTTTTGCCGTCGTCGTTGCACTTCATGTAGAACGGCTTGAGCGTTCGCGGGTAGTTGTACAGGATGACGGGCTTTTTGAAGTGCTCTTCGGTCAGCCAGCGTTCGTGTTCTGATTGGAGGTCGATCCCCCAGCTGACGGGGTATTCGAATGTCTTGCCGGATTTGGTCAACAGGTCAACGGCTTCCGTATAGGAAACTCGCTCGAAGCGGTTTTCTCGGATCGAGGTCAGTGTCTCGATGACGGTCTTGTCGACCCACTGGTTGAAGAAGTCGAGATCTTCCGCACACTTCGTCATGACTTCCGTAACGACAGTCTTGATGAACGACTCCGCGATGTCCATGTTGCCTTCGAGGTCTGTGAATGGCATTTCGGGTTCGACCATCCAGAACTCCGCGAGGTGTCGCGAGGTATTGGAATTCTCGGCACGGAACGTCGGCCCGAAGGTGTAACAGTCACCCAGCGAGGTCGCGAAGATTTCCCCTTCGAGCTGGCCGCTGACGGTGAGTGAAGCTTTCTTGCCGAAGAAGTCCTGGGCGTAATCGACTTCGAATTCTCCCTTGGCGTTTTTCAGCTGAGCGAGCTTGGCCAGGTCCAGAGTCGTCACCTGGAACATGTGCCCTGCCCCTTCACAGTCACTCGTCGTGATGATCGGGGTGTTGACATACATGAAGCCGCGAGCCTGGAAAAAGGAGTGAATCGCGAACGCGGCTGCGTTGCGGACACGGGCAATCGCGCCGAAGGTATTCGTTCGAGGACGCAGGTGAGCGATCTCACGCAGGAACTCGAAGCTGTGACGCTTCTTCTGGAGTGGATAGGTCTCGGGATCCGCGGTCCCATAGACGGTGATCGACTTGGCGACGAGTTCGATCCGCTGACCTTTGCCAGGTGACTCTTTGAGCTCGCCTTCAGCTGCGATACTGGCGCCGACTGGCAGGTGTTTGACGACGTCTTCATACCCGGGCACGGTCTTATCGACAAAGATCTGCAGGTTCTTCATCGACGAGCCATCGTTGAGCTCGATGAAGGAAAAGCCTTCCTTCGAATCGCGACGGGTGCGGACCCACCCTTTCGCTGTGGCTGCTTCGCCCGGTTGACCTTTTTCAATGAGGTAGGCCAAGCGACGCTTTTTGTAGTCTTCTGCTCCCAGCATGACGTTCTGCTCCGTAAATCAAAGATGATTTTTTGCCACAGAGAGCACAGAGTTGATAGTAGGGTGCTGGTGAGGCTTTGTGAACCGCACCAAATGTGCTCACGAGATCGTATGGCTCATGAATACGCAATTGGTGCGGTTCGAAGACTCACCAGCACCCTACTTCATATCTCAACGCTCTCTGTGTCCTCCGTGGTGAATATTCAGGTTCGACTGTGTTGTATCACAGGTGATGAAAATCTGCAGTAGAAGTGTGAAATTCGCGGAATTATACTTTGGTCGTCACATTTTGGAGGTTGTATGACGATTCAAGAAATTTTGGCCGCCGCAGAAGAACTGACCCACGCTGAGCAGGTTCAGCTTTTAGGGGTGATGATCGAGCGGTATTCGCCGCCGCATCCAGGTACCGAATTCCTGGCAGAGCTTCATCGCCGATGTGATGAGATGGATGTCAATCCTGAAGCTTCAATCGATGGTCCAACCGTACTTGCCAAAGCACGTGCATTGATTGGACGCAATGACTAACTACAGGTTCCATAGCGATGCCGATACAGACTACTGCAATGCGGTCGTCTGTTACGAGGACAACGTACAGGACTTGCTAGTCGGTTTGTAAACGCCGTTGAAGCATCGATTGAGCGAATCTGTCGAGATCCAGAATCATTCCCCATTTATTTTGAAGAGCCACTTCGGCACTGCCCTGTCTCTGGATTCCCGTACATTTTGATTTTCAAACTTGAATACAATCTCGTGAAGATTGCTTCAGTACACCATACCAGTCGGGACAATAGCTACATCACGTCACGGATGTGAAGCCATCTAATTGAATCTGACTTTCGGAGTGCTATGACGATTCAAGAAATTCTTGCTGCTGCAGAAGAACTCTCCCCCGCTGAGCAGGCCGAGCTTTTCGGAGTAATTATCGAAAGATATTCGCCAGTATCGGTACCAGTTATTGCCGAGTTGGAACGTCGTCGACGAGAAATGAGGGAGAATTCGGCGATGTGTATTGATGGACCGACAGCGATGGCCGAAGTTCGTACATCGATCCGCCGCCGTGCTTAGGCACCACTGCAAATTCATCACACATCACTAAGGAATAACAATGCCTGATCCCAAATTACTCAAAGTCGGCGATCAGATTCGGATATTGAAAGTCCCAGAGTGCGACTTGCTTCAGCGAAAACAAGAGGTTGCGGATGCCGTTGAGATGGCAGGATGGACAGCGGATAGCATCGAACAAATCATTGCACAGTGTCCGATCGTAAAAGTCTCCCATGTCGATGAATATGACTGCGTTTGGTATAAAGCAAAAGTCGTCGCGAAGGATGGAGATATCGAGCATCATTCGCTGATTATCTACGACGATGATACTTGGGAACCTGTGTAGAAAAACGATTTGAGGTATCTCTCCACTTTGAGCAGTCTCTCGCAAAATTCCTGTCTTTTACTTTACCCGCTTCGCTTCCAGCAACCGCCACATGTACCAGGCTCCGATCGAGCGGAATGGTCGCCAGTGTTCCGTCAGTTCGAGCATCTGAGCTTTCTTCGGCAGTTCGGGTAGCACAAACAGATGCGCGACGCCTGCTTTGACGCCGTAATCATCGACCGGCATGACGTCCATGCGTCCGAGCGTGAACATCAGCAGCATCTCGACCGTCCAGCGGCCGACGCCTCGTAGTTCGATGAGGCGTTCGATCAGTTCTTCGTCGTCCAGTTTTTCGGCTTCAGCTCGTGTCGGGATCTGGCCATCGATCGCGGCCTGGGCGATGCCATGAATGGAGACGACTTTCGCCTGCGAGAATCCGAAGGATCGCATTTGTTCGACGCTGAAGCCGGTGATCGATTTGGGCGATGGGAAATCATCTTTTGGACAAGCGGCGATGAGTCGATTCAAAATACTTTGGGCCGCTTTGCCGTGCAGTTGCTGAAAGGCGATCGCGCGAACGAGTGCTTCATATGGGCTACGCTGCCAGGCGACTTCCATGCGGCATTTGCCGAACTCCGTCTGCCATGTTTGGAACTTCGTGCAGACGGTGTTCAAGTGACGTTCCCCTCGACGCAATGTTCGCTGAAACGCCTTCTCTGGATTTGTGGTTGCGGACTTCCGAGGCATAATTGACGGCTCGCTATGATGACTGTTGTTGACTTTGCTCTCTTCGTAACCGCATGATCAGATCGCTCGCCACACCACGAACTGCAACTTTGAGAAACAGGGCCAACATGACTGAACTTAACGGGACGATGATGCAGTTTTTCCATTGGTATAACAAGGCCGATGGATCACTGTGGAACGAGTTAAAGGAACAGGCCCAGAGTCTTGCGGAGGCGGGAGTGACTGCTGTCTGGCTGCCACCCGCTTACAAGGCGGCGATGGGAGCCGAAGACGTCGGGTATGCCGTTTACGATATGTACGACCTGGGAGAATTCGACCAACGGGGCACCGTTCGTACCAAATACGGCACCAAGGACGAACTCCTGGCAGCCGTTGAAGTTGCTCGCAGTGCAGGTCTGCAGTTGTATTGGGACGTCGTCCTCAATCACCGCATGGGAGGCGATGAGGAGGAAGAGTTCCTCGCCACGCCGTACAGTCCTGACAACAGACACGAACAGATCGGCGAGCAACGGACCATCAAAGCTCATACCCATTTCACGTTCCCCGGCCGAGGGGACAAATACTCCGCGCTGAAATGGCACTGGTGGCACTTTACTGCCATCGATACCAATGCCCATGATCCTGATTACCATGCGGTTTATCTGTTTGAAGACAAGCAGTTTTACGAGCAGGTCGATCTCGAAAAAGGCTCCTTCGATTACCTCATGGGTTGCGATATTGATGTGCTTCATCCCGAAGTTCAAGAGGACATCAAAGCCTGGGGAGCCTGGTTTCACGATACTGTCGGCATCGACGGTGTCCGGTTTGATGCCGTCAAACATGTCGAAGCAGGATTTTTTCCACAGTGGTTACGACACGTTCGCCAGCATTCCAAGCAGAAGGTTTTTGCGGTGGGAGAATATTGGTCTCACCACGTCGACGCCCTTCACCACTTTATTGAAGTGACGGAAGGCGGCGTCGCTCTCTTCGACGCGCCTCTCCAGGGCAACTTCTCCCGAGCCAGTAAGGGCGGCTCCGATTTTGACATGACCACGATCTTCGACGGGTCACTCGTCAAGAACGAACCTGCTCTGGCGGTCACGATCGTCGCCAACCATGATACCCAGCCACTGCAGGCCCTCGAAGCCGTCGTCGAGCCCTGGTTCAAGCCGCTCGCCTACGCCCTCATCCTGCTGCGACAAGACGGCTATCCGTGCCTCTTCTATGCTGACTATTACGGAGCCGAGTACACCGACACAGGTCGCGACGGCAATGAGCATCACATCGTTATGCCATCTCATAAGTTCGTGATCGATACATTTCTGGGTGCCCGCAAAAACAATGCATTCGGCGATCAGATCGATTACTTCGACCACCCCAACACCATCGGCTGGACACGTCTGGGGACCGGAGAACACCCCGGCAGCATGGCCGTCGTGATGACCAACGGCGAAGCGGGCAACAAGCGCATGCAGACCTCGCTGCCGAATCACAATTTCAAAGAAGTCACCGGCCAGTTCGATCACGAGATCACCACCGATGACGAAGGCTGGGCGGAGTTTCCGTGCCATGAGAAAGCGGTTGCGCTGTGGCTGCCGGCTTGAATCACAATGATGGACCGAGTTATATTGATCCGAATCTTTACGGAGCAATGTAGCGTTGATGTTTAGCCGAGAAGCTCAGGATAACGATCTTCTCTACCGGATGGGGACAAGTCCGGAATCGATCCGACGCCTGACACTTAAATGCGAACAGGCTGAGGTTGCTGGCTTTGGCTTCGGAGTTTCAGTCAGTTTGAATCTGCCGACAGGAATCGAATGTTCTTCAGCGATAAAGCAGAAATTGAATAATGCTGGCTTCGATCTCAACTATACTCCGACCATGAGAGATCCCGGACACCATACCGTCATTTTCCCGCAACCATTGACGGGTGAGGTGGTTCACTTGTTTAATAAAGTCCTGAGACGGATCCTGGATTAAGTTGTATGAATAACCTCGAAAAACAACTCCGCAGTTTCTCACCGGAAACCTGGAAGACAGACCAGGTCATTATTCTGGACTGGATGGACGGCCCTCGTTATGGGGTGTGCCGGTTGGAAAATCCGTCCTGCGAATTTGTCTTTGACTGTGTTTATGAGTCGATCGACGATGACGGCATCGAGTCACGATTCTTTGGACTTCGTGAACTTCCAACTGGTTCTGTTCAGCAACTGATCGTAGCGCTGACTCGTCTCGGGACTCCATCGGGAACTATTTGGGTTCCACGATGGAGTTTCGCAACCGAGCAAGAAAAGGCTGCTGCAGAATCAACGGTCGATCAAATCCTGTCACTTTCGAGCCGTTCGACGCTGGCCGTCCAGACGGATGACTTCCGCTCATTTCTTCGATGTATGACGATCCCTCTGCACCCTGAGCGTCTCTCTGCGTGAGGTTCTACTCTTCCGCATACGCGACCTGTCGCGCCATCACTTCTCCGCTCGATTCGAGCGTTGCTTCTGCGAAGGCTTCATCGGTTTCCCAGATGACCACTTTGCTCGCCTTCACGCCGAGTTCTCCCAGAACTTGCGGGCAGACGACTTCGAGCAGGTAGCGGGCCATGTTCTCAGCCGTCGGGTTATACGGCATGATGTAATACTTGCAGGGGACGACCTGTTTGATGGCGTTGATGCCGTTGTCATCGCCTTCGTACAGCAGGAAGCCGTGGTCCCAGTGCTCATCGAGCCAGCCTTTGAAGAGGATCTTCAGCTGAGAGAAATCGATGATGCGGCCGACCGAGTCCATCTCTTCACCCGAGACATAAAAATCAGCGGTGTAGTTGTGGCCGTGGAAGAAGGCGCACTTGCTCTCATGCTTGTAAAGCCGGTGACCAGCACAGAATTTGATACGACGCATGATGGTCATGCACATGGGGAGAGGTCCTTCGGACAGGCGCTAGGCGTTGGGCTCTAGGCGCTAGGAAAAACAGAAGATGAAATGAATTGAGACGAGGATTCGGCGAAGCGGCTGCAACTAACGCCTAGCGCCTAGTGACCAGCGCCTAAGCTTTCGTTCGCTCGATCTGGGCGTAGGCTTCGTGGTTGTGGATCGATTCGAAGTTTTCAGCGGAAATCTGATACCAGGTGACCCGGTCATCGCTGTCGAGCCCTAACGCCAGGTCACGGACCATGTCTTCAACGAACTTGGGATTTTCGTAGGCCGCCTGAGTGACGTATTTCTCGTCGGGACGCTTGAGGAGCGAATACAGCGGGCTCGATGCGGAGTTTTCCATGACCTCGATCAGGTCTTCGATGAAGAGAGCCCCTTCGTACTTGACCTCTGCGGTGATGATCGAGCGTTGATTGTGGGCCCCGTAGTCGGAGATCTCTTTCGAGCAGGGGCACAGGCTCTTGGCGGGGACTTTGACGCCGAGGATCGAAACCGATTCACCCGACTCATTCAGGTCGACGCGATAGTTCGCTTTATAATCGAGGTAGCCCTTGGTTCCGGTGACGGGTGCTGATTTCTCCAGGAAGAACGGACAATCGAGCTGAATGCGGGCGGACGGGGCGTGCAGGCGAGACCGGACCGATTCACACAGTTCGAGAATCCCAGCATGATCGAGAGGTTTTTGAAACGCCTGCAGTGCTTCGACAAATCGGCTCATGTGCGTGCCGCGTTGATCAGCGGGGAGGCTGACATAGAGATTGAACTTCCCGACGGTATGTTGGACCGATCCATCCCGCATTTTCAGACGAACCGGAAAAGTCACATTCTTGACGCCGACATAATCAATCGCGATCCCACGTTTCTCGGGAGCAGCTTGCGTATCGTGCAGTTTGACACCCGTCATTTTTGAAGCAGCGTTGTTTTCAATCCCATCAGCCGTCATCGTCGTGGAAGACATCGCGAACCTTTCTGGCGCAACTGCGCCAAAGACCATCAATTACGCTTGTGAGCCTCGGGAAAAACGTGCCTTGATTTGCACATCCGGCGGAACACAATCGACAGGCGAGGTGGATCTGCTCAAGATCGGTGACAACCCTCGGCCCAAGCTTCAGTTCAAGTCGCTTCCTATTGTAGACCGACCCGCCAACTGGAACACGGCTGACAACCGTTTTTTCCCCCGAATGAGCATTTTTCTCAAGCACCGTTGGCAAAATCCCACAGTTGCTTTGAACAAACGAACCTGTCCGGCCGTATTTGTGTCCAAATGGGTTACCGAAAGAGAATTTCACCACCAAAAACACGAAGAAGACCAAGATTCGCAAAGTTAGCGACAGACAGTGTTGAGAGTTGGTAACAAGGGGAGAAACAGATCATGACCACTGGCAAGCCGGACTTTTTCTACATTTTCGACATGCCCACTCTCGACGAACGAATTGAAGCAGTGAAGTACCTTCTCATCGATTTTCCTAAGAAACATCCGCGAAGGCCGTGGCTTCAGGAATTGGTTTACAACACGATTCACTTTAGAGACGCCGGTCTACTGGCATTTCTTCTGAGAAACGGAGCAACGGCTAACGATCCAGTTCGCAATTACATTTCACCACTCGGCGAAGCCATCGAGTATTTTGATCGATGTCCTGCGTGCTTCTATCTAATAATTGGTGGTGGTGCAGACCTTGAGGCACAGGTGATGGAAGGTAGTCCGCTGCACATCGCGGCTCGCTATATGCAGTTGGAGCCATTGAGACTTCTGCTGGCGTTAGGAGCAAATCCCAATTCAAGAATGGATGACGGTGGCGAAACACCTCTTTATTATGCCGAGATTCGAAACTGGCATCCAGGAATTTCGATCCTCGAAGCCGCAGGTGGTATCTCCAAATCTCCCCAAATTGTTTGGAACGATAACGACCTACATGATGGGCGACCTTGATCCACGTCTACCTTCCTCGGTGCCCTCTGTGTCAAAAACTCTTCTTCCCCTTTGCGTCATCGCGCCTTTGCGTTGAAATAAACACTATGAACCGTCGACAACTCGAAAAACTGGGCGTCCCCGAATACGTCATCCGCGAAGCCATTATCGGCGTTGGAACTGCTGCCGCATCTGGTGACCTGCGTGGAGCGGCGTTGAAGGCTCATGTTCAGAATATTCTGAACGATCCAGCTGCTCATCTTGGTGACCCGCACTTTGCAGCCATGGCTCAAGTTCTCGCAGAAGGTGTCGACTTGCCGGATGCGCCGCCCGAACCGATTCGTTATCGGACCTGGGGTGACCAGATTGATGACGGTGCTCATGCCCAAATGCGTGAGTCGTGTACCCTTCCGTCGGCGCGCATGGCTGCCCTCATGCCTGATGCACACGTTGGCTACGGCCTGCCGATCGGCGGGGTCCTGGGATTGGAGAATGCCGTTGTTCCGTATGCGGTCGGCGTTGATATTGCCTGTCGCATGAAGATCTCGATTCTCGACATGCCGGTCGAATCGATGGAGACGAAGTTCGATCAGTACAAGACTGCTCTCGAAAACGGCACCCGCTTCGGAGTCGGTAAGAATTATGAACGTCCAATGACGCATGACGTCATGGACCAGGACTGGACCATCACGCGCATCACCCGCGAGAACAAAGACAAAGCCCACAAACAACTCGGCACCTCCGGCTCGGGAAATCACTTCGTCGAGTTCGGGCTCTTCACGTTGACCGAGCCGGCTGCAGACCTCGACCTTCCCGTCGGGCAGTATGTCGCGTTGCTCAGTCACTCCGGTTCACGCGGCACGGGGGCGTCAGTCTGTAGTACCTACTCGTCGATCGCGCAGTCGCGCCTGCCTCAAAAGTACAAGCACTTCGGACGCCTCGCGTGGCTCGACATGGACTCGGAAGCCGGTCAGGAATACTTCGCCGCGATGAACCTCATGGGGGACTACGCAGCCGCCAATCATGACATCATTCACAAGAACGTCACCAAACTCCTCGGTGCGAAGATCCTCACCGGCGTCGAGAATCACCACAACTTCGCCTGGAAGGAAATGCACGACGGCAAGGAATTGATCGTCCATCGCAAAGGAGCGACTCCCGCAGGCCCAGGCGTCCTCGGCGTCATTCCTGGCTCGATGGCCGATCCTGCGTTTGTCGTCCGTGGAAAGGGAAAAGCTGAAAGCTTGAACTCCGCCTCTCACGGAGCCGGACGAAAGATGTCCCGCACCAAGGCCCTCGAACAGTTCAACTTCAAATCGATCGCCAAAGACCTGAAAGCCAAAGGAATTACCATCCTCTCGGCCGGTGCTGACGAAGTTCCTTATGTCTACAAAGACATCCACTCCGTCATGAGCCAGCAGCAGGATCTGGTTGATATCGTGGCGCGGTTTGATCCCAAGATCGTGAAGATGTGCGGCGATGGGAGTAAGGCGGAGGATTGAGGGGAGGGCTTAGGGATTGGGGCTTAGGGCTTAGCCTGAAGGGAAGAGGATCATGACGGAGACCGTTTTCGTTGCGACGGAATCATTTGGTCCACAAAACGACCAGAGGTGGTTGTCGTACTTCGAATGGGCAAAAATTCCTCAGCTTAAGGAAGTAGTCTCGCTCGATGGGCTTCTGAATCCTCATCTCGTCGTGGATCTAATCGACGACGATTGGGATCACATCGTCAACGCCGATTTTAGACTGAGTTACTTCAAGGATCTTCCCTATCTGCTCAGTCGAATCCCGAAAGGAATCTTATGCAATGTTCTAGGCCTGTACCGCAATCCTGAATACCACATTTTGAAACCACCAGCGGCAGGTTCGTTTGTTTTTCTGGGGTATGATTTGATCGATGACCAGTGTCAGATCAGTGCCCTGACAAATTGCGGAGGTTTCCCGGAATCATTCTCAAACGATCAACTGAACCAGTTTGGACTGATTACAGATTTTCAACTTGCTACATCGATCCGTCGCAAGCTGAGGGAGAACAACCCTCATGAGCCACATGCAAAGTGTGAGCTTTACGCGATTTGGCGACTGAATGAGCAAGTCACTTGAAGTCTATTCTATTCGCGCAATACAGGCTCTTTCTTTCGCACGAGGCAAAGATCCCGCACATTCTCCACATACAATTCGTATCTTCCCTGCGGAGACTCTTTCGATGCCGGGTAGACCGTCAGCTTCCCTGTCAAACGGACGTCTCGTCCGTTGGGTTGGACATCCAGGCGGTCCATGGCGATGGCTGCTTCGTTAATGATGACCGCGGAGAACTCGGGAGCTTTCCCCTTCGCCTCAGCCATCAACAGACGAGGAAATGCTTCGCAGTCACGACACCCGCCGCTTTCAATCACTTCAAACTTCGAGACCCGAAACTGAACGTGAACGCTCTCCGCGATCATCACCGGCTCTTGAAACCCGGCGGGGAGTTTGGGCTGGAGACTCTCGGTTAATTCGGAAATCGAGTTGTAGGTGATGGAAACTGGTTTAGGGGACGCGCAGCTAATGACATGTTTGATGTTGGCGGTGAATCCCCAAATGACCAGTAGAATCGTGATCCAGTTTCGCATGTCTTCGCTTTCGTATTGATCAATCTGCTAGCGACTCACCCCGCCATCTTCGCAATCTCCAAGTACGCCCGCAGACACTGATCCGTTGCCATCGCGGCCAGCAGGATGCCGAGGAGTTTTGTGACGACCGTTGCTCCGGTGTCGCCGATGACGTGGTGGATGGGGCGGGCCAGGAGTAGCAGGACGTAGGTGATCAGCAGAACCACCAGCAGCACGGCCGCCGTGATGATCTGCTCGTGCAGCGGGTGGATATTGCGATCGGTCAGAATGATGACGGCGAGGATCGATCCCGGCCCGGCGATCGTCGGAATCGCCAGCGGAAAGACGGCGATGTCGTGCCCTCGTTCGCGCGGCGGCGGTGTCAACATATCTCCGGTCCCGAAGACCATTTTGATTCCCACCAGGAACAAAATGATTCCACCCGCCAGTCGAAACGACACCAGCTGGATATCGAGGTAGGTCAACAACAGCTGGCCGACCAGCAACGCGGAAAAGAGAATCCCCGCGCCGATCAGGACCGCTTTCAAGGCGATCGCGGGTTTCTTCTCCGCGGGGACGGATGTCGTCAGCGCGACGAAAAAACACAACGATCCGATCGGGTCAATCGTCGTTGCGAGAATCAGGAAATGAGTGACAATCTGATCGAGCATGGGGCTCCTAATGAGTAGAGGACAAAATCTAACCACGGATGAACACAGATCGACACGGATAAGAACAAAGCAGACCTTTGTCGCTGGGCACTCGTCATTTTTGTTCTAAGTAATTCGTCTCGCCAGAAAGTGACTTCTGGCTCCTGCCAATGACGAATGCCCAATGAGGTTTCTTGCCACGACTTTTCTCATCTGTGTCAATCTGTGTTCATCCGTGGCTCAAATCTTCTCGGAGCCGACCGGGAACTGCTGATACCACTGGTAATTGTCTGGTAAGACCGGCGAGCTGGCAAACTCCAGATGAAGGATCCGGCGGTGTCGTGTTGTTCCGGGTTCACTGCGGCCACTGGCATGGGCCAGCAATCGGTGCATGACGAGGACTCCACCCTGCGGAGTCGTGATGAGTTCGCTTGGGCGGCCGTCCAGTTGTAGCAGTTTACCGCTGTGATGTGACCCGGCTGCGACCTCCAGCGGTCCATTTTCGTGGGTCACCTCGTCGAGATGGATCCGCAGCGTCAACATTCTCTCCAGAACCTCCAGCGGCGGTTCCGTGTGCAAAACTCCCAGACGATCCCTCGGCGGCGAGTATGACGATGAGAGCACTGGCGGGGGTTGGATCGCAATCAACAGGTCTTTGTGCCAAGGGAGTCCCCAGGAACTTGTTGGCGGTTTATCGAAGAACAGCCCTCGAACCAGGCAGGCATCCGGCCCCAAAAGATCAAGCACGACCGACGTCAACGGAGGCGTTTTCCAAAGGTCAGCGACGTCTGGACACAGATCGAGGACATTGCGAGCTGCGTAAACATCGCCGTCACGCTGTCGGATCGAGGTCGTCGCCTGTGCGGTCATCCACGTCATACGCTCGCTGAGTCGAGACAACTGCTCGCTGGAGTAAATGTCCTCAAGCAGACAGAAGCCATCGTTCTCATAGCGGTGTTGAATCTTTGTAAAATCTGAAGCCTGGAGCAGCATAAAACGGTCATCCACGTGCATGTCATGCGAGTTTGGAACGGAAATTGTTGAGACTTGTTCTCACTTTCGCAAGAAGAGTTGAATCCCCTGAAAATCGGCTGGCAGAATTTCTGCCTCCAGACGTAATTACTGTAAGATGACGCCACTGTGAATTCCGCATCCGGAGCAACGCGATGTCAACAGGCGAACCGGCAACAATCGTGAAACGAGAAAAACGCAAATCGTTTCTGACCAAGCATCTTCCGCTCGAACACGAGACAGCGCTCTTCATTCTCGTCTCCGCTCTTGATCTCATGATGACCTGGGTGCTGCTTTATCGCACAGCGGGTGGGCCGGTCGGGGAAATCGTCGAGTCGAATCCCCTCGCCAATTTTTTCCTCATGCGATGGGGACTGAAGGGTCTGGTTGGCTTCAAATTCGGGGTCGTTTTGTTCGTCTGCCTGATTGCCCAGTACATTGCGCTGCATGACATGCGCAAGGGGAGCTTTGTCCTACGAGCCGGCACGCTGGTCGTCAGTGGGGTCGTCGTTTATAGTCTGAGTTTGTACTTACGACACCAGCATCTGCTGGGCAGCGTGTGGTAACAGACCGGAAAGACGACCGTGAACTTCGGCTCTCCAGAAGCGGCCATGAGCCGCGCGATTGAACTGGCATTTCGCGGACAAGGTCTCGTCGAACCCAATCCCATGGTTGGGGCCGTCATCGTCGATGACGATGGCGAACTTCTCGGCGAAGGTTATCACCAGAACTACGGCGGACCTCATGCTGAGGTTTTCGCTCTCGAGCAGGCTGGCGAAAAAGCCTGCGGCGGCACGCTTTACGTCACCCTAGAACCCTGCAGCCATCACGGCAAGACGCCACCCTGCGCCGATGCTGTCATTAGAGCGGGTGTGAAAAAAGTCTACGTCGGGATGGTTGATCCCAACCCGGAAGTGTCTGGACGCGGGATCGAACTGCTGAGACGGGCGGGGATCGACGTGGAAGTCGGCCTGCTCGAAGAAGAATGTCGACGTCTCACTGAGCCGTTCGTCAAGCTGATGACGCATCATCGACCGTATGTCATCGTCAAATGGGCGATGACGATGGATGGCAAAATCGCCCGCTGGAACGGCGACTCGAAATGGATTTCCAACGATCAGTCACGTGCCAGAGTGCATCAGCTTCGTAGTCGAGTCGATGCCGTGATGACCGGTGTGGGGACCGTCAAAAGCGACGATCCCCTGCTGAATGCCCGTCTGGAAAATAACGAACAGCCACTTCGCGTCGCCACTCGTATCGTTGTCGACTCTCGTAGTGACATCGAGCTCACGTCAAAACTTGTCCAGACCGCCAGAGAGATTCCCCTGCTCGTCGCGACCACTCATGCGATGGACCCTCCCAAAGTCACCGCCTTAAAAGCGGCAGGGGTTGAAGTGCTGATCCTTCCCGCCAATGAGTACCGCCGGGTTGACCTGCATGCGCTGCTGGATGAACTGGGCCGTCGTCGCATGACCAACATTCTCGTCGAGGCCGGTCCGGGCCTTGTAGGCGGCCTGTGGGATGCCCGCGAGATCGACGAGGTCCAGATCTTTCTTGCCCCCAAGATCATCGCTGACGACCAGGGCTACGGCCCGGTGGGTGGTCCTGGCGAAACCCCCATGAGCGAGGCCGGCGTGATGGACCTGGCAGCGGTCGAACGGATTGGCAACGACGTCTGGATGCGTTATGTTCGCGTGCATCATGAACCTGAGTCATGAGTTCTGAGTCGTGAGTCATGAGGCCCTGAAATCGCGGTCTCACTCTTCCCCCTCCGACCCATCCTTCATCCTTCCGAATTCATCCTTCTCCCTTTAGTAGATCCCCCATGAGCTCTGGACGCGTCTCCACCGGTCTTGCCAAACTCGATGAAGCCCTCGGCGGCGGTTTGCTCCCGGGCAAACTAACCGTCCTTCTTGGTGCCACCGGTATTGGCAAAACGCAGCTTGGCGTCACGATTCTAAACGCTGGTCTCCAGCAGGAAGGCCAGCGCGGCATTCTTTTCGACATGACCTCCCGCGGCGATTCTCAGAACCAGGCAGAATACGCCAAGCGGATGTTCGGCTGGGAGATGACTCAAGCCAACGCAGAGACCAACCCGACCATCGAAGAAGTCTGGGAAGTCGGCCAAGCCCGTCGGGATGCTTTACACCTCTTCCAGCGGTCCGGCAAACGGGTCACGATCCAGGACCTCGAAACCGAGCAGTGGAAAGAGTGGAAGGCGGAACTCAACAGGAAGATCACCCGCGCCATCGGCTTCTTTTACGCCAACTTCGTTCACGGGGTCCGTCGCGTCATGATCGATGGAATCGAGCCAACCGACCGGGCCAGTGACTCCTTCCAGATGCACGTCTTTGAATACCTGTATCACCAGATTTTCCAGAAGGATCACGACTGGGTCGCCCGCGATCTGTTCCGTGCCCAGTTCCGCGAGCAGCAGGACAAGGTGATGTCACATGGGTATGACCACAAAGAGATCGCCTCCTTCATCGCCTGTACCTCGAAGGAAGTCATGCTCGAAGAACTGATGCAACGCCCCATCGAAGCCGGGGACATTCTTTCCAACGCCAACACGATCATCGTCATGGGCAAAATCCGCGACGGCCTCTCCATGAAGCGAGGCCTCTTCGTCGCCAAACACCGCGGCAGCGCCTGCTCGGAAGATGTGTTGCTGTACCGGATTACCGAGCAGGGGATTGAGTTCAAAGCGTGAGAATAGTTTCAACACCAAGACAGGCAGGCCCCTCAAAGGCCCGCGGCTCGTTGAGAAGAACGAATCTCATCTGATGAATACACGGCGGTATTCCGTGGCATCGAATTGATAGCGATATTCAAAGTTCAGTTGCTTTATCTCAATCGAAGATTCCCAGGCAAAGTCTGACCACACAGCGATGTTTTCTTCGTAAGAAATTCGACATGCGATTGTTCCACATCCGTAATCCGCACATTCGGGACAGACGAACAGTGGCACACGTGAAGATGGCAAGTCACCCCCTGTTTTTCCCAGAAGCATATCAACAAAATGTTGTTCATTTTTCTGATTTAACCAACCCAACGGTGTGATCAGATCACCTGCATCCAATATTGACGCTAGTCGTTTTTCGTTTACATAGAGATCGAGATACGACATACACGATCGTTCTCGAATAGCCGGTTTCAGGGTTAGAGTTGACATCTTTATCATACGGTAAATATTACCAGATTACGCCTTATAAACCTCTGGTAAACTGAGTTACCTCACCCTTCCAGTCTTTTCTCGGGCGCGCAAGAAAACGCCCAGCGAAGGGCATCGTCTTTTCACGACACCCTCCGGCTGGGCATGCTTCGTTCGACAAACGCGAACTACCTCGTCATGCTTTCGCGGCGACATTGACCTTCTTGCTGAGTTGCGACAGCTTCTTGTCGGTTTTCTCTTCTTCGTCGAGCGTTTCGCCCAGGATCTTTTTGATGTTGGTATAGCCGAGAAGATTCGCCCAAGTACAGAGCGTGCCGTAGGTGGCGATTTCGTAGTGTTCGACCTTTTGTGAGCAGGCGATGATCATCGCGTCGCAGAGGTCTGGATCTTCACAATCGCCGATGTGTTCTTCTGCCTCGGTGATGAGCCCCTTCATCGCTTCGCAGGTCTTGGCGCGGGCAGTCATGCCGAGTTCTTCAAAGCATTGCTCGATCCGCTCGATCTGATGTTTGGTTTCTTCCAGATGGGCTTCGATGCCAGCTTTGAGCTCCGGGCTACTGGCTTTCTTAGCCATCTTGGGAAGAGCTTTCGTCAGTTGCTTTTCAGCACTGAGAATATCTTTCAGTTCGTCAACAAATCCTTCTTCGAGCGTTTTCACGGCGTGTCTCCATTGGTGAGGGGGGAATGCAATGACGACGAGCAAGGCTCATCGAATGTTTCATCACGATGGAAACACCCCAGAGGCAATCGCTATGCCAAATGGAAATTGAACCAAACAATGACCATCATTGATCCCACCTGACACAGAATTCGCGTCAGCAATGACAGCTCGCGCGACACGATGCGAGCTTGGAAATCAACTGGTCATGAGTCGTGAGGCTTTCTGCGTGATGTCGTTCCTCATGAGGAACAACTCATGCCTCATAGCCCAAGTCTGCTGAGCGACATTGGCTTTCGTCGCCTGTCTACTCCGCTGGCACGAACAATTCCTCTGCCGTGATCACCACCTTTTCTCCTTCCACCAGCCGTTCAAAGCGATCTTTCTCGCCATAAACATCTTGCCGCTGGTAGCGTGCTGGCTGATGATCGCCGGCAATCGGCTCCGTGTAGACCTCGATCCTCCGACCAGGCAGGTTGACGATCCAATACTCTCCAATCCCAGCCTCCGCATACAACGACAGCTTTTCGCCTCGATCAAATGCCAGGGTCGTATCCGAAACTTCGATGATCAGGCAGATGGATTCTCCAGTCGCTAAACGCCTCATAAAATTCCGACGTGGACCGATCGTCACGAACACATCCGGCTCGGGTGAACTTCCTCCAAGACGAATCGTCGACTGCGAAAATACGCCTAAACGGTCGCGGGGGAGCTGATGGTCCAACAGAGAATCCAGTTCAGCCACAGCAAAATTGTGAGCCGGGCCCTGTGCCTGCATCGCGCGAATCTCCCCGTTGATCAGTTCCGTACGTTCGCCTCGAAAATATCCCTGCTCATGCAGTCGCATGTATTCCTCATGCGAAAACTTCCGCACCGGCGAACACGCCACTTCACGACCGCTTGATATTCGAATCTCAGTTACGGAACTCATCGAGAGATCTCCTGCGACAAATTCTACCCTGACTGCGTATCAGACTCAATTGGCGTGATGGCATGCTCGCGATCAATTTTTGCATGCTCTCCGCTTTGGGCTCGAAGCTGGAGCATGCAACCATTCAAAAACAAACCACGGATAAACACCGATGGACACAGATAAAAGAAGAAAAGGAGAACTCTGATTTCTCCTCAATTCATCTCCCATTTGATCTGCGTCCATCTGTGTTCATCTGCGGTTCAAATCCGCCTCGTTCTTATCCGTGGAAATCCGTGTCCATCCGTGGCGAATGGTTCCTTACCGATACCAGTCCGGAATCGCAAACAGCCCTGCCAGCGAAAAACTCAACGATGGCAGTTCCGGGATCGACTCGACGGTCTCCGTCTTCTCGTAAAACCGCTGCGGGTAAATGCCCGAGACCACCGTCATCATTTCTTTCTGAGTATCGATCTGCCAGACTCCCGAGATTCCCCAGTCGAGGTACTGCTCGACGCGACTGGCCATGTATTGCCTGCGATCAGACGTCGACGCCATCTCAACAACAAGACTCGGCACCGTTGTCGACACCGCGAGATCCGCTTCTGCGAACCGCTGTCCTTCCATGTAGATCGCAATTGCAGGAAACAAAATGGTGTCGGGCGACTCCTTGACCAGAAGTCCCAGGTCAAAGCAGGCATATCCCTGTGGCTGCGACTGGAAGTAACCAGCGAGGTGTTTGGAAAGATTGAGAATCGCGTTCCCATGATCCACATCCGGCGGCTGGAAGTGAAACGGACGGCCGTGGTGCAGTTCCGACCATTGCCCGCACTCGGGCATGTCGTTGCGTTGCTCCAGAAACTGGGACGCGGTCAGTATCGTCGGATCAGGGCCTGCGATCATGGGAAAACTCTTACTGCGAATGACCTTCGGACGATTAACGAAGTTTCAATTCTAACTGGTGAACTCCGCTCGATCTATCCGCAAGAGATGATTTGACGTAACCTCCTGCTCCCTCCTTATCTCTTCACCTCATCACGTCTTATGGTTTTCCCCCGACGATTTACCGGTCATCGTCCGGGCCAGCGATGGATCGCCTCGCTGCTGCTCGCGGGTAGCTGCGCGGGTTGCGGAACGCTGGACAGCTTGGCGATTCCGTTTGCGTCCAAACCTGTTCCCCCTTCCGTGACGCCAGTCATTAACCCGCTCGATGCCAACTGGGATCGTCAACTCAGTGATCGCCTGCAGCACCCGCTCTGGAAGAAACGCCCCGACTGGACCCCCGAAGCTGCGGCTCGCGATGGCCAGACCTATTGGATCCTCGGCCTCCCCAAGGTTCTGCCAAAATCACTCGATGATCCGAAAGTCCGAGGCCAGTCCCCTGATGCTCCAGCAGCACCAGCGACGGAGCCAGCTCAGGACGTCCCTGTAGAGCTGGTCGACCTCGAAGACCCGCTCACTCTCCTCTCGACCGATCGCGCTGATCGGGTGATCGCTTCACTCAAACGCATCGCCAACGAGGACGACCTCGTTGCCTTGCAGGCGATTGTCACTCTTGCGTCCGAAAATGTTCTTCTCACCCAGCGACAGAAAGAACGCCTCCTGAACGCCATGCTCACTGGCGAGTGGCAGCCACATCGCGTTGGCATTGATTTCGACTTCAACACAGGGACATCTGCTCCTTCGACGGCTCCGGTCACGAACAAAGGCAAGATCGTTCTCAATGAGGCTTCTCGCGCCGCCGCGACAGAAGCCTGGTGCCGCAGCCTGCTCACTACCGGCCAGGGAACAGCCGCCGATCGGCTTTCCGAAGCCGGGCTGATGTTGCGAGACAGCATGCTCACGACAACCGTCCAGGCTCAATTGATCCGCTCGCTGAGTTCCGAACTGACACCATCGCGCATTCCGATGGTCCAGTCCATGTTTGTCCCGGACAAGAAAGTGGCCGCCGCCAAGGAGTTGAAGATCGCAGCGATCGAAGGCTGCCTGGTTCATGCGTACCAGCAACCGATAGCCATCGCTTACCAGCCAAGTATGTGGCCTGAAAAGATCGAAGACCTCGAAAACGATCGCTCGACCGAACTGCGAAAATACTTCGCATTATTCGTCGCGAGAACCGGCCACCCACGCGCGATCGAGATTCTCAAACACCAGCTTCACGATTCTGACTACAGCGTCAAAATCTCTGCCATCCATGCTTCTGTCGAGCTGTTGAATCACCCTGTGCAGCGGGAAGCTGCCATTGAGATTTTGCGTAGCTCTTCGCATCAGACAGCCGAGCAACTCCGCGTTGCTTCTTTGGACGGTCTGGCAAAACTTTCGCTCGACGAGCTTCGCCCTTTCATCAAGGACCCGTCTGAAAAAGTTCGCGAAGCCCTCGCAACAACTCTCTCTGCCTACCCCAACGCTATCGCGGGGACGTTCCTGATCGCCCTGGCCAGCGATGCCAGCTTGCAGGTTCAACTTGCCGCCGTGTCAGCGACTCGCGATTGGCCTGTTGAAATGGCACAACCCGTGTGGATGGAAGCCTACCGCGCCGGCAGTGTGAAGACACGCCAGGAAGCTGCCGAGTTGTCTTACACCCGTGCTCACATCACGCTGGAAAAATGGCGTGACTCGATCGACGTGCGACAGCAGGAGATCCAGCAGGTCGCCGTCAACCATGCCGTGAAGACGCATTATGATCGCGTGACTCAGCCCATCTTGACCGCCGAACGCAGCACTAACGAAGCCCTGCGTCGCGACGAACTCCTCGAAGCCATCGCACGCCTCGAAGACGACGTCCCGACCAACGACGACGAAGCCATCACTCTCCTGAAGTCCCTCAAGCCTTACGAACTCGGCTCCCTCGAATCGCGTATCCGCTCACTCCCGATCCCTGTGCGCGAACGCTTTGAAACCGACATCCTCGTCCATGCACTTCCCGAGTTCGCTGCTCTGGCAGACCTGAAGTCCTCGGACGTCATGGCCCGTCGCTCCGCTGCCACCGACCTCAAGCGCGTCGGCGACGAGCGTACCATCTCCGAACTCGTGACGTCTCAGCTCCCGGCGCGTCTCAAGCAGGAATACGATGTCCTCGTCTGGCGTTACATCATGCAGTCGATTGAACGGGATGCCCGACCCTCGTGTCAGGAAATCGCCAGAGAAGCACTTCGCTCTCCCTGGGCCGACATCCAGATCCTCGGCTGCGATTACGTCACGCGTCACCGCGCAACGGCTCTCACCAGCGAGATTGCTCACCTTCTCAACTCCAGTGAGACGGCCGTTCTGCTGTCTGCCATTAACGCCGCTGCCTCCACGGGTCACCCCTGGCTGATCGACGGCATGTCCAGTCAAAACACCGGCGACATCGCCAGCAGCGCGACTCTGCGATCCCTCCTGACCTATCCTGATCGACGCGTTCGTCAGGCATCGGTCGTCGCGCTGGCGAAGCTCGGCGATCCTCAAGGCAAAGCAGAACTGACCAAACTCAGTTATGATCTCGAACCCAGGGTCCGTATCGACGCCGTCCGTGCGCTACGGCAGATGGCGTCTCCTGACTCGGCTCGCTCGCTCGTCAAAATGCTCTGGACCGAACGAAACGATCAGGTCCGACAGGAAATCCTCAACGGCCTCGACGAACTCGTCCCAGCCAATCAACGCCCCGCTTCGCTGGCAACTGCTCGCACGCTCCACGAAAAGGTCGAATCCTGGATAACCTGGCTCGACCGGCCTGATGGCATGGTCTATGATCGGATGAAAATGGCCACAGAGTACACAGAGATCCCAGAGAGGAAGAAGAACACGGATTCGTACAGATAGACCCAAACAATTAAAGTCAAAAAGGCATTCGCCATTTGTACTTCTCATGACTCAGACCTCACGACTCATGACCTGTTCGCATCTGTGTGAATCCGTGTTTATCTGTGGTTCTCTTCTTCAAGGACGTTTTATCTCATGAAGCAGACGCACGATGATTTCCAACTGATCTGGCACGGCGATGTCATTATCATCGTCCCCGCCAGCAATGTCGAACAGATGAGCTGGGAGCTGATTGAACAAGCGGCCGGGATTGTCATGTCGCCTCTCAAAGAGGCCGAGGTGCCGATGGTCATTTTCGATTTGAGCGAAGTGAAATACTTCGGCTCGGTCTTCCTGGCCCTCATTCTTCGCTGTCACAAATTCGTTAAAAGCAGAAACGGCGAACTGGTCATCTGCGGCGCCAGCAAAATGGCGCGTGAACTCCTCCACATCACCGCCCTCGACACCCTCTGGGCCATCTACGAATCCCGCGAAGAAGCCCTCGAAGCGATCTCGTGAACGGAAATTGGGAATTAGAAATTGGAAATTAGCCGGAACCAGAAAAGGCCAATTTTGATTTCCACATCAGACACGACAGCATGCAACAAATAACGTTCTGATCCTGCGAAGCGGATCGGCCAATTTCTAATTACCAATTCCTAATTACTATCCCCCATGTCCAAACCACACGTCCCCGTCCGTCCGAATGTCTCTGAGCAGGAAGTCATTCCAGGCGACCTTGGCTTACCTCTGGAGCCTCTCGAGAAACTGGTCAATGAGATCAAAGAGACAGCCGATAAGCTTCAACGGGATGAAGCTACCATCGGCGATATGAAACTCCTCTCACGCACGCTGCGTGAACTTCGGTATGCGTTCAAGATCTTCAAAAAGTATCGCAGGAATCGAAAAGTCACCGTCTTCGGCTCCGCTCGACTCCGCGCGGGTGATCCGGCGTACGACGCGGCTGTCCACTTTGGTCGCATCATGGCGAAGAACGACTGGTACGTCCTGACCGGCGCAGGCCCGGGGATTATGCAGGCCGCTCACGAAGGCTCGGGACGCGAGAAAGCGATGGGAGTCAACATCATGCTCCCTTTCGAACAGGGCAGCAACCCGATCATTGATGGCGACGAGAAGAACGTCCACATGAAGTACTTCTTCACTCGCAAACTCCTGTTCGTCAAAGAAGTCCACGCAATCGCCCTCTTCGCAGGAGGCTTTGGAACGCTCGATGAATGCCTGGAAACCTTCACCCTCGTCCAGACTGGGAAGCGCGACTTGATGCCGATCGTCTGCGTCGATGCCCCCGGCGATACCTTCTGGAAAGACTTCCAGGAGTACATCAACAATCAACTTCTCAAACGAGGCTTGATCTCCCCCGAAGACACATCGCTTTACAAAATTACCGACGACGTCGGCGAAGCAGTCCGCGAGATCTTCACGTTTTACTGCGTCTACAACTCGATGCGCTACGTCAACGGCAAGCTCGTCCTGCGTCTTCACAAGGACCCGCCCGATGACTTCGTCGCCCGCCTCAACGATGAATTCAGCTCGATCCTGGAATCCGGTAAGATCGAGAAAACAGGCCCTCACCCCCACGAAGCCGACGACGCCCACCTGGCCCACCTGCCTAGACTCATCCTCGACTTCAACCGGCGAGATCTTGGCCGACTGCGACAGATGATTGATCTGATCAACACGAGCCTGGATGACTGCCCGGAGGTTTGAGTCAGATCTCAGAATCGGTTCCCACCTGCCGTGTCATCTCTCTTGCCAGCGGACGACCAAATGCTTTCGTCAGATCTTGCCTCAATCGGCTCCGACGCTCTTCCGGGATTGCATCAATATTGATCCTCACAAATCCATTCCAATCAGATGATATTCCGATATCAGTCCGCAGCCCGTTGTGTTTCAAACACTGTCTGATCAATTCTTCCTGGGCAATGCGCCTCTGAGAAATTTGCCCTCTCCATGCAACGATGTATCCGATCTGAAATCCAGCCATACAGACAATTGAGAGAATACCCAGGGTGAGCAAACTCCAATGCACTCGCGGGATGATGGATGAGAGACTCCTCATTCAGCCTCCCCATCGAAATTGATCTCGGTGTGATACACGCCTGTTGTATCGATGACTCGTTGCGAAGAATTCTCCCCAAGAACTAACGACGCAAGCGGTTGTCCAAACTCTATTTCGAGTTTCTGCCTGAGTTGATTCATTTCCTGCCTAGAGAGCGTCCCGATAATCTCCGGAAACCCTGTTGAGGTCCGCCCAATCCTGGTGTTCTCTTCGATGCCGAGTTCTTTGACGGCTTGGACAACGATCGCATTCTGATCTTTGAATCGCTGTGCATAAAATCGCGAGTCACCAATGAGCGCACCAATCAGGAGGCTCCACAGAAAAATAAAGCAACAAACGGTCCCCAAGACAAACCGCCCCAAAATTGACCATGGCTTGTGAGACGGATGGTTTTCGCTGCTGGCATTCATAAGAGGTCCACAAAGCGGTTACTGAACAACAACAGTAACAACCTCTCCATCCTGCTCATTGAAATCGAAATCGATTCCTAGTCTTGGTCCGCTCCACCACGCCCGACCTGATGTTACCTGCATCATATCTTCAAAGTGAAAGGTGAGATCGCCTGGAAGAATCTCAATGCTCGTGCTCGCTGGACGAAGGTAGTCACCGATAACTTGCAGCGTCCAGTAATCGCTTTCAAAACTATTGGAAGCAAACCTCTCAACACCCACGAAGGTCAACGACTCACTATCTTTTTCCCAAAGAACGCCATGATATCGAACAACTGACGAAATGTGATAAAGACTGAATGGCCCTGACTCCGATCGAATCGTCGATGCAAACGTGTAGGTCTCACCCGGGATCATCTCGGCGACAGAAGACACATCTACCCGCTCCAAAATCTCTTCTGAAGGATTTACAGAGGGCAGCATCATGAGCAATAACAGTGAAACAACCTGCATATTCTCTCCTCCGTGAAAAGCAATTCGGAGGCGAACCATACCCCATAGTGGCAAATGAACAAAGACCAACTTCAATGATCAGATTTAGGCAGTTGTAAGCAGTACTCATTCGCACTACTCCGAAATTGAAACTACCAATGTTGAAACATCCTTGCGACGACTTTTCTTCTCGACTGGTGCTCTCTCGCTCTTCCACTCCAGTTTCATCATCCCGCCAACCGCATGAAAGGCGCGAACGAGTTGATCCAGCGAAACGTCTGCGGACGCCCGCTCGATTTTTGCGACTCTCGGCTGGCTTGTATTGAGCTTCTCCCCAAGCGTCTTCTGGGTCCAGTTCTTTGCAATACGCAATTGACGGACTGCCATCGCCAGCTTCACTCTGGCATCAAGCAACTGCCGTTCTTCTTCTGACATCTGGAGAAAGTCCGCAGCATCGCCAATTTTCCAGCCAGCTTTCTCAAGTGCCTTCTTCTTTGAACTATCCATTCCCTTTTCCCTTCGACTTTGATCTGCGAGAGGTCTCAACGATCCAGTCATAATGCTCAAGTCGCTTCTGACAATTCTTAATGACCTGTTCGGGAATCTGACGTGTTTTCTTGTCGTAGACTTCGACCACGATTACGGCGTCGCTATCGATTCGATACATGATCCGCCAGTTGTGGCTTTCATCACGTATTCGAAGAGCACCGCAGCGTTGTCCGATCCTGGGAACTGGTTCTGCTTGTGGCATCGACAACGATTCACCTTCCTGAAGCAGCCGAAGAAGCATTCCAGCTTCATATCGCGCCTTCGCTGAGAACGGCGGAGTTTTGACTTCCCCTTCTAACCAGACTAATGGCTTTCGCGAAGATGTCTCGTCCATGACAAGTCCATTATATACCATATCCAATATAAATCAAAGACCATTCCGCGCAGCAAAAAAGCCCCGTCAAAACGGAGGCTTCTTGTGTTCAAATGAGCTGAACTTAACCCTTCCGGCTAAGACCTAAGCCCCTTCGTTGCGATAACCGCAACGGAATGCAAAAGTGTCTAAGCCCTGCCGAACTACCAGCTGGCTTTCTTCAGACCTGGGATCAAACCATCCAAAGCCATGTCCCGCAGCATGTTACGGCACATTTGGAACTTGCGGTAGTTGCCACGTGGACGGCCAGTGATCTGGCAGATGCGTCGCAGGCGAGAAGGAGCAGAAGCCCGTGGCAGCTTACGCAGACCGACATAGTCCCCAGCAGCGACCAGCTCTTTTCGCTTGGCGGCGTACTTGTGGACCAGCTTTTCAAACTTCTTCATCTTCGCGATTTTAGATTTTGAGGCCATGTGCTTACAACTTCAGCTCTACGGTATCTACGGAATGTGTCGTCAAAACAATGAATCGGGGATTATGCCGCCCAGGCGGCAAGTTGTCAACCGAGTTGAAAGCTCTCCGTGTTCCGCATTTTCTTATCGCAGTCGGATGAAAAGTCGGATCAGCATGCCTGCTCGTAGTTCGTCCTGAACGCTCACCGCACAATAAGGCTTCAACAGGCCACCGAGGTAACCCGACACTAAAAATAAAGTCAACACGTTTTTTCGTTTGCTTTCAACAGATTCCGCCAATTACTCAGACTTTGACTTATTCCCCTTGCCTGACTGGCACAACCGTTGCAACAGCTTAGATGCCAGTTCGTCAGTCAGTCTCTGACACATCCATAACACCGCGTTCGGGAACATCCATCACCCCGGGCGCCTCACCAGGAGCCTCCTATGAGACCCTTGATGCACACCTGCGGAATCGCACTGATCACGGCCGCCTTCGCTGCCACTGCTTCTGCTCAAAACGCCCCCACTGGTGGCGTCAGCACGGAAGCACAATCTGAAGTGAACTTCGGAGCAACCCGTGCCGAGCAAAACAGCAACCCAGACGCACAGGTCAAAGCACCTCTGCAAGACAACGCCTCAGTGGACGTGAACGCCAACGTTCCTGCTGATGCACGCATCAATGCCGAAACACCAGCTGTTCGCCAGAACCAACCTGTTGATCGCGAAATGCGACAGGAACAACGCGAAGAAAACCGTGAAGTCCGTCAGGAAGCACGCGAAGACAACCAACTCGGCCTGACCATCGATCAGAACACCGACAACATTGTTGTCCAGGATGTCACCCGTGATAGTGCAGCTGCCCGTATGGGACTGCGTCGCGGCGATCGCATTGTCCGCTACAACAACCGCGATTTCAACGATCAACAAGCCTTTAACGAAGCACTGATGAACACGCCACGTGATTCTCAAGCCACGATCGTCTACGAACGGGGCGGTCAGCAATACACCCGCACCATGTGGCTCGGCGAACAACCACAACAACAAACGTACGCCGAAAATGGTCGCGTCGTCACCAGCGATCCTTACATGCAAGACAGCTATCAGAATCAAAACCGTACAACCATGAAGCCAGTCGGCGATAACCTCGTCCCGATGGCTGCTGGGACCACTGGCTACGTCATGCAATCAGGCTGTGGCTGCTCTGCTGCACCAGCACCAGTTGTTTACCCACAACCAATCTACCCACAAGCCGACTGCGGCTGTGGCCAACCAGTCTACAATGACTGTGGCTGCGATGGCCGACGTCATCGCCGTGTCCGCCGCGCTCACCGTGGTGGTGGATGCTGCTGGTAATCAGCAATATTGACACGATGAACGGAGTCTTGTGAGGGAAGGTTGTCTTTAGACAGCCTTCCCTTTTTTCATTGGTGATCCTTAAATCCTTATTGCGCCTCATCTCGTCACCTTTTCGACTAGCAACATCGCCCCCTCGTTTGAGATAATGGCAGCCAACTAACTTTTTCGACACGCAGCCTACGTGAAGCACCATGAATACACACAACCCCCTCAATGACGAGGTGACTCCTTACGACGCCTACGTCAACCGTCGTCGCTTTCTCAAAGCCGCGATCACTGCCGGGACTGTGATCACCACCGGCGCGCTGTACCACTTCTCGACCGAACCCGAAGGCGAAGGGGCGAAAACGGCTCCCCTCGAGCCCAGCCCGCCCACGACCGTGCAAACAACGGCCGAATCAACGGCGACGCCCTCTGCTTCCTCAATTGAGCTCACCAAAGAAGACAGAATCAAAAAAGGCTTTCTCGTCGACGAGACGCTGACGCCCGAATATGACATCACTCATTACAACAACTTCTACGAATTCACGACAAGTAAAGAAGGGGTCGCCCCCGCTGCGAAGAACTTCTCCACCGCAGGCTGGAAGCTCGAAGTTGGTGGGCTTGTCGACAAACCTCAAACCTTCGATATCGCTGGACTGAGGGCTTTGGCCCCACTCGAAGAACGCATCTATCGAATGCGCTGTGTCGAAGCCTGGTCGATGGTCATCCCGTGGAACGGCTTCCAACTTTCCGCTCTCCTCGATGCCGTCCAGCCGAAAGCGGAAGCCAAGTACGTTGCCTTCGAAACCCTCTTTGACCCGACCCGCATGCCCGGCCAGAAACGTGCGGTTCTCCCCTGGCCTTACGTCGAAGGCCTCCGCCTCGATGAAGCCATGCACCCGCTGACTCTGCTCGCGATGGGACTCTATGGCAAAGAAATGCCGCCGCAGGATGGGGCACCGATCCGTCTGGTCGTCCCCTGGAAATATGGTTTCAAAGGGATCAAGTCGATCGTGAAAATTACTCTCACGGACAAAGAACCTCCCTCCACCTGGAACCTGCTCGCTCCACAGGAGTACGGATTCTATGCTAACGTCAATCCTGGCGTCCCGCACCCGCGCTGGTCCCAGGCAACGGAAGAACGCATCGGCGAAGGTGGACGTCGCCCGACCCTGATGTTCAATGGCTACGGCGAACACGTCGCCCACCTGTATAACGGGTTGGACCTGAAGAAGAATTTCTGATTCTTCACCCGGGAGGGCGAGGCTCCGTCCGAGCCGCTGACGCTCCTTGCAACCAGGCATCGGAGCATTGGACGATAGGAATCGGGATTGATGCCATCGACTTCACTGTTCAAGTTTCGCAACGCATAGCAGCGGCTCGGACGGAGCCTCGCCCTCCCGAAAAGCCACTTAACAACCTCAGATAGACAACCATGTCAACCACCACTGCTCCTACGCCAAAACCTGCTCGCATGACGCCCGTCATGTCCGATGCGAAGTTCCTCAAGTCACTCGCTTACATCAACGGCATCATCCCTCTGCTGCTCTTACTGCTGCAGTCTTACACCAACAACCTCGGGCCTAACCCCGTCAATCACGCGATCCATATCACCGGAGCCGCGTCGATGATGTTCCTGATGCTGACGGTCGCGGTGACGCCCATCCGCGCCCTGTTCGGCTGGAACGCCCTTGTCAGCATCCGGCGAGTTCTCGGGCTGTATGCATTCTTCTATGGTCTCGTCCACTTCGGCATCTATGTCGTCTACGACCGTCAAATGTCGCTGACGAGTACATTCGAAGAAGTCAGCCTTAGACCCTACCTGCAACCCGGACTCCTTGCTCTCCTTCTCATGATCCCGCTGGCAGTCACATCCGCGTCCCGCATGATTGACCTGCTCGGCCCGAAGATGTGGAAGCTGCTGCACCGCCTGACTTACTTCATCGCGGCGTTCGGCGTCATTCATTACATCTGGCTCGTCAAAGCCGACAAGGCAAAGCCAATCGCCTACGCCGTCGTCCTTGGTGTTCTGCTCGTTTCTCGCTTCTTCCTGTTCCCGTTTACGAAGTCGAAGAAAGTCGTCGCTGCCAAAGCCAAAGCGAAAAAATTCTGGACCGGCGAGCTGAAGATCGCTTCCATCAAGCAGGAAACTCACAACGTCAAGACATTCAGGCTAGTCCACCCAACCGGGGAAATTCCCTTCGAACATTACCCCGGCCAGTACGTCACGCTGCAACTCATCATTGAGGGCAAGAAGATCTCCCGCAGCTACACGATTGCATCTGCTCCCTCGCAACGCGAGTTCATTGAGCTGACGATCAAGCGTGAAACAGAGGGACTCGTCTCGCGATTCCTTCACGATACTCTCAAGACCGGTGACCTCCTGCGTCTGGCTGCTCCCGCAGGGAACTTCTGGTTCAATGGGACTACGTCAACTGGCAAGACACACGACTCCGTCCTCCTTATCGCTGGCGGCGTCGGGATCACGCCCTTGATGTCGATGACTCGCTACCTGACCGACGAAGGCTGGGAGGGAACGGTCCACTTCCTCTACGTCGCCAAGTCCGAAGCAGATCTCATCTTCAAACATGAATTTGAAGAACTGACCGCTCGCCTGCCCCGTCTCAATCTCTGCCTGACCCTGACACGCGCTCCTCTGGAAACAATGTGGCAGGGAGCACGCGGACGTGTCAGCCTGGAGATGCTCGAAGAGTATGTTCCTGACTTCCGACAGCTGCCGATCTACCTTTGCGGCCCCGAGCCCATGATGGACGCCACCATCGACCTGCTGACCAACAACGGCGTTAAACGCGAACAGATCGAGCTGGAAGCCTTCGTCTCCCCACCGTCCGCGCCGGAAGTCGCTGACGATATGGACGCCACGCATGCCACCGATCCCTCTCAGCCAGCCGAAGTCGACGTCACCATCACGCTCGCGAAGTCCGGCCAGTCCATCATCTGCAAACCAGGCGATACCATTCTCGACGCCGCCCAGGACTCCGGCTTGGACCTCCCCTTCGAATGCCGCTCAGGCGTCTGCGGCACCTGCAAACAAAAACTCCTCTCCGGCCAGGTCCACATGGAATTCCACGACGCCCTGACCGCGAAAGACCAGTCCGCCGGCTTCATCCTCACCTGCCAGGCACACCCGACAGGCGATGTCACGCTGGATGCGTAGCATTCATTCTGATCCTTCTCTCCCGGGGAGAAGGTGGCCGAGTCGAACCTCAGGTTCGCATATGAATACAGCCGAGGTCGGATGAGGGAACTCTGCTATCCAGCTAATGCACCGAGGGAAATTACGACGACTCCGAATTCTTATTCATTGAAAATGAGAATAGATCGCAAGCAAACCCAATGTTAAAATGAGGGCCGTATTTTATCCAGGAGCACCTATGTCACAAACAGCCGAAGAAGTTGTCTCAGCCGCTCTGCACCTTTCGGAGCAAGACCGCTTGGCAGTTGTCGCGCAAATACTGCAAAGCATGAATCCAGATATCGCAAATGCTGATGAAGAACTCTGGTTGAATGAACTGGAACGACGCAGAAAGGCATATCGAAACGATCCTAGTCGTGGTATCTCTTGGGAAGAACTCAAGAGTGAGATAGATGCCTAAAAAGTCTTCACCGAAAATTATCTTCGACTCTGATGCCGCAAAGGAATTTCGTCAGGCAAGACGTTGGTATCTTCGCGAAGCAGGGTCTGATGTATCGAATCGGTTTGTGGACGAAATCGACGATGCACTTTCCCGCATTAAAAGCATGCCAAGCAGCCTGCCCCTCTACCCAAAAGAAAATTGCCGATGGCTTAAGCTTGATGGGTTCCCGTATTTAATCATCTACGAGATTTTAGATGCTCAAAGCCTGCTCGTATTAGCTGTCGCACACGAGCGTCGAACTCCTGGCTACTGGAGGACGAGGCAACGAAATCCGTAGAATTGTCGAGAATCCTTTAATTTCTAAGCCCATGACTTCTCGACCCCGTATCTCTACTTCCTGCCTTCAACCGCCAGCTTCATCTTCGCATTTGGCAGCCTTGCACACGCAATTAACACCGGCTCGATCAGGCGATACTGTGCTTTCGCATCTGTTCTGACTTTCCACTCAATCGGCTCGTCGCTGTCATTCTGACTCTCCGTCAGTTCCATTCTTGCGACCAGTTGATCCAGCGACAACGGCTCTTTATTCATCGAGTAGCCATGTTCCGTCACTGTGATGACGACGGTGTTCTTCTCGTCGTGATCAACCTGGGATAGCGATGACTGGGGCAGCTGAATCGTCTCTTCATTCGCACCGGTGACGAAATGCGAAGCGACCAGAAAGAAGATGATCAGCAGGAACACGATATCGATCATTGAGGTCAGGCTGAACTCAATCTCGCTGCGTCGATTCTGGCAGGGAATTTTCATCCATTCGCCCTCACGCTACAGTTCCACAGCCGTCGGTTCTTCTTCCGACGAAACTTCGTGAGTCACTTTCACAGCTGCATTGCGAGCCGACTTGAACTTCATCCGCTTGTAGCCCGAGAAGACTCTCTGAGCCCGCAACGATGCTTCCACGATGACTGCTTCCGCCCGGTTGCGCAACAGGCCGTAGGCAAACATCGAGGGGATCGCAACCGTCAGGCCAAACATCGTCGTCACGAGGGCGTGATAAATCCCCGGGGCCAGTTCCCCTACGGATGGATTCGGGCGTACTGCGAACTCCGCAAACGCCAGGATCATTCCCCAGACAGTTCCCAAAAGACCCAGCATCGGAGCAATGGTGCCGACGATGTTGATGTATTCCAGTCGTCGATACAGCTTGGAAGACTGCTCGACCGCGACCTCCTCCATCGCCTTCTCGACATGCTCGTAATCGAGGTCGACTTCTCTCAACCCCGCTTCGACCACCGACGCCAGGAAGCACGGATTCTCCTGACAAATCGCCACCGCACGTTGGCCCTGCCTGAGATCGATTAGCTTTCGCAGGTCTTCGACCATCGCCGTCGGTGCAAGATTCTCTGTTCGCAGATAGAGAAACTGTTGAATGACCAGCGAGCCGACAAACAGGCTGAGCGCCATGATGACGAACCCGATTGCTCCGCCACCGGACAAAATCAGATCCTGCCAATCAACGGCTGCGGCTCCCGCCGTCCCTGCTGCCAACAGACAAATGCTCTGCATGACTGATTCCACACTCACTCTCACTTCTGTGAAGCTGCTTGAAAACTCTCGCATGCACCCACGGGAGGGCGAGGCTCCGTCCGAGCCGCTGTCCCGCGTTGCACTGTTCCACCAGCAAGTCGACATCGGATCGTTTGCTGAAGGCCAGAGACGTCGAGGCCATCGAAGTCCAGCTCACCGCTGATGTTTCGCAATGCAAAGCAGCGGCTCACACGGAGGTTCGCCCTCCCACGTTCGCCTGCTCGATATGAAAATATTGGACAACCATGTTTGGACAAATCTCAGACGTGGGACAGACATTCCTGTCTGTCCGAAGATGGTACGCACAGACAGGAATGTCTGTGCCACCTTAAGTATTCACTATTGAGCCGCTGAGCCGACCATCCCTTGAGAGATGGTATCACTGGGATGAGAGTCGGGTTTCTCCCGTGTCTTGGAGTCGCCACTTTCCGTCTTCTTCTCGACTGCAAACGACGACATGAAGAACAGCAGCACGCCGACTGAAATTGCGATGTCTGCAATGTTGAAAATGCCCGTACGGAGATTCCCGATACCCATGTTGAGAAAGTCGATGACGCTCCCCTCCAGTCGGACCCGGTCAATCAGATTTCCCATCCCGCCAGCCACCAGCAAGGTCACTCCCCACCAGATGACCGGACCGAGATTTCGCCACGCCATCACATACGTCAACCCGATCGTGAGCACGACGCCGTTAATGACCGTCAGCAGCCAGAACCGGGCCGCAGCAGGCAGCGTACTTCCCAGCGACAAAAAGCCACCGGTGTTTTCTGCATAGACGATGCGAAACACGTCACCCAGGTAAGACGTCATCGGCTCACCTTTGAGTGTCTCGACCGCCCACAGTTTCGACGCCTGGTCAGCCACAACGATGACCAGGATGACAGCGAGCACTTCCAAGGCCCGCCGGGCGAAATGCTTATCCACAGACTTCATGTTCCCATTCCCGAACAGTTTTCCTGACAAAACACCACTGTAACGTCTTGATGCGATCAGGCATAGACGAACCCACTCCGCGCATTTGCGGCGAAATCCTCAGAAATACGTCGATATCAGGCGATCAGGTATGATATTTGTATTGAGTACTGCTTACGCAGCGTTGCTGTAGGAACAATTCCGACATTAGTGGAGACCGCTATGAGTGCTCAAACAGCCACCGTGACCTGGATTCTCGTCGCCGATCGTGCCCATGCCCTGTTTTTCCGAACGTCCAAAAATGATCTCTCCGACCTCGAGCTCGTCAAGACCCTGGACAACCCTGACGGTCGTAAGAAGGCTCAGGAAATCAATACGGATAAACCGGGCCGTTTCATGGGCGACGATGGGTCTCGCGTGAGTGGCGACCCGACGACCGATGTCCGCCATCAGGGAGCCAATGACATGGCCGATTTAGCTTTAGAAGCACTCGAAGCCGGTCGAAATCATCAGGAGTTTGAGAAACTGGTTATTGTTGCTCCGTCACTCCTCCTGGGAACACTCCGCAAGAAATGCAGCGGTCCTCTGGCCAAACTCATTACCGCTGAGTTCGACCTCGAAATCGCCAACCAGTCGCCCCGCGACATCGAGGCCCACTTGCGTAAAAAATTACTCGACAAGTAAATGCTGTACCCGAGACGATTAGTCGCAGCGACTTAATAGAAAAGAAACACGATCGATTGAGAATGATCGTGTTTCTTTTCGTTTCTGCAGGGCATCCTCAAGCCAGGGAACTGTCTCGATGCGAGATCAATCGCGGGAACCGGGAGTGATTTTTAACTCGAGCAACTCGCTGCCACGTTTGATCTTCGCAGTCACTTCATCGCCGATCTTGAGGGCTTCGATCGCGTAGGTGTAGTCATAGATGTTGTCGATTTTTTTGCCAGCCAACTCCGTAATAATGTCCCCTTGCTTGAGACCGGCCGTGTCAGCTGGAGCGCCTTTGGTAACACCCGAAAGTTGCACACCGGTCACCTCGGCTGCGTAGTCAGGAATCGTCCCAAGATACGCTCGCAGGTTCGCTCGGACCTGGTCCTGAGGTTTCGCTTGTTCGGTGTAGGCGGGGAGTTCCTGCTTCTGGGCGACCGACTTCGTGATCAAGGCCATCAGCTTGGAAATCTTGACGGCTCCGTCGTAGTTCAGTTTCTCAGGGGTATCACGCGGCGTGTGATAATCTTCGTGCGAGCCGGTGAATGCGGACAGGATCGGAATGCCGTCCATATAGAAGACGCTCGCATCGGTGGGGAGGTAGCAGTCATCCTGAAGAGTCAGGTTGAGGCCGACAGGAACATTACGCTGTTCGATCTCCGACCGCCAGATCGGAGAGGACCCGATCCCCTGGAGCACAAGGTTGTCGGTCATACGACCGATCATGTCGAGGTTGAAGGCAGCGACAATCGCCCGCTGGAAGTCGAGCCCGATCAGGCCGGAGTGGGCCGCGTTCATGATGTCTTTGCCATGGGCGTCGATGTAATGGTGGGCACCGAGCAGGCCGAGTTCTTCGCCTGACCAGGCACCGAAGACGATGTCGTGCTTGGAATTCAGTTTGCCCTTCGCCTGCTGATCCGCGAGGTACTCAGCAATCTCCAGCATCCCGCCGACGCCGGAAGCATTGTCATCAGCCCCGAAGTGAATGAGATTCGATTCATCATCCTTGGCGAGCGACGAACTGCTACGACCATTGCCGAGGTGATCGATGTGAGCACCGACGAGGACGAACGTCGTCGTAGGCTGTTCGCCGACTTGAAGACGCCCCAGGACGTTGCGTCCAGTGCGTTTTTCCTGGACGAGGTCGACGGAGCCGCTGATCTGCACGCCGGGAAGTTCGAAGCCCATGGCGAGGTCGCCGTTGTCAAGTTTCTTCTGAAGAGTAGCAATGTCTTTGCCAGCAGACTTGAGGAGTTGAGTCGCGACGTCGTCAGTGATACTGACGAGAGGGATACTGCCGCCGGTGAAGGAGCCATCGGAGTCGAGAGGAACGAGTTGGGATTTCGCCTTCGACGTCGGGCCACTGACGATGATGATGCCGGCGGCGCCGAGGTCGCGGGAAGTCATCGCTTTATAACGAAGGCCAGCGTAGCGGGCGAGTTGTTGTCTTCGCTCGGGGGTAACGTCTTCGGGCAGAAAGCGGAACATGACGACCCACTTGTCTTTGACGTCGAGGTGGACGTAAGAGTCATATTCTTCCTGGCCATCCGCTTTGGGAACGACGAGGCCGTAGCCAGCGAAGACGACGCCTTTGCTTTCAGGGAGTTCGCCGGATTTGGAGAAGGAGACGGGTCGCCAGTCTTTCTTTACTTCGAGGGTCACTTTGCCAGCGCCTTTTTCGGGGCCAGTGATTTCGAGGTGATTCTTCGGGCCGAGATCAATGCCGGCCGTGAATTCGAAGTTCTGGAAATAGCTGTCACTACTTCCTTCGGGCTTAAAGCCAAGATCTTCAAAATAGCTGGCGACATAAGCCGTCGCTTTGCGTTCCCCTTCCGTGCCCGTCAGACGCCCCGCCAGATCAGTGCGACACAGGAACTCGACGTGACGAGCAATGTCGACCGGGAGAATCTCAGCCCGGTTGGCTTTCTTGTTTCCCTCGACAGCCGCATCGACATCTTCAAAAGCCGTCTCGGTCGAGATCAAGCCAAGTTTCGCCAGCGCCGCTTCATGATTCCAATTGGCGATGAACAGCTGAGACTTCTGGCCGGTCGTGCGGTTGCTGGTCCAGACGAGCTGGTCCCCTTTGGGAGAAAAAACCGGCAGCCCGTCAAAGCCTTCTGTCTCGGTTGCGCGGATGGGGGCTTTCTTGCCTTCAGCGTCGACGATGTAGAGTTCGAAGTTATTGAAGCCATGGAGGTTGGTGGTGAAGATCAGGTACTTGCCGCTGGGATGATAGTAGGGAGCCCAGCTCATGGCGTTGAGCTTGGTGAGCTGCTTCGGAGTGCCAGCCACTGGCTGCTTGGAAACGTCGGCGATGTTCATCGTCATAATCTCAGCGGTCGCGCCATTCTCGGCGAAGTGACGATAGCAGATTGATTTGCCGTCAGGTGAGAAGAAGGGTCCGCCGTCGTAGCCTGGGGAGTCAGTGAGACGTTTTAATTCCGTCCCGTCCACTTTCATGATGTAGAGATCAATCGCCCAGGCGGGATCAACTTCGAACTTCTTTTTCCCCTCCTCATCAAGACTCCCATCGTAAGCCTGACGGTTGGAGGCGAAGACGATCCATTCGCCATCGGGCGAGTAAGACGCTTCCGCGTCGTAGCCTTTGGTGTTGGTGAGGTTGGTGTATTTGTTGGTGTCGCGGTCGTAGGCGTACAGGTCGTAATGCTCGTCGTAGTCCCAGGAGTAACGGCGTTCTTTGCCCGAAGCGCGGAGTTCGAACTCTTCCTTCTGTTTGTCAGCCGCCTTCGGATCTTCATGCGTGCTGGAGAAGAGGACGCGGTTATTATCGGGATGAATCCACGCGCACGTCGTTTTCCCCACGCCGGGGGAAATGGCTTCAATATCCCCGTCCTCCAGGTTCATCAGATAGATCTGAAAAAACGGGTTCGAGTCTTTCCGCTCGCTCTGAAAGACGAGCAGACTCCCATCGTGATTGAAGTAACCTTCGCCAGCGCGTTTGCCATCGAAGGTGAGTTGACGAGTGTTGGTGAGGAGCGGGGTGTCAGCTGCCAACAGAGAAGCACTGGCATAGCCAGTGGCACACGAGATAAGGAAGATGAGGAGTGGCAGGCGCATTCGAGGGGCTCTCCGCGGGGTGGGGGTTTGATGGGGTATTATAGGGGGAGAGGAAGGAGGGATAAAAGGAGTCTTGAGTTTTGAGGGGCGAGTCATGAGTGGGGAAGAAGAATGGAGTGGCGTTTTGCCCTCCATGTTCGGCTCATTTATAGCAGGAATACTGGCGCGTTCCCCTCATCCGCCCTTCGGGCACCTTCTCCCGGGGGGAGATGGGAGGTATGCAGGCTACGTGAATATGTGGGGATTAGTCTTCTTGTTTGTTCCTGACGAGGTTTCGCATGTCGACGGCGCGGTAGTTGAAAGTGATTTCTTTGATGGTGCCGTCGGCGGTGATGCCGAGAGTTGGTTTTTCGTCGAAGTCGCCAAGGGAGCGGACGGGTTTTCGCATGTCGAGTTCGAGGCCGCCGGGTTTGGTCCAGACCTCTGCTTTCTCGGGGGCTCCGACGGCGATGATCATGGTTTTGGCCAAGCTGTCCTTAAAGTCGGTGAGGCGTGGAAACTTGCCGTTGTCGAAGGGGGTGCCATCGCCCGTGAGGATGTGGATGCAGGTCTTGTTGCTGACGGTGATGCCAGGGGACTTGAAGACGCTGGGCATGCGTTCGGTCAGAGTCAGGTTGTGGGGGCTGTCCCAGGATTCGTTGAGGTGGAACTTGTCGTAGAGTTCCTGTTCGCCCAGATAAGGAAGAATATGGACCCGCCAACTAAGGCCTTTGATGGCTTTGTCGACGCCGCTGGTTGTGGATGGGTAGCGGTCGTGTTTGTTGTGAAACTCATTCATGGCTTTGCAGATCATGCGGAGGTTGTCGCTGATCCGGGTTTGTTCGACGGTTTTGGCGGCCTGGGCGAAGATGGGGGTGAGTTGATCGTGCAGCTCTTCAATGCCTGCGGGGGCAGCGATCGAGGTGATGACCTTGTCGCCAGCGCGTTCGACTTTGATCGTCGCCAGGTCGATGATGAGCTGACGAGTGCTCTCACTGACTTTCTCGCCAATGAGTGTCGGGACGAGTGACTGAAGCTGTTTCGATTGAACAGTGACTTCGTCGGCTTTCGTGATTGCCATCCTGGGGGTTGCAAAGGTGGCCGTGGCTTTCATGATGAGGTCGCCGGGCTTTCGCTCAGTGAACCAGACGTGATGGCTGAGTTGTTCGTAGTCGAGGAGCGTCATGAATTCCGGGGAGCGGTCGACGTATTGTTTAACAAGGGAACGTTGCGATTGAAAATTGATGACATAAGAAACGTCGGCAGTCGCGTCGAGATGTTCGAGGAGTGCATCGGGTTTGCTCGTGAACATGGCGCCGGCTCTCAGTCGGTTCTGCAGGTCGACAGTGTCCGCGATGATGAAAGTGGTCGGGCTCTCGGATGTCGTTGGAAGAACGCCGACACCATTGCAGTTGTAGAGAGTAAACTCGCTGAAGGATTGTTTGTCGGTGGTATGGGGGGCGAGTTTCTTCAAGTCGAAGGGTTCGTTGAAGCTGAGGATCATGGTCGGGAGCGGCAGGTTGAGGGGAGCCTGAACGTCATGCTGAAAGGGTACGGTTTCGAGGACCTTTGCATCGTTGATCGTGACGTAGGCTGCGAACTCCGAATTCTGGGCACGCGGAGAAAGACGTCGGATGCCGCCATCGCAGAGGAGGACCCAGTTCCCGTTGGGGGACTTTTTGCCAAGGCATTCCATGGGGGTGAGTGAGTCGTACTCGATGCCCACGGGGCGGGTCCATTCGGTCGCGGTCGAAATATCGGCGATGACGGCAAAGAAGGTTGAGGAGAGACCGTCAGTAATTTCAGAGCGCGCCGTGCCGATTCGTGCGTTGTGAGGGAAGACCGTATTCAGGCCGGTGATGACGTGAATGGATGTTTTGCCGGGTTCGGTGATGCCCTCAACGGCATAGACTTTGGGCATCAGAGGAATGAGGGCTTTGTTGTGCTCGCTGTCCCAAGGCTCGTTGAAGCGAAACTTTTTGAAGAGTTCGAGTTCGCCCAGAAATGGGAGCAGGTGGACACGCCAACTGAGGCCTGTCGATCGACCACCCGCGTCGCCGTTGTAGCGTGGGAAGCGGTCGAACTGTTCACAGTATTCGAGCATCGCCTTGCTGATCTGACGGAGACTGTTGACTTCGGGAATCGCGCGGGTTTTCAATTGTCGGACGGTGAAACCATCCGAGGCAGCCATCTTGTTGATCAAGGGCTGGTCAATGGCAATGGTGATGCGATCGACTTTGGTGAAGTCGTGAAAGGTGAAGGGGCTTTGTATGTCCTGGGAATCAAAGAGCAGGCTGGTTTCGATAAAGTCGCGCAGCGGCTTGTAGGCAAGGATTTTGGCAGGTTTAGCAGTACCGAGCGCAATAGTTTTGGAAGGGAGAAGCTTGGCTTCGGGAAGCGCATCTTCGGAGAAGGCGTGGGTGGGAAGGAGCAGCGAGAAGACGAGAAGGACAAGCTTGAGGTTCATGGGAGCAGGCTTGTTAAAGAGAGAAAGGGTTGAATCTGTGGCTGCGTGCAGTATTACAATTCGAGGGCCTTCCTCACCCGGTCTTGGAGACTCGACCACCTTTTTCCGTCGGGAAAGGAATGAAACAGTATAGACATTTCCAGAAGCAATCTGGAACTTTATTTTGCTGTGAGAATTCTGGTGACGTGCTTGAGCGGTGCTTCTCGTGGAGATACTTTGATTGAGTATTCCGAGTGGTTGCGATTGGGGAAGAAGGGATATGGGGAGGCTATCGCGTACTCCGGGTGGTGAGTTAAGTTGTCGGCACATAGGACAGGGGGTTGACACCCCCCGCTCGCCTTTAGAACGAAAAAAGGCTGCCCCGGGGGACAGCCTTTTTCTTTATTAGTCGAGATTCAGGGCGGTGATTAGACGCTGACTGATTCGCGGGATTTTGTTGTTTTGTCTTTCCATTGGAAGCCCATGTCGATAGCGACCTGAGAGAGGCGCATCAGGAGTTCCAGGTCGACGTGAGGGCATGGAATGTGAGGGGCGACGCGGGTGACGTTGCTGGTGTCGAACGTCGGGTCGTTTCGCCAGTAGGAGTTGTAGACATGGATGTGCTCGTAGAAGAGCTCTTCCACCTGCGTTGGGTTTTCGATGACGGTGTTGTGGCCGACCATGTTGGTGCCATAGAACCCGATAGACGCCTGGAGGACTTCTCGCAGGAGGCGGGTCGTGACGGGGTGGCGTGGGGTGAGGTGGTAGGTGTCGCCGTGGAACTTCGGCTGAAGCATGATGTGAACCATGACTTCGCTGACCCAGTCGACGGGGACGAGGTTCTTGGATTCGGTACCGTCGAGAGTCATACGGACCTGCTCACGGTAACCCATGCCCGTATGGTCCGGAGCATTCATGGCGCGATTCAGTGTGTAAGACAACTGAAGAGCGGCATAGAAACCGTGGAAGGTGGTCGTGAACCCGTTCACGGAATCGCCGATGATGATCCCTGGGCGATAGACCGTCAGCTTGTCGAACAGGCCCGGTGCGCGGACCATTTCTTCGGCCATGACCTTACTCTCTTCGTAAGGATTGCCGAACTGCTGACCGACGTTGAGTTCATTTTCTTTGCAGACACCTTCACGCAGACCAGCGACGTAGGCGGTCGAGACGTGATGGAATTCGCGGATGTTGGCGAGTTTGCAGAGGTCGATGACGTTCTGAGTTCCATCGACGTTGGAACGCCATGGTTCACTTTCGCGGCCGGTGCTGACGAAGGAGAGGCTGGCGGCGTTGTGAAGAACGGATTCGACGTTAGAGATGACCCATTCCTGTTCGTCAGTCGAGAGACCCAGGAGAGGTTCGGTCAGGTCGCCGGTGAGGACGATTGGGCGTGGCAGTTCGCGTTTGAGTTGCTCTTCCCAGTAGCGGATCATCGCTTCGACACGGTCCTTGGCGGACGTACGACGAGAACCGCGAACGACGACAGCGAGGGGTACGCCGGCGAGGAGGAGATCGCGAACCAGATAGCGCCCGAGGAGACCGGTAGCGCCCGTCATGAGAAGGTAATTCATAAGCAGATTTGAAACCTCAAAAGGGGAAAAACGACAACCCCAAAAGCGATTGCCAGTCCAGACTCCAGGCGTTGACCTCGGAAGTCTATGTCACTTCATCTGGCTCGTTGGGAAATGTTGTCGAACGTCATCATCAAAAAGCGACCCAGCCATTGATGAGCGTGTGAGCAACCAATTTGGATATAACGGTAAACTTATTAAGAGGATATGACAATGAGATTTTTACAATTTCTGAATATTAGGCCATGGGGGTGGTCTCCAGAAAGTCTTGCAAATCATTGATAAGTAGGTATTTATGGCGTTAACCAGCAGCCGCGACGGGCTTGGTTTCCGCAGGGTGGGCGTCGGATTTGGTTTCATCAGGTGGGGAAGCCAGGAAGGATAGAATAGTGGCAGGAGCAGGCAGCGCTTCGTCAATACGACCGCGACACCCTAAACAGAGGATGGCAGGGAGGAAAATGATGCTTCCCAGAAGGGCCGTCATCAGCATCGCAGCCATCATCATGCCGAACCGGAAGGTCGGGCCGAAAGTACTGAACGTGAGTGCAAGCATTCCCAGACTGGAAATCACGGCGGCCTGAATGATCGGGCTGCCGGCTTCCTGGAGAGCATAGTGTGCAGCTCGTGTGCGGTTGCCGGGAATCTGCTTGAGGGCGTGACGATAGTTCACCATGAAGTGGAAGGTCCCGTCGACAGAGATGCCCAGGGCGATACTGGCGGTCATCATCATGCCGATATCGAGAGGCGTTCCGACCCAGCCGAGAATCCCGAAGAGAATCGAAACCGGGGTCACGTTGGGAAGCATCGCCATGAAGCCTAGCCAGAAGGAACGCAGGCCAAGAACCATGATGACGCTGATGAGCAGGAAGGCAGATCCAAAACTTTCCCAGAAGCCATGGAAGATAGCGAGCTGAGCCGTTTTGAGGAGTGGAGTCAGGCCTGTGAAGGTGACATGATGATCTTTGGTCATCTCTGCGAGCTGGTTGATGATGGTCTGCTGACGTCCGACGTCGCGTTCATCAATCCGGGCCGAGAGTCGCCAGAAGCGAAGGTTGGGGGTGACATATTCGATGTTCTCACCCTGCATAGACTGGGCGTTTTTGAGCATCTGACTGACGCCACGCAGGTCGGCAGGGAGTTCCGAAGGGAACATCGTCGCTGCGGAGGTGACGAGCATCACGTCCTCATGCGACGAAACCTGCTTGTGAAGACCCTGGATGACGCGGAGCTTATCGAGGAACTCGCCCTTCTCGCCATCGAAGTCAACGACCATCTCAATGACGTCAACGGGGGCGAAGTGCTTTTCGACCTGGGCGAGATCGGTTTTGGCTTTGCTGTTGTTGGGAAGGAAGTCGAGCGGCTCGATGCGGGTCTGGACATAAGGAAGACCCAGGGAGCCGACAATAATGATCGCTAGACTGGCGAAGACGACTTTATTGCGGTGACGAAGGAGGACCACATACCAGTCGAAACCGGCGCGGGCTTCTTCGAAACGAGCTTTGGCATTGGTCAGGTCAAGCTGCAGCAGCAAGGCTGGAACAAAGACCAGAGCCGCGAAGATCGAGATCATGCAGCCGACGGAGGCAGAGTACCCGAACTGATTGACAGGAACGATTTCACTGACACCAAGAGAACACAGGCCGATGACGGTTGTGATCGCAGCCATCATGAAGGGTTGAGCGGCGTGCCACAGGCTTTCCTGCAGCGATTCGCCACGAGAAAGACCAAGGAGGTAATAGTGGACGACGTGAATCGCATTAGCGATGGTAAAGACCATCACCATCACGGAGAGCGAGCCCATGATGAAGTTCATTTCGCCGCCGAACCATTTGACGATCGCGAGGTTCAGCGAGATCGACCAGATGGTGATGACCATAATGCCAATGGTCAGCGGGACGTCACGCAGGTAGACATAAAGGATCAGGGCGCTGATCAGGAGAGTAATCGTAAAGAAGATTTCGTTGGCTTCTCTCCCGCCGAGGCGGTCGAGTTCTTCGACAATGACCGGGCCACCTGCCATCAGGACGTCTTTTTCGTTGACGTTGCAGTAGGCGAGGACCTCGTGAATACCGTTCATGAGTGCCCGGGGATCCTGAGCCATGAGACGGGATTCGGGGGAGACGAGAACGGCTTCGTGAGTTCCGAGTCTCGAGCGAGACAGTCCGTTGAGACGTCTGTCGATTTCTTCAGGAGCCATGCCCAGAGAAGTCAGGCTGGCTTCGATTTTATCGCTGGTCAGAGCCGTTTTGACGACGGGCAGATGCTCGATACGTCGGGCGATGGCTTCGATGGCTTCAGGAGAGTTCTTCGAAGTGTCTAAGCCAAGGATGACGAAGTCGTCGTTGCCAAAGTCAGCCTTGAAGAGTTCGTATTGATCGCGGACCGCAGAATTGACCGGCAGCCAGGTCTGAACATCATTATTCGAGGGAAGCTTTTTGGATTCGAGATAAAAGAACGGAAGCGTCAGGATCGCGATGAGCAGAATCCAGTGATCGATTCGTTTCGGTAGGACGTGCGAGAACACCAGGGCGCGTTCCTTAAACTGTACACAGTCAGAAGTAAGACGTTCAGCCTCGCGGCATCAGACCGTGTCAATCAAATTCATCGTGATCGCGGGCCGGGAAGCCTCGTCATGACGGACGCAACGTCTCGGCTTGCAAAACGTACTGTTTTGAGAGAATCGGGCCGTGTGGATCGTGGGTCAATCGGTCACACAAACGGTCAAACGCCAAGCCATGTCGCTCTTTAGGTATCGAGACGCAGGCCAGACAGGACGCATAGTAAAAGCCGAATCACACGGTTCTTGCGGGGTTCTGTCACGGTCAAAAACTCAACAGCACTATAATCGTTAAGGTTTCCGAGTGACCGTTGTTCACGCGTAAGTTGTTTCGTGGCTGGGAATTTGGGGGAGTATGCGGGATCGTCACGGCTGGGAAGGAATGCGAGTGGGAGGTGGGAGAAGATGGGAAGAGAATAATGAAGAGAGAAGAAGAGAGACTGGAACGCAGAACACGCGGAGGGGAGCAGAGGTCGCGGTGAAGAGCCTGAACAAAAAACGGTTAATCGATTTATGGCGGCGAACCGAAATCTCAAGGTGGTGATTTTGAGATATGAGTTCAATTTCGACCGAGGAAATGAGACGAAATGCCAGAGACCGTCTTCTGTAATCTGATTGTCATTCGCTCATATGATCTCGATCGTGCGGCGATTTTTTATACTGCGCTCGGGCTAACACTGGTACGTCATGCTCATGGCAGCGGGCCGAACCATCTTGCGCATGAAGCCAATGGACAGGTCTTCGAGATTTATCCATTAGAGGATGGGGAACCAGCAACGACAGCAACAAGAATTGGGTTTTCAGTACCGTCCGTCGATAAAACATACACATCATTACTCGATGCGGGAGGACAAGCAGTTTTGTCTCCCAGGAAATCGCCGTGGAGCCGACGAGCCGTCGTGTCTGATCCGGATGGGCATCGTGTTGAGCTTACGGAACTCGGCGAGTCGTAAAGAAGTAGCAGTCGTTGAGAAACAAGAAAAGGCACAGACGTTTTGGTCTGTGCCTTGATGGTTTGCTTTGGGTTGGGCGTCGAACGGTACTCGGCACGGCTGACACAGCCGTGGCACACGTCAGACGAAAACATTTATTCAGACGGGTTCTTTGCTTAAGAACTGGCCGCCGCTGATGAACATGCCGTTTTCGCAGGGTTGGCACCAGCTGATTTTGACTTCGTATTTGAACTCCTGGCTGTCGGAGTACATTTTGACGGTGGCGTCACCAGGTGAAATAGCGCCTTTGTGGAGCAGGCCGATGCCAAAGCGGCTGATTTCTCGGGTGACGGCTGCGACGGTGTTGCCGCGGGAGGTTACGATTTCAGCGGGAATGGACAGATCAAGGCGTTCTGCGGCGCGGCTGTCGACGTACGTCTTCTTGCCAATGCTGTCGAGAACTTTCTTCAGATCGTCCATTGTCGGACGGCTCCACGGATCGTTCGCCACGGCTGTTTCCTTCACGCAATGTGTTCAAAAAGTCGCGATCGTCTCGTTGGGAGCCCGGGAATGAGGGCCTGCGCGACTGGTTGAACAACCATAGGTCATGAATTGGCAGAAGGACGGAATTCGAAATTCGGAATTCGAAATTCCGTGGGGGAAGAGGTTGGAACGCAGAGCACGCGGAGGCGGTCATGAGGTCTGTGTCATGAGTCGCGAGGGGGGACGGAAGAATCGGGTGGCGGGGTGACCTCGGTGTGCGGTGCGCATATGTACGAGTACTGGCGCGATGCCCTCATCCGCCCTTCGGGCACCTTCTCCCGGGGGGAGAAGGGAGCTATTGAGTCGATATTACGATCACTCTTCCGTGACGACTTCGTTTTCGTGGATGACGTTGTTGCGAAGGAGGCCGAGTTTTTCGATTTCGATTTCGATGACGTCGCCGGACTTGAGGAAGACTTTGGGGTCGCGGGCGATGCCGACGCCTGCCGGCGTGCCGGTGAAGATGAGGTCGCCGGTTTCCAGGGTGATTAGTTGGGAGATGTGGGCGATGAGTTTGGGGATTGGGAAGATCATCTGTGAGGTGTGGCCGTCTTGCATCGTTTCGCCGTTGAGGCGGAGTTTGATGGCGAGGTTTTGTGCGTCGCCGACTTCATCTGCGGTGACGAACCAGGGGCCCAGGGGAGCAAAGGTGTCGGGGGTCTTGCCGAGGAGCCATTGGCCTGCGGGACGTCCTTTTTGCCAGTCGCGGGCCGAGACGTCGTTGCCACAGCAGTAGCCGGCGACGTGTTTGAGGGCGTCTTTTTCGGTGATGTTCTTGCCGGGGACGCCGATGACAGCGACGAGTTCGGCTTCGAAGTCGACTTTTTCCGAGACGCGTGGAATCACGATCGGCTGTTCAGGAGCGGTAATCGTGCTGCTGAATTTGCTGAAAACGACGGGTTCGGAAGGGATCTCGGCCTTGGTTTCGAGCGCGTGGTCTTTGTAGTTGAGGCCGATGCAAAGGATCTTGCCCGGGTCGAAAACGGGCGGGAGGAGGTCGCCGGTAACGAAGTTCTTGTCCGCCAGGGACTGCGCGAACTCCTGTCTGGTCCAGGCGAAGTCGGGATCTTCAAAGAGGATCGATTCGATGGTCGGAGGAAAATCTTCCTCGCGGGCGTGGAGGTCGATGTATTTGGTTCCGGTGGCATCGACGTGAACGCCGACGACTCGGATTTCCTGATCCATGACGATGTTGGCAAGTTTCATGGGTGGTAGGTAGGGCTTAGGGCTTGGGGTTTAGGGCTTGGAGGGGAACATCACGATCGAAGGTTGACTCAACCGTTCGGAAGACAGAAGGATGTTGCCTGTCGTTTTTCGAAATTGATGGCAGCGAACGAGTGCCTGGCGCCCACCCTCATCCGTCGGCGAAGCGCCGCCACCTTCTCCCCTCAAGGGAGAAGGAACGAAACGCCGCTCCCCTCAAGGGAGAAGGGACAGAATACGGCTCCCCTTAAGGGGAAACACGTTCTACTTGGCTTGGGCCTTGAAGGCGTCTTCAGGTGGGCCGCCCATGATGTGGAAGCCGCCGTCGACGTGGAGGGTTTCGCCGGTGGTGCCGGAGGCGAGGTCGCTGAGGAGGACCATGCCCATCTTGCCGACTTCGTCGTGAGTGACCGGGCGTCGCAGAGGCGAGAAGGTCTCGTAGAGTTTCATCATCATGTCGATTTCACCGACTGCTGATGAGGCGAGGGTCTTCAGAGGACCGGCTGAGAGGGCGTTGACGCGGATGCCTTGAGGGCCGAGTTCGTGAGCCAGGTATTCGGTGGACGATTCGAGGGCGGCTTTGCAGATGCCCATCATGTTGTAACCGGGGATGACTTTTTCGCCGCCGAGGTAGGTCATGGTCAGGATGCTTCCGCCGGGCTTGAGGATCTGGCGGGCTCGTTTGGCGAGAGCGATCAGGCTGTAGCAGCTGATGTCCATGGCGAGTTTGAAGCCTTCACGGCTGCAGTTGTAAACCGGGCCCTTGAGGTCCTCGAGGGTGGCAAACGCGATCGAGTGGAGGACGAAGTCAATTTCGCCGTAGGTTTCTTTGGCCTTGGTGAAGACTTCGTCGATGTTGGCGTCGTTCTGGACGTCGCAGGACATGATCAGCTTGGGGTTCATCGAATCGACGAGCTGACGGAGGCGACGCTCGTTGCGTGGGCGTTCTGGATCTTTATCGGGAAGGTGGGTGAAGCCGATCTCGGCTCCTTCTTCGGCCAGTTTGCTCGTGATGTGCCATGCGATGGAACGCTCGTTGGCGATGCCGAAGACCAGACCTTTTTTGCCCGTAAACAGACCCATGGAAGACACTCCTTGTGCAGATGCGAAATTGGAGCTTCTAGTGTAGCGAAAGTTTTTGGGAAGGGAATTGTTCCCGAGGCGCTCGGGTTTAGGCGCTGGGCGTCAGGGGGGAGAGTGAGGAAATGGGTTCGTGTTCTTGTCGCGAGAAGAATTGGAGAAGAGGGAGAAGTATTCATGATTGTTGATTGCATGTCTGTTCATGATCTGGGCAAAATGGCGGCAGATTGACCAAGTAGTTCCCATTGACGGAGGACGTGCGATGCGCTCACTGATGACGAGTCCCTTGAATCGCGTGCTGTGGCTGGTTTTCCTCGGAATGGCTTTTCCGACAGTTGGCTGGGCACAGTCTCAGCTGCCTCGTCCCGAAGAAGCGTTCGAGGGGAAAATCGGGCTGACTTACAAAGACTCGACAGCGGTGAAGCCTGAGCTGAAGATTCCTCAGAACTTCGGGATCAAGGAAGCTCCGAACATTCTGCTGGTGCTGATCGACGACTGTGGCTTCGGGCAGATGGGAACATTCGGGGGCGGGATTCCGACACCGACTTTTGATCGAGTTGCCAATGCCGGCTTGAAATACAACCGCTTCCATACGACGGCGCTTTGCTCTCCGACCCGCGCTGCCCTCTTGACCGGGCGGAATCATCACTCGGTCGCGACGGGGACGATTGGCGAAACCGGAACCGGATTTCCGGGCTATACGGGAGTCATCCCCAATAATGCGGCGACGGTTGCCGAAGTCCTGCGAGAATATGGCTATTTGAATGCCTGGTTTGGCAAGAATCATAACGTGCCGGACTGGGAGACGAGTCTGGTAGGGCCGTTTGATCGCTGGGCGGATGGACTGGGATTTGACTACTTCTATGGCTTCGTCGGCGGCGATACAGATCAATTCTCCCCTGCCCTGGTCGAGAACAAAAAGCGTCTCGAAGTGCCGAAGACCAATCAAGATGGAAGTCCTTATCACCTCACGACCGATCTGGCAGACAAAGCGATCCGGATGATGCGGGCGGGGAAAGCAGTCGCGCCGCAGAGGCCGTTCTTCGTTTATTTCGCGACGGGTGCAACGCATGCACCTCACCAGGTGCCACAGGCCTGGGTCGAGAAATTCAAAGGCAAATTCGATGGCGGGTGGGACAAATATCGCGAGGAGACGTTTCAGCGCCAGAAGAGGATGGGAATCATTCCTGCGAACACCGTGCTGACGAAACGTCCCGATTCGCTGCCTGCGTGGGACTCGCTGAATGCTGAGCAACGCAAGGTGTCTGCGAAGATGATGGAAGTCTTTGCAGCCTTTACGGCACACACCGATCACGAAGTCGGGCGTCTGATTGATACGATCGATGAGATGGGACAGCTTGATAACACGATCATCATCTATATGGCAGGAGACAATGGATCGAGTGCAGAAGGCGGTTTGGAAGGACTCGTCAACGAGATGACCTTCTTCAATGCCATTCCTGAACCGATGCAGATGAAGCTCGACGCCATCCAGACGCTCGGCGGCCCCGAACACTACAATCACTTCCCGGCTGCCTGGGCGTGGGCAATGGATACCCCGTTTCAGTGGGCCAAGCAGATCGCCAGTCACTTTGGTGGGACTCGCAACGGGATGGCGATCTCGTGGCCGAAGCGGATCAAGGCCAAGGGGGAAATTCGCGATCAGTTTCACCATGTCATCGACATCGCGCCGACGCTGATGGAGATGGTCGGGGTGCCTGCTCCGACGCATGTCAACGGCATCAGCCAGAAGCCGATTGAGGGCACGAGCATGGTCTACTCGTTTGATGATGCCAAAGCAGAGGATCATCGGACGATGCAGTATTTCGAGATGCTGGGAAATCAGGGGATGTACCACGATGGCTGGATGGTGAGTGCCATTCGAGGCGTGCCATGGCTGAGCGAAAATGTCGCCGGAGATCTGCTCAACATGAACTGGGAGCTGTATCACGTCGAGGAGGATTTCAGTCAGGCAAAGAACCTGGCCAAAGAACATCCAGAGAAAGTCAATGAACTGGTAAAGCTGTTCTTCGCGGAAGCAGCGCGCTATAACGTGCTGCCGCTGGACGATCGCAAAGTCGAACGCCTCAACGTCGCGAATCGTCCCAGCCTGACGGAGGGGCGCACGAAGTTTGACTATCCGCCACTGATCCGCTTACCGGAAGGGGCAGCGCCTGATCTGAAACATGTGTCGCATACAATCACGGCGAAGGCGAAAATTCCGGAGAATGGAGCCGAGGGTGTGCTCTTAACGCAGGGAGGACGCTTCGCAGGCTTTGGTCTGTATGTCAAAGACGGAAAACTCGTTTACCACTACAACCTGGCAGGGGTGAAGCGTTACGAAGTCAAATCAGAACAATCGATCCCGACCGGAGAGGTGACTCTGAAGGCCGTTTACAAAACGGATTCCAACACACCGCGATCTGGAGCGAAGGTGACGCTGTTTGCCAACGACAAGGAGATCGGGTCCGGACGTATCGAGGAGAGCATTGCGTTTCGGATCACACTGGATGAGACGTTCGACGTCGGATTCGATACCGGCACGCCAGTCTCGGAAGAGTATGAGACGCCGTTTCCGTTCAGCGGGGGACTGGAGAGTGTCGTCGTGGAGATTCAGCCGGAGTGATGACATTTCGGGCTGCCTCCGCAACTTCGGAAGGCGAGGTGGCTGGAAGTTCAAGCAAGGAATTGACTGGCCGATATGCCTGCGCTAGGCTAATAGTAAAGGCAGGAGGGCTTTATGGAAGAGATCATTCAGATCAAGGTTTCTGGCGTGCTTCGCGATTTGATCCACGATCGAATCGCAGATGGTTTGTATGGCACGCCGGATGAATATCTACGTTCGCTGATTCGCGAAGACTATGAACGAACTGAAGAACAAAAACTCGCCCGGCTGGTTCAGCAGATTCGGGACGGAATTTCAGCCGATCCTTCTGAGTTCGTCGAACTCGACATTCAAGAACTAATTGCAGAAGCGAGACGTGACGTTGCCGAAGAAAGTTAAGTTTTCCCTCCCGGCGAAACGGCAACTCAAAGAGGTTTGGAGATACTCCAGCACAATGTGGAGTGATGCTCAAGCCGACCTCTATACCAGTGAACTCGGCCAATTCGTCATCGAATCCGTCGAGCGACCTGAGCGTTGGAAAACACTGACTGCACGACACGACGATGTGTACTTCATCCACTTTCGTCGACATGTGATTGTCTTCCGCGAGGTCGGTGCAGAGATACTTGTGATCGCCGTCTTCCAGGATCGCATGAATATCTTGGCTCGTATTGATGACCTTCTTTAACAACATTCCTCAATTCTCGTTATTCGCCTGGGCCGCTTTTTGCGTGTAGTAAGTAAGTGGCGAGCGGGTCCAGTCGGATTCGCTTTCGAAGCCCTTCGCAGCGTTTTGGCCTATGCCTCCCATTTCGGGGAGGAGGTAGCCCGCGAGGCTGAGGAGTTCGTTGGTGAACTCGGGGAAGAGTTGCTGCAGGGCGACGGTGATGTTGAAGTTGTTGCGGATGAAGACTTCGCCACGGCCGTCCTGACAGGCGCGGAGGATTTGTTCGGCGGCGAGTTCAGCATCCATCGACATGACGGGGAGTGAATCGCCGATCGCGAACCAGGCGTATTCTTCGCGGTGTTTCCCTTTGAAGGTGGCATGTCGCGGACTGCCGGTCCGCATCAGGCTGGGGCAGGCGGTGGTGACGAAGATGTTTTCTTTGAGCAGCTCGGCTCGCAGTCCATTGGAAAGGCCGACGAGGGCGAATTTGCTGGCAGCGTACGGGAGCATGTGAGGGATGGCTCGCTTGCCGCCGAGAGACGCGACGTTGACGATGCGTCCCCAACCTTGCTGGCGCATGTAAGGCAGAACAGCGAGCGTGGTTCGCAAGGCCCCCCAGCAGTTGGTCTGCATGGAGTTTTCAAAGTCATCAAATTCCATGGAATCAAGGGGACCGACTTCGATCACCCCAGCAACATTCAGCAAAACATCGATGCCTCCAAATTCATTGGCGACCTGATCAACCATGCCCTGAACGCTGTCGTTGTTACGGACATCGCAGGGGATGGTGATAATGTCGGCGTCATAATTCTGAAGTTGCTCGAAAGCAGATTGAAGGCGGAAGTCGTCACGCGAGCAGATCGCGATGCGAGCCCCCTGCCCTGCCAGTTGACGCGCAAGGACGAGTCCAAGGCCACGTGAACCGCCTGTGATAATGACTCGTTTGCCGTTCCAGTCAAAATGACGCCCCAGGCGAACGATCTTTCTCGCAATGTTGAGCCCTGCATAAGCACAGCCAGCGCAAAGGGCGAGTCTGGTGAGAGATTTCATAGCATCGACCTTTTGTTGAGAAATGAATGGCCCTGAGCGCACAAAGTTCACCGAGTGACGAAGTAGAAAGGGATCACTCCTTTCAAGACTTCATGACTCGGTGTTCTCTGTGACTTCTGGAGCAAAGTCTTACAGATTCTGCCAACCCTATTCTAGATTCTCCCAGTGACGGATCTGGCTGCATTTGTCGAGGAATGTCTTCACGTCGCCTGCGTTACTGATTTTGATCAGTTGTGGGCTGGCTTTTTGTGTGTCGACGTTTTGCTCGATCAATGGAGTTGATGGTTCCACATAGCCGATGAACTTGTGGTGATTGGCAGCGTCGGTAATAAAGCTGCGAGCAGCCGGGTTGCTCATGAGATCTTTGGCGCCGTCGGCCGTGGTGAGAACGACGATGGCATCGAAGAGAACGGAAGGACCACCGTCAATTTTCTCATCGACTTTATACAACGTGCCATCACTCCCTTTCACGCCGCCAATTTTAGGAGCCACGATCTTCATCGTTGCACCTGCGTCTTTGAGGGACTGAGCAACTCCCTTCAAAAGTTCTGCGTCGACACCATCGGAACAGAGGGCTCCGACCATGCGTCCTTTGAAACTCTCTGGACCGTTCTTAAGAATGCTCAACGCCGGCGACGGCTTCAAATCTGTAATCGGCTCTCGAGCGGGCTTAAGAGCTTCGGGCATTTTCTGCAGGCCCAGACCGTCTGCGACTTTCTCAGACAAGCCTTTGTCGATGTTCATCAGGTGGGCAACCATGCGGACACGGATGTCTGACTTTTGAACTTTGCTCAATTCAAAAATCAGCGCATCAGCAATGTGCTGCTGTTCGACGTTCGTCTGAGAAATGTAGAACTGGCGGGCCTGGCTGTAATGATCAGCGAATTTCTTGGAACGTGTTCTTTGCTTGGTTCCTTCGATCTTCTCAGGAAACGACTTGAAGCCTTTCTCTGCTGATTCCCGCGGTCCTGTTCCCCACGAATTCGGCTCGTAGTTTACACGACCTTTCGGGTTGTGAATCGCCATGTGACCATCTTGCTGGAAGTTGCTCACGAGCGCCTTGGCGGCGTTGATGGGAATGTGTGTGAAGTTCGGGCTTCCCAGGCGTTTGAGTTGGGTATCGAGGTAGGAGAAGTTACGAGCCTGCAGCAGAGGGTCGTTGGTGAAGTCGAACCCAGGGACAATGTTCTGGGTGCAGAAAGCGACCTGTTCGGTCTCCGCGAAGAAGTTCTCGACATTACGGTCAAGGACCATGCGGCCGATGATCTGCACAGGAACCTCTTCTTCGGGAATAAGTTTGGTCGCATCCAGAATATCGAACGGGAATTTGTCAGCGTAAGCGTCATCAAAGACTTGGACACCGAGTTCCCACTCGGGGAAGTCCCCTTTTTCGATCGAGTTCCAGAGGTCTCTGCGGTGGTAATCGGGATCGGCTCCATTGATTTTGACGGCTTCGTCCCAAAGGACCGACTGGAGCCCCTGTTTGGGTTTCCAGTGGAATTTGACGTAATGCGATTTTCCCTCTTCATTGATGAAGCGGAAGGAGTGAACGCCGAAGCCTTCCATGAATCGGAACGAGCGAGGAATCGTGCGGTCGGACATGATCCACATGACCATGTGCATCGATTCCGGGGTCAGCGAAATGAAGTCCCAGAAGTTGTCGTGAGCGGTTTGAGCTTGGGGAAAGCCGCGGTCTGGTTCGTCTTTGGCAGCATGAACAAGGTCAGGAAACTTGATCGCGTCTTGAATAAAGAAGACAGGGATGTTGTTGCCAACCAGATCCCAGTTACCTGTTTTAGTATAGAACTTGGTCGCAAACCCACGGACGTCGCGCGCGAGGTCGGGGGAGCCTTTGTTACCTGCGACAGTTGAGAAGCGGACGAAAACGGGGGTCTTTTCCCCAACGCGCTGGAAGATGTCAGCAGAGGTCAGTTCGGGAATCGCTTTGGTGGTTTCAAAGTAACCGTGGGCACCAAAGCCCCGGGCATGCACGACCCGTTCAGGAATGCGTTCGTGATCGAAGTGGAAGAGTTTTTCCCGCAGGTGAGTATCTTCGAGCAGCGTCCCGCCACGTTCTCCGGCTTTGAGCGAATTCTGATCATCGCCGACCGGCATCCCTTGCTGGGTCGTCATGACGGGAAGATCTCCCGTCGCCTGCTGGTGAAGCTCACCACCCTCGCCAATCACTGTTTTCGGCTGAGTCGGCTGATCAGCCGGTTTATTCATGGCCTCCGAACGTGTGTTCTGGGCGTTGAGCGTTGGAGAGACAACGGACATCAATAATAGAGCGAGAATCGACCAGCGAGCTTGGCGGATCATTGAACATTCCTTTCACGCAGTGAGATGCTGAGACGGAAATGAACTTGAGAAAATTGCGGACCAAACAGGAAGAATGTGGAAAGAGGGGATGAAGTGGCGGTTAGTGATTGATGGGGGGGAGTCGTGAGGGGTGGCGGTGGGCAAATCGCATATCACAGTATTGAATTTGTGAGATCAAATTTTGACCTTGAGAAAACTGAGACATCACGCTTAGGATAAGTGAACAGAAGAATAATCCCGTGCCAAGAATGGCGAGAACTTGAGATGAGTGTTTCTACAAAAATTCAATGGTGTGATTCTACATGCAACCCAACGATGGGATGCGATGGGTGCGAACTCTGGTCGAAGACGGTCAAGAAGTGCTACGCAGGGACACTTCACGTTCGGTTTGGAGGGACGACGACGGGCTATGCCAAGACATTTGATGACGTGACGCTATATCCCGGCCGAATGGCGGATGCTGCGAGATGGACAGACTTACGTGGCAAGCGACGAGCACAAAAACCATGGCTGGATGGGATGCCACGGCTGATCTTTGTCTCGGACATGTCTGACGCGTTATCAAAGGCGGTCACATTTGAATTCCTGAAAAAGGAGGTCATTGATGTAACCACTTCTGCACTTGGAGCCCGTCACCAATGGCTTTGGTTGACAAAGCGGCCTGAGCGGATGGCGAAGTTTTCTCAATGGCTACAGGAGAATGGGATCCCCTGGCCAAGAAATCTTTGGGCCGGAACCAGTGTCACAAGTCAGAAAACATTAAAGCGAATCCAAAGCCTTTCAGAGGTGGGAGATGAAAGGACGATTCGTTTTCTTTCCGTTGAACCTCAGCATGAGCAGATTGATCTTCGAGAGCATCTATCGTCCATCCGCTGGGTTATTCAGGGCGGAGAGTCAGGCGCGAGAGCTTCAGCGTTTGAGCTGAACTGGGCGAGAACTCTGATTTCGACGTGCCAGCAAGAAGGCGTGTCTTATTTCCTCAAGCAGTTGGGAAGCCATCCAGTTGAGAATGGTGAGAGAATTGACTTCCAGGATTCACATGCTGGTGATTGGGCAGAGTGGGAAGAGGAGATGAGAGTAAGGGAGTTTCCAAAACTCATCGAAAAACAACTCGCGAAAGCAATTTAGGGCGATGGCAAAACAAGATCCAAACTCAAAGCATTGGCAGTCATACACAAACATCCAAAAAGTAAAACATGATCTGATTCGGAATTACCTCAACGGATGGTTGCCCAAGATGACTCTTGGAGCAACCGGCGCGAAGCAACTACTTTATATTGACACCCACGCAGGTCGTGGCCGCTACGATGGTGGATCAATTGGTTCGCCTGTAGTTGCACTCAATTCACTTTTGAATCACATCGCACGTGACAAAATTCTGGTGAAATGCAAGGTTACTTTTATCTTCCTTGAGAAGGACTCGGGTAACCTCGAACAATTGAATCATGAGATATCAAAGACTAATCTCCCTAAAAACCTCGAAATCGAAACAGCAGGCGAAGACAGCTTCGATTTCATCTCCAAAATTTTGGATCGTATCGCTTCCGAAAATAAGGTACTCCCCCCTTCGTTCACATTCATCGATCCTTTTGGATTCAAGATACCGGGTTCACTAATTAAGCGCCTTTTGGCAATGCCTCAATCAGAGGTTATGGTCAACATGATGTGGCGCGAGATCGACATGGAAATCTCGCAGGCGCTGAAGAATCCTGAGTCAAAGTATGTTGAGACATTAGATTTGGTCTTTGCTGGAACCGACTGGCGTTCGATCAATTCACCCGACAGAGAATTGAGAGCAGATCAGTGCGCCAATCTCCTACATCAAGTCAGCGAGGCAAAGTGGAGTACGATTTTTCGAATGAAGGAACGAAATCAGTGCCGATACTTTCTGCAGCACTTCACGAGACATGATGCAGGTCGCGACCTGATCAAGAATTGCATGTGGAAATCGTCTCCAAGCGGAGGCTTTTATGCGAGTAAATCAACTCACCCTGAGCAACAGCTACTAATTGATTATGCTGGGCCAGTTAACGAAGTGAAATCGTGGCTTTTACAGGAACTCGATAAGCCACGAACATGGGAATTTCTCGTTGAGGCGACTCGTCAAGAATTGTGGCTTGAGTCGCATCTGACATCTGCTTGTCAAGAACTTTTCGACGAGAAGCAAATTGAAACCAACACCGGAAAACAGAAGTTCGTAAAGAGTGAGAACCCCACCCTCCGTAAATGCCGCAGTCTTTTTGGATAGGCCTGAAAGGAATGAGCAAGACCATTTCTATTGAACTGTCAGACGAGCATCACGAGTTTGTAACCTGGCTGATGTTTGAAAGAAAACTCGAAAGCCCACAGGAAGTGATCATCGATGCGATCGATAATGAGTTGATTCGGTATCAGGAAGCAAAATTTGAAAAGGTCATTCAGCAGATCAAAGAGGGAATGGAAGCACCAGCCTCCGATTTCATCGAGTTCGATATTGAGCAGATCCTTGATGAGTTGGCAAAAGAGAATCGCGATGAGAACGCATGAAAAAAGCCCTCGGGGTTAGCGAGGGCTTTTTGTTTGGTTGGGAGCTGTCAGTTAATCAAACAACTTCGCTCAGGTCCGCTCCACCGACTGGATCGGCGCCGGTCGCTTCCGCCATGAGTGGCAGGAGGGAGTCGACGAAGCCCTTCAGGTGGTTACTGCGGGTGTGGTGTTGGAGTTTTCGGAGGGCTTTGGATTCAATCTGGCGGATACGCTCGCGGGTGACCTTGAAGATCCGGCCGGTTTCTTCCAGCGTGTAGCTGTAGCCATCGCCCAGACCGTAACGGAGTTTGATGATCTCGCGTTCGCGGTAGGTGAGGGACTTCAGAACGTGATTGATCTTGTCGCGAAGCATCTGCTGCATCGCGGAATCAGCCGGGGTCGATTCGCCATTGTCCTGCAGGAAGTCGCCGAAGGAAGAGTCTTCCGACTCGCCAACAGGCGTATCCAGAGAGACCGGGTGTTTCCAGGTCTTCATGATCCGTTCGGTCTCTTCAACGGAGAGGCCGACGGCTTCGGCGAGTTCTTCGTTGGTCGGGTCGCGACCGGTCTGTTGGCGGATCGCCTCGGACTTGGCTTTGAGTGTGGAGATCGACTGGAACATGTGGACGGGAATACGGATTGTCCGCGCGTGATCCGCGACAGCTCGCGTGATGGCCTGGCGAATCCACCAAGTAGCATAGGTCGAGAACTTGTAACCACGACGGTATTCGTATTTCTCGACGCCCCGCATCAGACCGGCGTTGCCTTCCTGGATCAGGTCGAGGAAGGAGAGACCGCGGTTACGATATTTCTTGGCGATCGAGACGACCAGGCGCAGGTTACCGCCGGAGAGGCGTTGCTTGGCTTCGGTCCAGGCGTCGAAACGAGAGCGGATCTCGCGTTGACGAGCCTGAAAGTCTTGAGCTGACTCGAGGGTCATCTGGACGAGTTCATCGAGTTCGCGTCGCATGAGGGCGACTTCATTGGCGGCAGTCGGGCGTCGTTTGAGACGCTCGATATCGCGTTCGAGTTCACCCATGCGAGCAGCGATCTGCTCGACGCGCTTCATGATCGGCTGGAGACGCTGCGTACGGAGAGAAAGCTCTTCGCAAAGAGTCGCCATCTTGCGTCGACGGACGATCATGCGCTGCTGAATGGCTTTCGTTTCAGCGGCATCACACTCGCCCGAGCGAAGCATTTCGAAATCGTCCTGGCTGTCCTGCATGAGCAGACGCAGCGTCTTCAGATTGGGCACCATGCGGCCGAGAATCTGGTCTTTCTGGACGTTCTCCGTATCAGAGGTTCGCAGGGTCCGCTCGAATGGGAGTTCGCCCGAGGCAACTTTTTCGTAGGTTTCGACAGCTTGACGGATCGCGAAGTCCGACTCCATGACTTTGCGACGAAATCGCTTGCGGGTCAGTTCGATCCGCTTGGCCAGGAAGATTTCGTCTTCACGAGTCAGCAGAGGAATGTTTCCCATCTGCGAGAGATACATGCGAATCGGGTCGCGAGAAGACGAGGCCGATTCGGCTGCTGCATGCGAAGCAACCGAACTGGTATCTTCGTCGTCTTCTTCAATATACTCGTGGCGTTCGGTGGTCTGCTTTTTGGTCCGGCGTTCTTCTTCGCGTTTCTTTTGAGCTTCCGGATCATCCTTGATCGAAAGTCCCACTTCTTCGAGAGCGTAAACGATTTGATCGATAAGGGTCTGATCGCCCCCTTCATCGGGCAAAAAGCGGTCGATTGCCTGGTACGAGAGGTAGCCTTTTTTCTGAGCCGAGACGATTAACGCTTGAATTTCGAGATTATAAAATCTCACTTGAGATACCCCTTCCAAGTAAAGATGCCTCCGTGCACAAATGCTTCAGTCAGTCGGTTTGAGTCGGCGTAATGCGATGACTTGAGTCGAACCGTTTGAGGCTGAAGAATTTGTCGGTGTCATATCCAATAAACCCAAAGCCGATAGATTTGGCAATCAACTGACCACCAAATCGAAAAGAAAGTGGGAAGTTCCTCAAGTTCGGTTGAAAAGTAGCCGAGGTCCTGAGTGGGATGACTTGTAAATTATTACGATTAAAGAGCTTACAACGGCCTGTCATGATGCATTGCGCACCGGCAGACAGTCGTCGAAGCGGTCGTTCAGGAAATCAATAAACGCGACAGGAAATGAATCGCGGGCATAGACGGACGAGCCATCCGTCGAGCAAGGAAATTCAGGCGGACGCTAGTGGTCTGCCTGGCCGAAGCGGACGTCCTTGTCGCGAAAAATCGGTCAGATGATGGCATTGGATGCTCACTGGTGACGGGCTGTTCTCCGTGGTGGAGCATTGAATCCTGACGCCCTGTCTGAGCAAATTCCCCAAGCAGCAGACATGTCATTGCCTGGCGCAAGCTGGTCCCCATGAGAAGAGTCCTTTCTACCGGGTGAGAACCGTAATGGTGAACATCACGGTACACAGGACTTGAGAGAATTGCCAATCAAAATCTGATTTTTTTCGTATTTCCACTCCTCGCCTGACGACCAGTTGATCGGTGACCGAGCGGCATGTTCATAACAACACACGACTCACCGGCGTATCGACTCAAATGACTCACCAGCCGGAACCCGATCAGGAACATCGAGCGTCCTGCCGACGGGAGTGATTCTTCGCAGCCGGGACAGGACAGACAAGGTGGCAGGGGACAGCGAATTGTGTGATTTTGGTGAATTCAAGGTGGGCAGACGTCACAAGCGGACGACGGAATCAGGACAAAAACAGCGTCGTTTCTTACGACCTTTCAGGACGAATCTGCCAGCAATCAGTTCGGGAGTCTATTGTCTTTGCGGTTGTGACGTTTTAATGTAGACAACGATTGATTCGATGGATTGATGAGCGACGGAGAGGTCGTTGGTACGTGGCAGACCGAGGGACGGCGGTGCTGCGTTGGAGTGACCAACTGTTTCGAGAACAACAAAGGAAGATCATGACTCAGGCAGAAACTGAAGCTGCGAACCAGGCCGTAAAGGGACTAAAAGGGGTCGTCGCTGCAGACACCCAGATCTGTGACGTCAACGGGACCACTGGTCAGCTGGTTTATCGCGGGTATACGATCGATGACCTGGCCGTGAACAGCAACTTTGAAGAGGTGAGCTACCTGCTCCTGAAAGGTTCGCTGCCGACCTCCTCTCAACTGGCAGAATTCAAGAAAACGGTCACGGCTCAGTTCGCCCTCCCCTCGGAAGTCATTGAACTCATCAAGGCCCATGCCAAAGACGCCCATCCGATGGCGATGCTGCGGACAGCGGTTTCACTGCTGGGGGTCCTCGATAAGACCTCCGAGGAACATGGCGTCGACGATTTCTACCAGCAGTCACTGAGCCTGATTGCCAAGATCAGCACGATCACGGCTGCCATTCGCCGTGCGAGAGACGGCAAAGACCCGATTGCTCCAGATGCTTCGCTGAGCTTTGCGGAAAACGTCATGTATATGCTCAATGGCAAGAAGCCAACGCCAGACGAAGCCAAGTCGATGGATCTGATTTTGATCGTCCACGCAGAACACGGGCTCAATGCCAGTACGTTCTCCGGTCGCGTCATTGCAGCCACGCTGACAGACCTTTACTCGTCGATCACAGGTGCGATTGGTGCCTTGAAGGGACCACTCCACGGCGGTGCCAATACCGCTGTCCTGGAGAGCCTGCAGGAGATTGGCAGCGTCGATAAGATTTCCGGGTGGATCCAGAACGTCAAGGAGAAAAAGGGCAAGTTCATGGGTTTCGGTCACGCTGTCTATACGACAGAAGACCCACGAGCCAAGCACCTCAAGTCCCTGTCTCAGAAACTCGGCAAAGAGCAAGGCGATACGACGCTGTACGACATCTCGGTCGAACTCGAGAAACAAGTCACCGCGCTCATCAAGAAGAACTGCAACGTCGACTTCTACTCCGCCTCGCTGCAGCACTACATGGGCATCCCCGGCGACATGTTCACCTGCATCTTCGCCGCCAGCCGCATCGTGGGATGGTGCGCTCACGTCATGGAGCAGATCGCCGACAACAAGATTATCCGCCCGCAGTCACACTATGTCGGGCCGGAAGACCTGAAATACGTTCCCATCTCACAACGCAGCTAAGCGATTGAGAATTGCTTCAACAAAAACACTACAGAGCCGGTTGGCGTTGTGGTGTTTTTTTGTTGCGCGGAGAGAGCAAAGAGATTCACCAACAAGGCTCACATCCGCCAGCACCGGCAACGAAGCGTAACCCAAACAGCTCTCGTGTGATCACAAGAACAACAGCATTTAATACTCATGGCCAAGATTGGTTCTCAACACCTTTTCACAGAATCAGCAAGTGATATATGCAACCATTTCTAGGTATGACAATAGAAAAATACGATCAGTTGGAAGAAGGCTTAAAAAATTGGACCAATTTTGGAGGCGGACCACCTTATGATCAAGTTGGCATATTCGAACTCTTTTGTTGCTGTATTTCAAACATGCAAAGCCATTTGCATGATGACGTGCTTCTTGAGTTAGGAGAAACATTAACATCCGACGAGCGACACTTTTTAACCAAATTGCTTAGCTCTCCACCCGAATCCGATTCTACCAAATGAGCTCTGTTGGAAACGGTTCTGATTCCTTTTGATTAACAAAGCCGGAGTAGCCGGATAGGGCGGGTCAAGGCCTTGCACGACCCACCGCAGATTCTAAGCAGGCTCGATCGTCTCCAAGACCTTCAAAGAAGACTTTTCGCTCGACCAACTCAACAACCGGGCGGCCTACTACCGCGACTCCAACGGCGACGGGCAGGGTAGCATGCCCGCCCGGTCAAAATTTCCGCGTGCCATGCTTGCAGCTTTGGGGGCAAGCATGCGAATCCACCACAATCAGCTGCCGCCATCACAACTCCGACTCAAAACAAACCCATCACACCGCCGCACCCTCACTGCAACCCGCTACTAAGACCACGCCCCCAGCCAGAACCAGGTCCTGAAAGAACGCCTCGGCTGCAACTCCAGCGCCGAGCACCAGTAAACCTGGAACCTAAGCGGCATCGACAGTCTGCTGATGAGCAAGCACGATACCAACACGGCGGGGTGCGAAAGACGCGGCTTTTTTCTAGCGCGGAGAGAGAAATTGACGACGTCTGGTGGGGAATGTTAGAGTGATTAGACACGTGTATATTGTTCTGGATTGGACGAAATGCGATGGAAGACTTCAACAAGTTCCTGCGGACGAGGAACTCGTTTTCGATGAACAGCGAGCGATGGGCTCGTATTCAGCAGTCGCCTGGCTGGGTGCGGGATTCGTTTATCGGGGTTGATCATTTTTCGGAGCCGGACGGGTCTCTGGAAGTGGTTGAGTACATGCTGGCCCGGTCATGCTGGGATGGTCAGAAACGCGATGAGTTTCAATTGTCGCTGCTGCTGGACTGTGGACGGGCGGAATCGGCGAAGGTTGATTATGGGGGAGGGAGCTATCATCGGCCGGCGATTGGAGGGCAGTTCATGATGTCGGACATTACGACGGTCAACAAGATTCAGGGGGATGGGCCGTTTCACTCCATTGCGGTGATTTTTTCGCGGGAGCAGTTTCTCTCGCAGGTGGGGGAGTTCACGGACGATGTGATCCCGACGCTGGAGCCTCTGCTGACGAGATCGTTTCGGGATGATGTGCTGGAGGTGATGATCAAGGGGCTGGTGAATTCTTATCGGAAGGGAGAGTCGGATCGGCGGGTGAATCTCGATTCGCGTCTGCGGGATATCAGTTTGCGTCTGGTGCAGCTGGCGGGAAATGCGCGGGCAGGTCTTGATAACGGGGAGCGGCTTATGTCGGTGGAGATTCAGAAGGTGGTGGAGCATGTGAAGGCGAATGTGACGAGTGATCTGGGGGTGGAAGATCTGGCGAAGGAGGCGGGACTCAGTTCGGGACATTTCCGAAGGTTGTTTCGCCAGACGACGGGGATGTCTCCGAAGCAATATCTGACTTTGGCGCGGATTGAGATGGCGAAGCGGTTGTTGCGAGAGAGTCGCGCGCCGGTGGCGGAGATTGCAGAGCAGTGCGGGTTTTCGAGTCGGTCGCATCTCCATGCGGAATTTCGTCGGCTGCTGGCGATCAATCCGCATGAGTACCGAAAAAATCGATGAAATCCTGCTCAGGAATTGTGCAGTGGTGGGGTGGTGCGGCGGTGGGCTGCGCGCGTTTTCTGAACAGTTCGGGAGAGTGACGGGCGAGAGCTGAATCACCGACAATGCCACATCCTGTTTGAAGATCTCTACTTGTGGCGACCTGGGTGCTGGGCAACTGGTCGGTGAAGGAACAGTAGTTGCGGACTCTACTGTGAAATTGCTTATTATCTTTCGCACATTGTTTTGGATTGGGAGTCATTGATGAGACGCCGGGGATTTACGTTGATTGAACTGTTGGTTGTGATCGCGATCATTGCGACGCTAGTGGCGATTTTGTTGCCAGCGGTGCAGCAGGCTCGGGAGGCAGCTCGTCGGACAACGTGTAAGAATAATCTCAAGCAGATCGGGATCGCGGTTCACAACTATCATGATGTGAATCAAATGTTGCCGGTCAATTCGCCCGGGACACGTCCGGCGGGTGCAAACATATCGATCCTGCCTTATCTGGAGCAGTCGGCCGTTTATGACCTGTATGACATGAACAAGACAGTTTCGGATCCGGTTCAGGCCGTGCTGAAGGACAAGATGCCGAAGGTCTATCTTTGTCCTTCGACACCTGAGGGCGGAACGCCTGTGGGGATCAGTGGCTTTCAGACTTCAGACTACGCATGGGTCACCTTTTCGAAGGGGGCGTTAACTGCAACCGGGTTTGGCCTGAAGCCCTCAACGTTTATGACGCCGTCCAAGAATTTCGCGAAGGTGACGGATGGGTTGTCGAACACGCTGTTTGTGTATGAATCAGCAGGGAGGACAAAAATGCGTTACTACGACACGGAGATGTCGCAGGCTTATATGGACAGTAAAAATTGGGGAAATCTGGGCAATTCGACGAAGTACGCGGGCTGGATCAGATCGTGGGGCTGGGGGCTGATCGGCATCTCTTATTTGATGGACTCTGCTGATCCGACGGGAGTGCAACCTCAGTCAATTCCGACGGGCCCAGTGATGAATGTCACCAACGACATGAGCAGTCCGTATGGATTCCACCAGGGCGGGATCACGATTCTGATGGGTGATGGAGCAGTACGATTTATTTCGGAGAACATCGATCAGACGACAGCAACGAACCTGTCACAGCATGATGACGGAAATGTTCTGGGAGAATTCTAGTGAGATGGAATTGCGTGAAATTTGATAGGTCGCGGTCGTGGTCCCTGGCAGGAATGCTGGCGGTGGTATTGCTGTCCGGCTGTGGTCATGAGGGCTGGAAAGCGAAAACGTATGCGACTCGCGGGATGGTGATCATCAATGGGTCGCCTGCGGAGAATGTGATTGTGATGTTTCATTCTCAAGGGGAGCCGACGGATGTGCGTCAGTCGGTGCCCTACGGTCTGACGAGCGCCGATGGGGCCTTTGAGATGACGACTTACGAAAAGGGGGATGGAGTTCCTGCGGGCGAGTATGGTTTGACGCTGTACTGGCCGATGGGGAAAGGAAATTCGCCTGATCGTCTGGCGGGGGCTTATTTGGATCCTACCAACCCGATGATGACAGTGACGATTGAAAAGAAGAGCAACGAGTTGCCGCCGATTAAGCTTTCGGGTGTGAAGTTGCTCAAGGCTGGTGCTGCTCCGGCTGAGGGGGAGGATGACTGGAAGAGGCAGATTCAGCAGTAGACGCAGGCTGGGATAGCTGCTTTGAGCGCATCCCAGCAAATGTGACTATCTCCAAACTCAAGCTGGGATACGTCCAAGGTAACTATCCCAGAGAAATCAATGGGGTCAGGACTAATTGTTGCACGCCGTGAGACCACTGAATATCCTTTCCCAATACCCAGATCCCCGCGAATCGATGAAGCCGGTGCCTTGTAACAGCACAGAAACGAAACGCCGGGAGCTGAGGCTTGGGTGTCCGCAACGCCCGGGGCGGTTGGGCCCGTCGTCAATGCTGCGTGCCCGAAGCTGACCGAGAGTGCGACAAGACGAGGGAAGAGAGCCAAATGAGTCCTGACCCCTTTGATCTAGTCAGTCTCCTATAGGAGGCTCTGGAGCAGACATTCGTGCACTTGTTGTTGTAAAATGTAAAGACACAATTTCAGTCTTTCATTTTAATTCACAGGATGATCCATTTTTGACCCTACTAGGAACGGACTGGAATGGTTGTGAAGCGGTAGTTTATGGAGGCCGACAGGACGAATTCGCATCACGATGCATTCATGATGATGCACAACATGCATTGTGTGCTTTTAACATTAAGGTTCTTACTACTCGCCCTGGACACGGTTGTGGATTCAATCATGATGGCACAATCTATGAAGTCAAATAGAATTGTCTTTTATGCGTTCGTCGGAATTGTTGTTTTCGCTGCACTTTTTTGGTTACATGGCGTGAAAAAGGCCAAGGAGATCGCGAAACGCTCTGTCGTCAAGGGACAGCTTCGATACCTTGCGGAAGTGTTTAAGGGATATGAGAAAAAATTTAGCCATCCTATAATTATAGATGCATCTGAGAGGAATATTTCCTGGCGTACACTTGCGTGCATGTATGTCGAAACTGGCTCGAATTTCGACCAAGAGGTCTCTGTTGCAACAAGAGCGATGTTAGTTGAGTCGCAGGTAAGCGATTCACAAACCGACTTTTCCTGTATCGAGTCAAAATGTGTAAGCTGTATTCATCTCGTGCTTTTCCATGGTAAAAAAGGACCAGACTATTTCTTTGCATACTTGCCTTCAGTCCGTGTTTATTGGAAGTCAAAGGAAACCTTATCGGAACGGGATCTACAGGATATTTTATCGGAAAATGATTGTAATGTTTATTTTTATAACTCTAACGGGCAAGAGGTCTTCTATAAAGAAGAGCAGGCCGGCTTTCAGTTGATCCCTTACACAGCCGAATAGTAGACAACCACTTCTAATCGTGTGCGTTATCGATTATGCTGTCGCGAGGGTATCTGGGAACATTTTTAGTCCGGTAGGCAGGGTGGCATGCTTGCGAGGTCAGAAGTTCCGCGTGCCGTGCTTGCGGCTTTGGGCAAGCATTTTCTTCGGAGTTGTGATCAACGTCATATAAAACGGCTCACTCCGCCTCATTATGATCTTTGTGCGGTCGCTAATCACACGCACAATTCTTCTCTCTCGACAGCCCATCTCCTTCTACCATGAGGGCAAGTAGCCCGATTCTCTGACACCAATCTGAAGGCTCGCCTCACCTTGCCGCTCTACCACTATCAAGCCAGCAACGGTACGGCTTCCCACGCGACCAAAGAAGGTTCGTTTGACGTTCATCAAAAACTCATCCGGCGCACAGGCTTTGAACCGTTCCCATCCCAGGGAGTTTTCTCGTACGATAAGCCACGGAATCGCTCGGCTTACGCGAACGCTCTCAAAACTCAAAGGAGAACAACCATGGGATTTTCACGACGTGAATTGCTGGCTGCGGGTGGAGCGGGATTGTTGTTGCCGGGATGGGCGGGACGTTTGTGGGGGCAGGCGCAGGCGTCGACTTCCATCGTGACGCCGGAGAATGCAGTCAGCGGGTTCCGGTTCGTCCATATGACGGACTGGCATATCCAGCCAGAAAAAGGGGGCGTTGAAGGAGTCGTCAAGGCCCTCCACCGCGTCCAGGAACTGGACATCAAGCCCGACTTCATCCTCACCGGCGGCGATCTCGTCTTCGATTCATTCAAGGCCAGCAGGGATCGCTCCCTTCAGCTCTTCGACCTGTTCAACAAGACCATCAAGGATGAATGCACACTCAAAGTCTATCCATGCATCGGGAACCACGACGTCTATGCCTGGGGCGACCCGACCCGTGCCAATGATCCACTCTTCGGCAAGATGATGGCCAAGGAGAAATTCGAACTCGATAAGACGTATTATGCGTTCAATCACAAGGGGATTCGGTTTTACGTCCTTGATTCCATCGAGCCACGCGAAGACAACAAATACCGCGGCAAGATCCACGGCGAGCAGCTCGAGTGGTTCAAAGCGGACCTGGAAGCGAAGCCTTTGATGCAACCCGCCGTCGTCGTCACACACATCCCGATCTTCACCGTGACCGTCTTCAACGAGTCGACCTACAAAAACAGCTCGTTTGAAATGCAGAACGGCGCGATCTGTGAAGACACGATCATGCTGACCTCGCTGCTCGAAAAACACAACGTCAAGCTCGCCCTCTCAGGGCACATCCACATGCGCGACAACATCCAGATGCGCGGCGTCGAATACATCAACGGCGGAGCCGTCTGCGGCAGCTGGTGGAAGGGGCCGCATCATGGGGTGCAAGAGGGGTTCGGTGTGGTGGATGTCGCGGCGGATGGGACGATGAAGTATGAGTATGTGGATTATGGCTGGGAGGCAGTGGCCGAGGGATGACGATTGCGGGAGCGCGAGAGGAGACCTGAAATGTTCCTGGCTCCTCTCCCACTCACGTGGATTCATCGAGCCTTTAAAAAGCAATAGCTCAACCCTTTCTTTGATTTCCCCGCTGCTTGAGGGATTTGAAACAGGGGCTCCTGAAAACTCGCAAGAATTCCTTGATGGACTCCGCAGGCGATCTATATTAGAATATTCGCATATTAACAGAGAGGTGAGTCGTCAACGTTGGAAGGCGAATCATGCTGGATTCGATGCGACAGTTTAAAGCGGGTGTTTTTCAGGCACTCAGTCATCCCACTCGAGTCGCGATTGCAGAGTGTCTCAGTCGTGGAGAGATGTCGGTCAGCGGGCTGAGTGAGGCTGTCGGGGTTGAGCAGTCGAACGTGTCGCAGCATCTGGCGGTTTTGCGGAACAAGTATCTCGTCGAAACACGAAAAGACGGAAATCAGATTTTCTATCGACTTCGTGATCCCCTCCTGGCGGATGTGCTGGAAACGATGCGACAGTACTTTTTTGCCCATATGAACGAGGCAATAGAAGTTCTTCGGCAGGAGCAAGTCCAAGCCGCAAATGCGATTCAGGAAAAGAATCCATGAATGCTCTCAACTGGTCTCCTGAGGATTCTGAGTCGATAATCTCCTATTAGAGGTAGCAACTTGTGGATACGTCGATGATAGAACCAGCCTCTATGGTCTTATTGCTGCTTACCTGGCCGTTAGTTCTTAACCTCATTACGATTATCAAGCCAGAATCGAAACCGGCGTTCTATACACTCATGATCAGTTCAGCAGCTGGTTTGGCATTAGCCACGTTCTGCTATGGACCCGTGACGGGGTCGATTCGAATCAGCAACTGGGTGGCGTTCTCCCTCGACAGGTCGTCCTGGATATTCGTCATACTGATTTACTTGTGCTGGTCGATGACATTGGTGTACTCAATAGGCTATCTCTCAATACATTTCCGGGAAAAGGCAGATACATTTCATCGGTTTATGAGTGCAACGCTGTCTCTATCGATCGGCGCAGGGATGGCTGATAACTTCTTCACGCTACTCTTCTTTTATCTGGCATCGATCCCTGCGATTATTCCTTTGCTGTCATTGCGTAATAACGAAGCCAGTAAGCGTGCAGTGAGCGTTTATGTTCATTCAACAATCTGGCCCGCATTAGTCATTGCTATCCCCGTCATTGCTTTGAACTTTCCTCTTCATGTTCCCTTTGAGGAGATCCACATTGAACAAATGGGATGGAGCCATCAGCGGTCTGCGCTTGTTCTTGCATTCCTTGTGATCGGGTTCTCGAAAAACTGCGTGGCACCGTTCCATCTCTGGCTGCCTCGTACTTCGATCGCGGCTGCCCCTGTGACCGGAATGATCCATTCTGTGGCTTCTGTGCAGGTTGCGAGTATTGCTCTTTTCAAAATTGCAAAGCACGTTTATGGAGTGGAGCTTCTCAGCGATCTCAGCAATCATTTCTTCGAAACGGGATGGTTAATCTATCTGTGCGGCGGCACCGCTGTTTACACCGCGATCCGAGCCTGGAAGACACAAGACTTGAAAGAGCGTTTCTCGTTCTCAACGGTCGGGCAATTGTCTTATGTCATCACATCCATATTAATTGGCACTGAACTCAGCATGCAAGGAGCCATGCTTCATATCATCACTCACTCAATTGCTAAGCTCAACCTCTTCTTTTGCGCCGGAGCTTATCTCACTGCTTTCGGTTCCGTTCAGGCATCGAAAGTCGCCGAATACCTCCCAACCCATCGCTGGCTGGGGGTGACTGCTATTCTGTCAGGTCTTTCCATCAGTGGAGTACCGTTTCTGGCCGGGTATTATAGTAAAGACATGATGCTACTTGAAGAATTTCATCGCCATCACTATGCGGCGGCAGCGTTCCTCCTGGCTGGCAGCTTTTTAAACTTTGTTTACATTTATCCGTTGATCCGCGCCACGTTTCATAAACCAAGCCCTGCGACCCCCGCTGCAGAAAGACTTCCACTTTCTATGAAAATCGCGATTCTTTTATCGTCTGGAATCATCATCGTTATCTCAGTCTTTGCGTACAACATGACCAGATACACGAAAATCTGAAAGCAGTTTCATTGCTGAATAAGGACAATGAGCTCACAGTAGAGTGGGTACGCTGCTGGGTTGTGGGGTGACGGCTGCGTCGAAGGATGCAGCGGCGGAGATGATGAGACGAGTTGTCTTTCGAGGAGAGCCGTTGCCGTTGATTGAGAGCTTTATCGAGGATGTTGATCTTCGTGAGCTGGATGCGAATCATGTTCTGCCGAACATGGGAGATTGGACGAAAGTGGGGATCTGGTATCCGCTGGGGTCCCCCCCGCTCGCCGGGGAAATATCAGACTGAGTGTTTGAGAAGGGAACACGGAATCACGCTGGAGATTGAGATGTCATCATTGTATGCTGAAACTGACGCGCAACGCGTTGTTGATGCGACTTGATTTGAAGAAGGACCGAACTGTGATGAAGCGTCTTGTCAGTTTGTTTGTGCTCTTAATCCCTGTGGCTGTTTTTGGGGCCGAGACGGAAACGTCGTTCAAGCCGATGTTTGATGGTCAGTCGCTGGCTGGCTGGAAGGGGGACATGGAGTTCTGGCGTGTCGAAGATGGGGTCATTATCGGGGAATCGACCGCTGAGAAACCATTGAAGAACAATACGTTTCTGGTGTGGGACAACGGGACGGTCGATGACTTCGAGTTCAAAGTGAAGTTCCGGATTTCGGGCTCGAATCAAGCTAATAGCGGGATTCAGTTTCGGGGTGTACAACGCGACGATGGGCATGTGGTCGGGTATCAGGCGGATATCGATCGCGCGGGGCAGTGGGCGGGGGCGCTCTACGACGAAGCGGCTCGCGGAATACTCGCTGTCCGTGGCCAAAAGGGGACGGTCGATGAATCTGGGAAGGTCACCAATGAGACGGTCGCGGATAAAGACGAATTGTGGAAGAAGATCACAATTGATGACTGGAACGAATACACCATCACGGCTCGCGGGAATCACATCACACTGAAGATCAATGGAGTCGTGACGTCGGAAGTGATTGACAACGATCCGAAGGGGCTGGATCGCTCGGGCATTCTTGCTCTGCAGCTGCACTCCGGGCCGCCGATGAAGATTGAGTTCAAGGACATTCAACTCAAGCGGTTGCCGCTGGAAGAGGGCTGGAAGAAGGTTGTGCTGGTGGCGGGACGTCCGAGTCACGCGTACTTCGCGCATGAGCATAATGCAGGGTGCCTGCTGCTCGCGAAGTCTCTCGACGCGGCTCAGAAGACTCAGGGTCTGAAGGTTGTTTCGTCAGTTTATCTGAATGGGTGGCCGAAGGATGTGTCGGCGTTTGATAATGCGGATACGGTGGTCGCCTATTGCGATGGGGGTGGGAATCACTTCCTGAATAAGTACCTGGATATTTTCGACAAGATGGTCGAGTCACGTCACGTCGGGCTGGTCTGTCTGCACTATGGGGTTGAGACGGTGAAAGGTGAGCCGGGGGATCATTTTCTCAAGTGGATGGGGGGTTACTTCGAGCCACACTGGTCGGTCAATCCACACTGGGATGCGAAATATGAGACATTCCCGGATCATCCGATCGCGAGTGGAGTCAAGCCGTTTGAGATTCGGGATGAGTGGTATTATCACATGCGATTTGTGGAAGGGATGAAGGGTGTCACGCCGATTCTGACCGCCCTGCCCCCTCGTGAGACGCTGGATCGTCCAGATGGTCCGCACTCAGGGAATCCTGCTGTGCGTGAAGCGGTGCTTGTGAAGAAAGAGCCTCAGCATACTGCCTGGGCGTATGAACGTCCGGATGGGAAGGGGCGAGGGTTCGGGTTTACAGGTGGTCACTTCCACATCAACTGGCAGCACGACCAGTTCCGCAAGCTGGTCCTCAACGCGATCGTGTGGACAGCGAACGGCGAGGTGCCTAAGGATGGCGTAAGTTCCCCGACGCCGGACGAAGCGGAGATGAAATCCAATCAGGATGAACAGCCGCCAAAGGATTTCAAGTACATGCCGTTTGCGGGACGGTAATCTGAAGATTTAAAGACAAAGGCGGAATGCCAACGAGGGGAAAAGCTGGGTTGCTTTGCAATCCAGCTTTTTTCGTGAACGGGCCTCTTTATGTGAAGTTTCTGTTAACACTGCTGATTCATTCCCAAAACCTTAATCGAGGCGCATTTATCAGAGGAGTACTTCTATTTTCATCTCGGGCAGAAGGGTTCTCCCTGCTCGTTTTTCAAGCGGACCATGCAGTTATGTCTGAATCTCAATCTGTGAATCGCCGTGGCTTTACGTTAATCGAACTGCTGGTGGTGATTGCGATTATCGCTACGCTAGTCGCCTTGCTTTTGCCAGCTGTGCAGCAGGCGAGAGAGGCGGCAAGGCGTTCGCAGTGCAGTAATAATCTGAAGCAATTGTCACTGGCAATGCACAACTATCATGACACATTCAAATGCCTTGTCATGGGGAATCGCTACATTCCTACGACGACATATCGCTATCCGCACTACAATAACGACAACTCCTGGGGATGGGCGACGTTCCTCCTGCCGTATCTGGAAGCTGGGAACCTTTACGATCAGTTCAACTTGAACGTTGCTCCGTATTCGAGCGAGATCGGAAACAATTATTTCAACAAGTATGGTCCAAGCCTGGTGACGACGAACAAAGCGGCTTGTCAGTCGATGCCTTCTGTTCTTGTCTGTCCGACGGCTCCACGGAAAGGGCCTGCAAATGAATACAAGGATTACGGGATTAATGGAGGGCGCGAGATCTGCTGTCCGGAGCGTTCTGCGCGGAGCGGGATCGCAGACATGAACAGCTCGTACAAATTCTCCGATATCAATGATGGCTTAACGAATACATTTCTATTCCTGGAGCAGAGGCACTGGGCTGATCTGCCACCAAGCGATGGCGCCTATGACAAGCCAGTCAATCCGTTTGTATGGGTTATCGAGCAATCAAATGGGTACGTGACCGGTGAGATGGGGATGCCAAACGGGCCTCAGCCTGCACGTTCCACGGGGCGGATTGCCCGCAGTTCGCACCATGGTGGTGTCATCACAACATTCTGCGATGGTCACGTCAGCTTCATCAGCGACAACATCAGCACAGAAGTTTATCTTTCGACATTCACTCGATCTGGTGGAGAAGTGAGCCAGTCGGCGGGAACCTTCTAATACGATCGCAGCCTATTGTTTTATGGCAGTAATATGTGGGCCCTGTGCCTCGAACCGACTCTCATCTCCCCACGGAGTTCCTCTAGGGAGATGGGATGTTTTGAACTTCACCGACACTTTTAAATAGCCTGTGAGTCATTGATGAAAATATGTTATGCCTATGTCGGGCTTTGCCTGGTGATCGCATTTGCGATGACGGGGTGCTCGAAGCGGGAGTTGTATCATATTGAAGGGATTGCGACCTTTCAGGGCGAGCCTCTGTCGGAAGTGGAAATCATGATGTCGCCTGCAGATGGCCGTCGTGGAAGTGCCACGACGACAGACAAGAGTGGGCATTTCACGATGCGTTATACTGGCACTCGTGAAGGTGTGCCGCCGGGTGAGCAGATAGTTCACTTTCGCTATTGGCCGGAAGATCCGGTGCAGGGCATGGCGGTCCTGGAGGGACGAGCGAAGGTCAAAGGAAGAATCGGAGAACTGCTGGCGAAGTATGGCGACAGAACGAAGTCTCCGTATCGCTACACCGTTGAGAAGGATGTCCGAGATCTGAAGCTCGAATTGCCGTAATCTGCTGGCTTAGATTTGATTCCCATAGAGGCCGTGCGTGAGGGCGTTTTTGTCCTAACCACGGCCTATTTTGCTGGACAAGTAAGGAAAGTGTTCACTCAGAGCGAATCTTCTCATTGATGTTTTGCGAGAAATGTCGGGTGCTGGTGAGTCTTCGAGCCGCACCAAAACGACATTCATTCGCACAATTGGTGCGGTTCGCAGAGCCTCACCAGCACCCTACAAGGAATTAGAAGACTGCGTCTGAGTGTCTATCTATCGGAATCGGTTGATCATTAAGTTTGAGTGAATTCACTTTTCCCCTTACCCAAAACGGAAGGTGAAGCGCATTCATTCGGGTAGTCATTCCGTTCATCCTTCTGCGGGGCGTTCCGCACATTCGTTTTCTTACTAGAATTTCTTACTCATGAAATCGTTCCCAGCGCGAGGTTTTACATTAATTGAGTTGCTTGTGGTGATCGCCATTATCGCGACGCTTGTTGCCTTGCTGTTACCAGCGGTGCAGCAGGCTCGAGAGGCGGCTCGGCGATCGGCTTGCAGCAACAATCTGAAGCAACTGTCGCTCGCGATGCACAACTATCATGATACGTTCAACTGCCTGACCATGGGGAATCGCTACATCCCGACGCAGGCTCGACGTTATCCTCGTTATGATGCTGACAATTCCTGGGGTTGGGCTTATTTTCTGCTTCCACAGCTGGAAGCCGGGAATCTTTACGAACAGTTCAATACGTCGACATCCCCTTACACCAGCGAGATGGCTGACAACTACTTCGACAAGTATGGGCCAAGTTCGATTACTGTGAATAAAACGCCGAGCCAATCAATGCCTCCCGTTTTTGTCTGTCCTTCTGCACCACGCAAGGGGCCTGCCAACGAGTTCAAAGACTATGCCATCAACGGCGGTGGGTATCGAGAAATCTGGTCGAATGGTGTTCGTCAGCCTGATCAGTATTGTTGCCCCGAACGCGGGACGATGACATCCGGCGTGGCTTACATGAATAGTGCAGTCCGTTTTGCTGATATCTCCGATGGAACATCCAACACATTTTTATTCCTCGAATCACGTCACTGGAACGAGGTTCCACCGAGTGATCCACTGCATGACATGCCCCTGAATCCGTTCGTATGGGTGAACCAGCAATCTCCCGGTTACACGACCGGCGCACAAGGTCCGAATGGCCTCGTCACGGGAAGCGGGCGTAATGCACAAAGCTCACACCCGGGAGGCCTGCTGACGACCTTTGCTGATGGGCACAATGCCTTTATCAGTGAGAACATCGATTATAATGTTTACCTGGCCACTCTGAATAAGGATGAAGGCAAGACGAATACAGCCAGCAGTTTCTAATCATCGCGGCGCTTTGATTTTTGAACTGGTCGGCTCATGGTCTTGAGAATCATGGATGCGATTCGAGTCCGTCGAATCGCATCTTCCTTTCCAATTCATCCTTATTCTGTCACCCGGGGCTCTGTTATGCGTGTTTGGCTTTCGCTTGTCTTTCTTCTTGCGTTGGTTCTTCTGCCAGGGTGTGGGGAATCATCCCCTGACCTTTATACGGTCGAAGGTGTGCTTAAGCATCAGGGGACGCCGCTTCCCAAAGTCGATTTGAAGTTCTTCCCGGTTCAAGGAGGGCGTGGGAGCAACACGCGGACTGATGCGAACGGCGCGTTTGTGATGTATTACACCGCTTCGAAGCCGGGAGCAGTTCCCGGAGAGTACATTGTGTACGTCGAGTACTATCCGGGCTTCAACGCCAAGGAAAATCGCGAGGAGAAGGCGACGAAAGAGATCGAGGAAGCCATCAAGAAGTATGGTGTTCGCAATACCTCGCCTCATCGTGTGACGATTGAGAAAAATGAGACAGACCTGGTGATTGACCTGCCATAGTCATCATCCCTGTTGCTGATGTTGTAAAGCAAAAAACTCGAGCGGCTGGCTGCTGTTCGTTCGATAGTAACCTATTTAGAAGTTGAATTCATGAAACGTATTGTGCTTTGTCTGCTGCCTGCTTTCCTGTTGTTTTCAATAGCAGGGTCATCGCTTGCCAAAGAGGCGACTGGAATCGTCTACCATGATATTAATGGCGATGGGGCCTATGATCAGGGCGATCTGCCACTCAAGGGGATCTGCGTTTCGAATGGGCGCGAGGTCATCTCGACTGATGACAATGGTCGCTACAAAGTTTCTATTGCTGGCGATGACATCATTTTCGTCATCAAGCCACGCGGCTGGAAGACACTGTTTGATGAGCAGAACAAGCCGAAGTTTTATTACATTCACAAGCCTGCGGGTTCACCCAGCGAATTCGAGCATGCTGGAGTTGCTCCGACAGGCGACCTGCCGAAGTCGATTGATTTTCCTTTGTATCCGCAGAAGGAGCCTGAACAGTTCAAAACGCTGTTGATTGCAGATCCTCAGACAAAGGATCTGGCGGAAGTTGGTCACTACACACATGACGTGCTGGAGGATCTGGTCGGGACGGATGCAGCGTTCGCGATATGCCTGGGTGACATTGTGCACAATGATTTGTCATTGTTGGAGCCGATCAATCAGGCCAGTTCGCTGGTCGGGATTCCCTGGTATAACGTGATCGGGAACCACGACCTGAATTTCGAATCGAAAGATGACGTTCTCAGCGATGAGACATTCGAGAGGATCTATGGTCCGAACTATTACTCATTCAATTATGGTCCGGTTCACTTCCTGGTACTCGATGATATTGAATGGTTTACCCCCGGCCGGAATGGACGCGCAGGATCGATGCGGGCAGCGCTGGGTGAGAAGCAGTTGGAGTTCATCAAGAACGATCTGGCGAACGTGCCGAAGGATCAGTTGGTCGTGCTGACAATGCATGCTCCGATTTACGGGTTCACAGAAGAAGAGCGTCAGAAACTGTTTCGACTGATCGAAACACATCCTCATACCGTCTCCATCTCTGCACACATCCATCGCCATATTCACCGCTTCTTTGATCGCAACGATGGCTGGATGGGTGATCAACCTCATCATCACATGGTGACAGGTGCCGCCTGCGGTATGTGGTGGAAAGGCTTTCCGGATGAACGAGGCATCCCTCATGCGATGATGTCTGACGGGACGCCGAATGGGTATGCGATCCTGACGGTTGATGGCTCCAACTACCAACTCGATTTCCGTGCTGCTCATTACTCGCCGGACTACCAGATGGAGATCATGACGCCGGAAGAAATTGCTGTCAGTGAGATCAGCTCCACTGACGTGTATGTCAATGTCTTCAATGGAACAGAGAAGTCAAAAGTCGAGATGCAGTGGGGAAAAGCAGGAGAGTGGGTTGAGATGACGAAGGTTGATGAAGTCTCACCGAATTTCCGGAAGATGATCACCTACGAAGCGACGACGAAGAACGAAGACGTCATGAAGATGCCGAAAGACCAAGTCTGCACTCACTTGTGGAAAGCGAAACTTCCAGCGGGAGCATGCCAAGGAGCTCAACTACTGAAAGTGCGGACGGTAGACATGCACGGTCGTCAGTTCGAGGGCAGTCGGATTGTGCGGGTGGTTGCTGAGAAACCTGCCGCGAAGGAGCAGGCTGTCGGTGTGTTAAATCACCAGGAGTAAGGTGCGCGTGGGAGGCGATGCAGGGGAAGGAGATGTCTCCCCTGCTCGCCTGTCACGATTCGACGATCCGGCCGTCTTCCATGTTGATGATGCGGTCGGCGTAGTCGAGGATTCGGTGGTCGTGTGTCACCATGAAGACGGTGGTTTGGCGCTGGTTGGCGAGTTCGCGGATGAGTTCGATGACCTGCTGCCCCATCTCTTTGTCGAGGGCGGCAGTGGGCTCATCGGCGAAGAGGATGTCGGGGTTGCCGATGAGGGCGCGAGCGACGGCGACGCGTTGTTTCTGTCCGCCGGAGAGTTGGCTGGGATAATGGTCAACACGCTCGCCCAGACCGACGAGTTCGAGGACGTGCTGGCAGGCAGCTTCTGCTTCTGGTCCATGACCTTTGCCGTGGACGTCGAGGCCCATGCGGACGTTTTGCATGGCGGTCAGGGAGTCATGCAGGTTGTGGGCCTGAAAGATGAAGCCGAGGCGTCGGCGCATGAGCATGAGTGTTCGCTCATTGGCACCGGAGAGTTCTTCGCCGAGGAGTTTGACGGAGCCTTCCTGGACGGACCGCAGGCAGCCGACGAGGGTCAAGAGTGTCGTCTTGCCGGAACCGGATGGGCCCATGAGGATGACGAACTGACCTTTGGGAATCTCGAGATCGAGGTGGTGCAGGACCTGAAGGCGCGTTTCACCGGAGCCGAAGTGGTGGGAGAGATTGCGGGTTTGGATGGCGGGGGAGGTGGTCATGAGGTTTGAGTCGAGGGTTATGAGGGGGGAGAGAATTTGGATACGGATTTGATTGCTGAAGGTTGTAGGTATTGGTGGTTATTGAACCATGAGATTGGTGCCTGATGTTGAGTTGTTGTGGAGAATCTGTTGGTGCCTATCGCTCACCCTCATCCGCCCTTCGGGCACCTTCTCCCCTCAAGGGAGAAGGGACGGGATTGGATGCATTGCTCAATTCGCAGAAATCCCTCATCCGACCTCGAAGACTCGGCCACCTTCTCCCCGGGGGAGAAGGAACTCAAAACCGCTCACCGGGGGAGAAGGGACGGATTAGAAGAGATCTGCGGGGTCGGCGTGGGCCAATCGGTTGGTGGCGATGAGGCCGGAGAGGACGCACATGATTAAGGTTAAGCTGAAGACGAAGGCGGGGCGGCCGAATTGCATTTCGATGGGGAGGCCGGTCGCGCGGGAGGCGAAGGCGTAGAGGAAGATCGAGACGACGAGGCCTGGGACGAAGCCGAGGATCGCGAGGCTTAATGCTTCTTCGAAGACGATGCCGCGGAAGAAGCCTTGGGAGTAGCCGATGGCTTTGAAGGTGGCGTATTCGGCGAGGTGGTCCTGGACGTCGGTCGTGAGGACTTGATAGACGATGACGAGGCCGACGACGAAGGCCATGACGACGCCGAAGCCGAAGACGAAGCCGATGGGGGTTTGCTGAGCCTGGTAGTTTTGTTCGGCATCGATGAATTGTTGTTTGGTCATCGCGATGGTGTCGCCTTCGGGGAGGAGGGCGTTGATTTCCCGAGCGACTTTGTGGGCGTCGGAACCGGGGGCGAGGTGAATGAGGGCGAGCGTGGGGGTGCCGGGTTGTCGATTGCGGAAGAGGCGCATGAAGGCGTCGGTCGAGACGATGATGCTGCCGTCGTCGCCGAAGCTGCCGCCTTGAGAGAACGTGCCGACGAAGTGGAACTGGAGGTTGTTGAGTTCGAGGTCGTAGCTGCCTTTTTCGAAGATGGTTTTGGTAATGTCGGGGTTGAGCTGGCGGGTCTTGATATCGAGGATGGCTTTGTCGGGTTGTTTGAGCTTGGGGAGTTCGGCCTGGATCGTTTCATTGAGAAAGATCGGGTCGGGGGAATCAGGTGGGACGCCGAGGACGCGGAACTGTGCGGTGTCGCCGCCGACGGGGTCGGTCCAGAAAACCTGACCGATGTAAATGGGGTCTGCCGAGACGACGGCTGGGTGGCTTTCGGCCTGGTAGATGCGTCGTCGCGGGAAGGAGGTGGCTTCCCGCAGTGAGAGGAAGTTTGAGGGGAGCAGAACAAGATCGGTGCTGAGGTTCTTGTGCGTGAAGACGGAGGTCGAGAAGAGGGCGCCCATGAAACCGAGTTGCATGAAGATCAGGATGTTGGCAAACGTCACTCCGCCGACAGCGGCGATGAGGCGCGTGCGGTTATGATTCAGCTGAAGCCAGCCGATGGGGAGGCGGTGGAGGAGGCGGATGAGGATGTTGGTGATCATGGGGGGGACGTCATTCGCCGGAATGAGAGAAAAGACTGGAACGCAGAGCTCGCGGAGGGGAGCAGAGATCGCAGAGTTTGGGATCAAGGAAACAACGAATCGAGAAAGATCTGATGTAGGGTGCTGGTGAGGCTTTGCGAACCGCACCAAATGTGGCTTCGGATGATGAATTGACTTTGAGAACGCAATTGGTGCGGTTCGAAGACTCACCGGCACCCTACGCTTCGGATTGAACACGCACTTTACGTCGAAGAGATCAGGCGGTGGCGAAGGGTGATGTTGAGGTGCTTGGCGGATTCGGCGGCTTTGGTCAGATATTTTGTCGCGGGGGGTGAGAGAGGCTGTGCGGTGAGGAGGTCGATGGCGACTCCCCTGCCCTGCGAATCGGGGTAGGCTTCCTGGAGCTGTCTGGTTTGGACGAAGCCGAAGTAGGCGTTGAACTTGGCCTGCAGCTTTTTCAGCTGGGTCTGTTCGTCGGGCCAATGGGCGGCGTCGATGATGGTGAGGACGCACAGGCCGGTGTCGGGTTCAATGCCAGCGGCGTCGATCTGGTGGGTGTTTTCCAGGCCCATGGGGTTGGTCTTGTTGTTGGAGAAGAGAAGATACGAGTGACGTGGGTTATGAGAATGGGAGTCTGTTAGTGCGTATGTCTCACCCTCATCCGCCCTTCGGACATCTTCTTCCCTCAAGGGAGAAGGGACGGGGGAATGGAGTGAGAGGCTGCCTTCGAATGTCCTTTTTATTTACTGAAAGCTTGTTGGCGCGATGCCCTCATCCGTCAGCGAAGCGCTGCCACCTTCTCCCGGGGGGAGAAGGGAGTTAGGGGGCTTTATCTTGGGGTTGGAATTGGACGTTGACTTGGAGGTTGACGAGTTGGGCGGCTCTGGGGGAGCTTTTCTCGTCGAGGCGGACCCAGACTTCGACGACTCTTGAATCGGTGAAGGCAGCGGGGGCGGCGTCGACGATTTGTTGGCGTTGGACGAAGTTGGAGATGCGGTCGATCTTGCCGGTGAGGGCTTCGGCGAGAGGAGTCGCGATGATGTGGGCTTCCTGGCCGAGGTGAAGTCGGGGGACGTCGGACTCGTAGACTTCGACACGGACCATCATTCGTTGAGTCGCCCCCATGTCAAGGAGAGGCGAGGAGCCGACGCGTTCGCCAGGGTACAAGTGGACGTCGAGGATCACGCCATCAATCGGGGCGGTGATGTAAGACGTTTCGAGGTTCGCTTGAGCCTGCTTGAGGTTGGCTTCGGCGATGTCGATCTGCTGGCGCGCGACGGTGATGTCGACGAGTTCGGTGTCGCTGGCTGCCTGATACCGCTGGAGACGAGCCGCGGCTTCGGCGATGGCTTCTTCCGCGGCTTGCGAATCGTTGCGTCGAGCTTCATAGACTTCGTCGGAGACCGCTTTCTGATTGCGGAGAGTCTCTGCGCGAACCAGATTGGAGTGGCTCATATCGTAACGGTGTTCGGCGGCGCGGAGAGTCGCCTCTAGCTGTTTGCGCGTGGTTTCGACTTCCAGCTGCGTCTGGGAGAGTTGCGATTTTGCCTGGGAGAGCGTTTGTTTGGCGATGTCGACAGCGGCGGCCAGACGTGGATGGGAATCGAGGATGGCAAGGATATCGCCTTTCTTAACGGTGTCATTGACGTCGACCTTGAGATCTTCAATCCGCATGTCGCCGGAGCCCGACGGTGCGGAAACGGAACGGACTTCGCCTTGCGGTTCAAGACGGCCGAGGGCGTAGACGATTTCAGGATCGATCAAAGTTGGTTGGGGCGGAGGATTAATGAAGGTCAAGATTTCTTCGCGTTTGACGACGGCAATTGTGATCGCAATCGTGGCAATCACCAACAGAAGCGGAAACAACAGCGAGGTCTGCTGGCCAGTTCGCTCGGCCTGGGAGAGGGGCGTATGGTTCACGATCTCGATCGGCAGATCGGGATTGGAAGCCGGCTTCGATGGCGTGACGGGAGCCCGGGCCGGCTTGGTTTCGATCGGTGCAATGCGTGTCGGAGTCATCGGAGCAAATTCCAGAAATGAGTTGATGACCCACGGGTCATTAACATATAATGGCACGCTACTCGTCGTAAGTCAAGAGATTTTAGTCGGCGATCAAGCGGGACAGGATTTCGACCGCAGGGAATGAGTTATGATTCTGTCCGAACAACCGGTGAAATGGTGCAAGGGAATCAGCAATGACTGAGGCAATCAGAAAGCGGCGCAAGGAGGCCCGTCCCGAGGAAATTCTGGCGGCGGCGATCGCGGTGTTGGGGGAAGTCGGGTTTGCGAATGCGCGGATGGCGGATATCGCAAAGCGGGCCGGGATCGCGAAGGGGACAATCTACCTGTATTTCAAAACGAAGGATGAACTCTTCCAAGGAGTCGTGCAGCATTATCAGGGAGGAACACTTGGCCGTCTTGACGAAATAAAAGCCACATTCGAGGGGACAGCGGGAGAATTACTATCCACGGCAATTCAACATGCCTATCGGGAGCTGGTGGGAAGCTGGGAGCGTCGGACGATCATGCGGATCTTGATCTCCGAAGGCGCAAGGTTCCCACAACTGACCTCCTATTATCACCGCGAAGTCATCAGCCGGGGGATCCTGATGGTCAAGACGCTGCTCGAACGGGGAGTCGCCCAGGGCGAGTTTCGCGAGGAAGTGCTGCACATCAACCCGGCGGTCGTGATGGGGCCAATGATCATGGCGAGCGTGTGGAAGATGATTTTCGACGAGGTCTCGCCACTGGATGTCGAGGAATATGCGCGGGGGCATGTGGAGATTGTGATGCGCGGGGTGATGAAGGCTTAGTTGGGAAGCGGGAGTTTGATGGTGCTTCGCTTAAATACGAGGATAAACGGCTTTGACGGATCGTTCTTCTGAAAGCCAAAGCTCGCGGTCCAGGTGTCGTCTTTCAGTTGATAAATGTACTTGCCAGCCGGGATGACATTCCCGATCCCCTGCCCTTTGGTGATGCGGCCCTGGGCGTAACTGAAGATCGAGAAGTCGTCGATGGTTTTGAGTTCGAAGGTGACTTCGTGGCGTTTGATGAGTTGGTCGCCGAGGAGGAGGTCGTAGGTTTCGGTGTTGTCTTTGATTGTTTTAAGGATGGTGTAAGGTTTGCCCTGGATCTGGAGGGTGGTTTCCCAGGTCCCCTGGAGAGCTTGCAGGTCTTCGGCGCGGAGTGATGCTGGCAGGAGGATCAACGCGAGGAGGATGATGGTGCGCATGAGGTCGTCCAGATGGGATGAAGGAATGGACGAGGATAGCAGGTGACGGCGGGAGAGGGGAATTGAAGAATGTCAGCAACGGCACTTAGAGTATCTACGGAGTTAGCTGCGAATATCCTGAAGAGTATCTCTTATGGCATTTACAAAGGAAGCAAATTCTTCACCTTGAATCGTCACGATCATGGTACACGTGCTCTGATTACGTATACACAGGAAACATCGATCTCGAAACTCGTTGTCTCGACACACTTCCAGTTCTGCATTCTCTGGATAGCCCAACGATAAGCGACGCTCTGGCTGGGAAGAATCAATAGGAGTCGTCAGGAGATTCAATAATTGGCTGATAACCGATGTCGATTCAATTTCACAATTGAGATAGAGACATGCACTATCGATATTAAGAAACCATTGTGGTGGCTCGGCCAACGACTGTGTGAGTGAGACATCCCATTGGCCATCACTGCCGAATGCAATTAGCCCGACATCAGGAGTTGTGGTTGGTTCCATAGCAAACACGACGAAAAAGCGATTAGGTAAGGAAAGTTGCGTTTGATCAGCAGCAGGCGACCTGCATCGTACACACTTTCAGAGTCGAAGTCTGCTATCTATTTATCTTCCTGGCACGAGGCTCGATAGTTTACCGACACGGCTGACACAGCCGTGGGACAAATTCAGAATAAGACAGGGAGCTTACACTCCCCGCTCGCCTTCTGAATTACTTCTGCAGGATGCGGGACATCATGGTGGTTGTGCGGTTGGTGATGTCGTGGCCGGAATGTTCGGTTGCCTGGGAATCGTTTTTGGTCTGTTCGGCGAGTTGGGAGATGCGGGCGATGCTGGTGGTGATTTGTTGTGAGCCAGTGGATGCCATCGTCATCGCGCGGGTCATTTCGGTCGTTGTTGCAGCCTGTTGATCGACCGAAGAGGCGATCGATGCTGAGAACGAATTGACCTGTTCGATGATGCCACGGATCTGGGCGATGCCGCTGACGACTTCCTGAGTGTCTTCCTGAATGCGGCCGATCTTCTGGCCAATTTCGTCGGTCGCCGTCGATGTCTTGCGAGCGAGTTCTTTGACTTCGCTGGCGACGACGGCGAAGCCCTTCCCTGCTGCACCGGCGCGGGCGGCTTCGATCGTCGCGTTGAGCGCGAGAAGGTTCGTCTGCTGGGCAATTGAGTTGATCAGCTTGATGACCTGGCCAATCTCGTGACTGCTCGTGCCGAGGTTGGTGGCGTTGGCGCGAGTCGAATCAACGAGAGTCACAGCTTGCACAGACACAGCGGCGGCGCGGGACGTATTGCCGGCGATCTCGCGGATCGAGGCTTCCATCTCTTCCGCGGCGGAGACGCAGGACTGGACATTGGAGAGGATCTGTTCGGAAGCAGAGGCACAGGAGTTGAGTTCGCGAGACGTTTCCTGGGCACTCTTGACGAGTGAGGAGCATTTCTGCGTCAGGATATCAGTCGAGGAAACAAGCCCCTGGGTGGCTTCGTTGACGTAGCTGGCCTTCTCAATTTGAGCCAGCTTTTCTGCGGTGATGTCACTGGCAAATTTGACGACGCGAAACGGCTTGCCGTTCATATCGAGAATCGGGTTGTAGGTCGCCTGGATCCAGATCTGGCGTCCACCCTTGCCGATGCGCTGGTACTCGCCGGAGTCGAAGCGGCCTTCATTGAGCTTATCCCAGAAGAGTCGATACTGTGACGACGAGGCATACTCCGGCTGGCAGAACATGCGGTGATGCTGGCCTTTGATTTCGTCGAGTGTGTAGCCGAGAGTTTTGAGGAAGTTGTCGTTAGCCTGGATGACGCGGCCTGTCATGTCGAATTCAATAACGGCCTGGGACTTACCAACCGCTGCGATCTGTCCTTCATAGTAGGCGTTCTGAAGTTTCTGTGCGGTGATATCGGAGGCATACTTGATGACTCGGACTGGTCGGCCCGAGGCATCGAAGATCGGATTATAGGAGGCCTGTATCCAGATCTCTCGCCCGCCTTTGCCGAGGCGTTTGTATTCCCCGGCATCGAATTCGCCGCGATTGAGCTTGGCCCAGAAGCTGGCGTAGGCAGCAGAGCGGGCATAGTCGGGCTCGCAGAAGATGCGGTGATGCTGGCCTTTGATCTCTTCGAGCGAGTAGCCGACGGCGCCGAGAAAGTTGTCGTTGGCGTTCAGAATATGGCCGGTCAAGTCGAACTCGATGACCGCCTGCGATTTATTGATCGCGGAGATCTGCCCCTGGTAGTAAGCACTTTCGATTTTTTGTTGGGTGATGTCCAAGGCAAGTTTTACGACTCGGGCCACTTTTTGATCGTCATCGAAGACAGGCAGGTAGGTCGCCTTCAACCAGATAGCCTGACCATCTTTGCGAACTCGCTGGAACTCATCGACAAATCGCTGGCCGGAGGCGAGTCGTTTCCAGAAGTCCCCGTATGCTTTAGAGCGACGAATCTCGTCGGAGCAGAAGATCGCATGGTGCTGCCCAACGATCTCGGGCAGCGTATAGCCAGTCGTGGCCAGAAACGGCTCATTCGCCGTTATGATATGACCGTCGGGAGTGAACTCAATGTAGGCGTAAGCCTGAAGAAACGCATCCATGCGAGCCGAGGTCAGGTCAAAGTTCAGGTCGGCATCGAGAGAGGAACGCGTCATGGCAGTTGAGCCTCACATGTCGTGGTTGGCCTAATCGTTAGGGAGAGACATGTGTGGTATCGTCACGCAGTGCGTGCAAACGCACACACTGGAAATGAGTTTGCAGGCGAACACCTCGCAAGAGTTTTGAGGAAGTTGGGATTGTGAGGGGAGAACGGAATAACACCGATCACGACTCGACACGGCTTTTTATGGAACAGTTGGAAACGATTCAGGACGATTTGGCTTCAAAGTTGATGACGTTCTTGCCAGCTTTGACTTCGCGTTCAAGACTTCGGTCGGTGTATTCCTTGGGGAGTTTTTCCTTCACGGCGGGCTGGGTGACTTTGCCTTTGTCGTCAACGATGGCAGTGCGACCGGTGAAAATTTCGACGACGTGCATACCGATTTTTGCACCATCGATCTCGTCCGTGTATTCGAGTGCGTACTCGCCATCGGCGTTGGAACTGGCGCGAGATGCCCGGCCCCCTTCTTTGGGTGAAAAGGTGATGAACGCGCCTTCGACAGGCTCGCCATCAAGGGTGAGGACTCCTGTCACCGTACCGGTTTCGGGAGCATCACCTCGACTGCATCCGGCCAGTGACAATGTCAGAATTCCCAAGAGCGCGAAAGAAAAGTAACGAGATGCTCGATTAGCCATGGTTATACCCAATCCGCTGCTGCGATCTTGAATGGTGAGGGGCATGAATAGGAATGAGGAACGACATGTTGTATGTCGCTCCTCATTAGGAATTCGATATCAGACTCGACTTCTAAAACTCGCCAACGACTTGCCCATCTTTGCGGTTGATAAGTCGTTCGAACGTGGTGTTGGTACCGCCGCCGAGGTCGTCATCAATGTTTTCCGAGATGAAGCGGACGGCTCCGTCCCCCATCAGGAACTGAGCACCACCCTTGTGCAGACTGGAAAAGCCCTGGCGACCATCGGCGTTGCCACAACCGGTTCCGCAAAGGGCTGAGGTGTTGATCAGCGGGCCACCGCCAGCGACGACGCTGATAAAACCGTTCGCGTAATCGCCGTTATTGAGAACATCAGCATTGCCATTGTGTCCAAAAACGACCCCTGCTCCTAACGTGTTGTTTCTCAGCAGGTAGGCACGCTCGCCAACCAAAATGGTGTTTGACAGACCATCCGTGATGTCGCGGAAACCAATCTTGGGATACTTATTGCCTTGAACAATGTTGCCGGGCACCATGCTGCCTTCTGGATCGGCGCGGTTGATACTTCCTTCATCCATGGCTGCGAGATAGTTCGAGGTGGCCAACTGGACGTCTTGAGCATTGTTGCCGCTGCCGTTATTGATTGTCCATAAACCGTTGAGTTGAGGACCGGCATCGGACGGACAACGGAAGATGCCCAGCGGCTGTTGCATCGCTGCAAGTTTAGCAGGGACAGTCACAGCTTGAGAGAGTCGCTGGGGAGCACCCGGCTGAAGAGTATCGTAGAGGGCAGACTGTTCGAGCATGGGGAATAGAAAGACCGACCAGCTGTAGGAAGCATCGATGCCTTCGTCACCGCCGCGGCCTGGAACGGCAGGAACAGGCTCGCTCTCATAGCTGGCGCCAGGGAGGACGCCGTAGGTGTCGTGATAGTTGTGAAAGGCGATTCCCAGCTGCTTAAGATTGTTCTTGCATGTGGAACGGCGGGCCGCTTCACGAGCCTGCTGGACGGCTGGCAGCAGAATGGCAACAAGAGTCGCGATAATAGCGATGACAACAAGCAGCTCAATGAGCGTAAAGCCACTTCTGTGAATTCGAGCAGACATGCTAGATCCTCATTACTGTTCAGATATGATTTCGAGGCAAAGAAAGGGATCACAAGACGCCGGTGCAGCTCGAATGACGGGTATCGGGGAAACGAATGCTGGCATCGCGACTTCTACATCTATCTATCCGACAGACGAACCAGTTTTGACAGTGAATTCGCAAAACATTTCGATTTATTGATGTTTTCACAGAATCATTAATCGCTCAGCGGTGTATTACCTGTAAAAAGAGTCCTTTTGCCGCATAATTTGAGGAATTTCTTGCGGACACCAAACTATTCGTTTGGGCATAATATACGAAAGAATCTATTCCAATTCTCGCCGGGAAATCGCGAGATGAAATAGGCTCACAGGCCAGAATCTGAACAACCGGACAAGAAGAAGCCAAAACGCAAAGAAACTCAACTTCTCTCGACGAATTACTATTGTTGCTGGAAGTCAGCAGCAATCTCAGCAGCAGTCAACGGACGCTTGAAAAGAGAGACATCATCAATGTCTCCTAAGAAACTCAAGAATTGGCCATCGGGTGAGATGCAGTTGCCGATGAGAAGCGGAGCATCCGTTGATTTGACCGTGACATTGTCATGCTGTTTGACGAATTCCCCATCGAAGTACAGGGTGATTTCTGACCGCCCGAGGTCGAGTGGTTTCCAGGTGACTGCCACCTGATGCCAATTGCCATCCTGAAAAGCAAGATGCCCGACAACGTGTGGTTCATCGCCTTCGGTTCGGTAACCGACACCAAAGACATCATCCGCCTTGCGCCACCAGACATTCCAGGCCAGGGTTTTCTGAATGCCTCGTGAGATGAGGCGGGCGTCTTTGTGATCAAGGCCTTCAGTACGAAACCAGACGATGAGAGTCATCGGGCCGGTAGGATCAAAGCGAAGGGAATCTTCGACATTCAGTTCGACTCTGTCCTGTTCTTCTTTTCCACGGAACCGCAATGCCACCGCACCTGGAGCTCGACCAGCGACGGGAGTGGCTCCGAAGATTTTCCCACGACCAAAACCAAGATTCCCCTGTGCTTGGTTGAGGACATATTCGTCCCCCTCGCGAACCTCTTCAAAGGAATGACGCAGCACAAGCCCCTTGGCCCGATTGCGTTGATGCTCGCGGAGCTGGTGGATCGCTGCTGTCACCTGTCCTTGTTGCACCGAATCGGTGAACTCTTTTGCAGAAATGAAGGCCGAGCGATTGAACGGTAATGCGGCCGGGGGAACATTATCAGCTACAGACGCAGCTTCCCCGGCGTCAAAGCGGGAACTCAGTTCCGACTTGGGCTGCTCACCCGATGATTTCAGGACGATCGCTCCATCGACGACATGCAGTTCTGAAGGCTGGGTGTCATCATGACTGACCGCAAAGGACGTCCCAAGGTTATTCAGACGCTGTTTGCCCAGGAGGACTTCGACTTTCCCGCCGCCAGTTTCAACAGAAATATGCCCTTTGAGAAGGCGGATCGAATGACGCGAGAGAACGTCCACTTGCGAGCCCGCTTCCATCAGGAAACTGACTTTGTCGTTCAACTGAATCGATGCTGCCCCTTCGTCGATCGCAAGTCGACCAAAGCCCAGACGCTGGTCAACCTCTCGAAGCTCCTCGCGATACGCCAGACTCCCCCCCGTGACCGCCAGGACTTTGCCAAAACGATAAGTGTATTCAAACCAGTACCAGCCAGCCGCAACAAAAACGAGCGTGCAGAGCAGGCACGAGATGAACGCCGCAGCGGCAGCGCGATAGCGAGATTTACGTTCGAGGTCGTCGTTGGCGTCATTGATGACATGCAAGAGATGGGGGATGTCGAATTCATGATCGACGAGCCCGACTTGATCATAAAGGTCCGCATGGAGGTCAACATACTCCACGAAGGTCCGTTGGTAGGACTGATCCGATTCGAGCAGACCAACGAAGCGACCGCTGGCAGTTTCATCGAGCGTGCCAGCGCAATAGCCATCGAGCAAGACCAGGAACTCGGCTTGAACAGGATTTTTTTCGTTACGCATCACCACTCTCCAGATGCAGATGGCGATTCACGCAGCGATAGAGAGCGAGTCGGATGCGTTCGAGTTGACGGTAAATGGCTCGTTCGGATTGTTTCATTTGAGTGGCGATCTGAGAAACACTTCGGCCTTCCGAGTAATAGGCCTGAAGGACTTTCGAGTCGGCAGGGCCAAGGTTGGCCAGACACTGACGCAGCTGTTCACGTCGGAGTTCAAGATACTCGAAGTTGCCTTCCTGGATATGACGAATGTCATGAAACAGGTCGTCGGAGAAGGCGGTTCCCATGAATTTCTGGCTGGAGCGTCGACGTTCGTGGACACGCCTCGCGACTTTGAACGCGATCGAACAGGCCCAGCGGGTGAAGTCCGTGCCAGGAGTAAACTGGTTGAACTTACGCCAGAGGAGCAGGTACGTCTCCTGGATCGCGTCGTCAGCGTCGTTCTTATCGGGCAGCCAAGTGCGGATGCAGCGCTGAATCGGCTGGTGCGCAAGACTCAACTGACGAACGAAATCTTCCTGATCGTCATCAAGATCGTGATCGGAATTAAGATACAGACTTTCGTCCACGAGCAACGGCCGAGCTGAGAGGATTGACGATGTGATCGCGCCAAATAGACGGGTGCTATTAATCTATCCGACGAGGCTCCCAATTTTGACATGAAAATTCAAAGATACTTCGATTGAACGGAAAGCCTGTTCGTCACAAACCGCACTTAAGTGCTTTTCTCAATTGCACTTAGAATCGCCCTAAACAACTCCGGGTCGTCCGGGTTGTCTCCAAACCGGACGGCGAAGCCGCAAGAAACACGCCGAGCGCACATTGAACGCCCAATACCGTGTTTCTTCCTTACCGAGTCCGCGGGTGGTCCAGCCGTTCATGGCTGGATCGACAAAGTCGACAAGAAGCGAGCGCCATGCGGTTCCAATTGATATCGACGCAGTGAGTTTCGATTGGAAGCGTATGGGGACGCTTCTTGTGAGCTGCGCTCACCCAGCCATAAACGGCTGGGCCACCCGTCACAAGAAACACGTCGAGCGAGCGTTGGACGCCCAATACCGTGTTTCTTCCGTACCAAGACCGCGGGTGGTCCAGCCGTTCATGGCTGGATCGACGAAGTCGACAAGAAGCGAGCGCCATGCGGTTCCAATTGATATCGACGCAGTGAGTTTCGATTGGAAGCGTATGGGGACGCTTCTTGTGAGCTGCGCTCACCCAGCCATGAACGGCTGGGCCACCCCGTCGTGAGAAACACGTCGAACGCGTGTTGGACGTCCATTCCCGTGTTTCTTGCGTGCCGAAGCGGCACGCCCGGGTTGGGGACAACCCGAGCTATCCAGACAGAATTGCCTGCCATGCTTTTGGCTTGGGCGCGGTGATCGTCATCGGCTCTTTTGAGATGGGGTGGAGGATCGTCAGGGAGTGGGCGTGCAAGCCGATGGCGTTGGGGGGGAAGGGCTTAGGGCTTAGGGCTTGGGGCTTGGTAAGGCGACGAGAATAGTCGTTGTCATTGAGAATCGGGCAGCCGATGGCGGAGAGTTGGGCGCGGATCTGGTGGAGGCGGCCGGTTTCGAGCACGACTTCGAGTAATGTCGCCTGTTCGGTTTGTTGGAGTGTCCGGTAATGGAGGACGGCGTTTTGAAATCCTGTCGCGGGGGTATCTCGCGCGTCGACCCGTTTGGTTTGTTCGTTCTTTTTGAGGTAATGGGTCAAGGTTGCTTCGGCTTGCGAGGGAGCATTCGAGACGAGGGCGTGATAGATCTTGATCGTCGATTTGTCAGCGAACTGAGCAGACAGCCGAGCCGCGGCTTTGGACGTCCGGGCATAAAGCAGAACACCGGTCACGGGCTTATCGAGACGATGAACGACCCCCAGGAAGACGTCCCCGGGCTTGTTGTACTTCTGTTTGAGGTAAGTCTTGGTATCGTCAATCGCAGACGGCTGGCCCGCCGCCGCCCCCTGCGAGGCAACGCCAGCGGGCTTGTTGATGGCGATCAGATGGTTGTCTTCGAAGAGCGTGTGCATGCCGGGAAGGGCTTAGGGGAGGAGAATGTATTAGTAGATTGGGCGCAATGGATCTTCGCAGATTTTGGGTAGGAAGTCTTGAGATTAGCGGTGAAGCGAGCTGGCTGTCAAAGCGCGTTGATCCACCCAAGAATTTGCTGAGCGTCCGCGGGCTTGGAGGCGAAGTGCTCTGCGCCGAGGGCTTCGGCGTGGCGGACGAGGTTGAGGTCGGGAGAGGCGCCGGTGACGACGATGACCAGAGGCTTGGGCTTGACGTGCAGGCTGATGTGGCTGAGAAGTGTCAGGCCTCCCTGGGCTGAGAGCATGCCGAGTTCGTCGCGGATGAGCATATCCGAGATGACGACGTTGACGTGCGAATCTTTGACGTACTGAATTGCCTCAGTCGCGGTGTGAAAAACAACCACGCGGTGGCCGTCGTCTTCAAGCAGTTGTTGCCAATGCGAAGCAAGCTCACGGTCATCTTCAAGCAGAAGGATTTTCTTCACTCACGTTTCCCAAAAACATCCAGAATGGGCCGCAAAAACTGTAGCAGGAAAAGTCATCACACAACAGGGAAGCCAAGACAATCACGGCAAACCCCACCTCCCTTGCACACTCAGGATTCAGATAGGAGTTCATGGATCGTTCGATGCAGGACACTCGTCGTTAACGGCTTATTCAGACGCGGGATCGCTTTCAGGTTGTGGGGAATGCTGAATTCGCGATCATAACCAGAAACAAAAATGATAGGGATCTTGTTCGCCAGCAAATGATCGGCGATTTGGAAGGATTGGTCCCGACCTAAATTGATATCGAGAATAGCGATGTCGATCTTGTTTTGCTGAAGCATCTCAAGGGCCGTCAACTGACTGCCGGAGGTCAGGACGGATTGGAATCCCAGGCCAGCCAGTGACTGCTCGACTTCAAAGGCGAGGACGGCATTGTCTTCGAGGACCAGGGCGGTCAGTTGGCGATCATGAAACGTAGGGACATCCGTCGGAGGTATCGGTTCTGGCTGCGAACTCTTCGAGCTGTCTGGCAATGATCGAATATCGCGGGCACGACCGATGACGGACGGAGGCAGCCAGAAGTTGGCTTCGAACTGATCGCCGTTGAACGCCAGCGAGGCACGACCGCCGCATTCGTGAGGCAGGGCGCGTTCGATGAGTTTCAGTCCGAATCCAGAACGACGAGGTTGAAGGGTCTGTCCCGGTTGACGCTCTTTCCAGTTGATCGTGAGGCCGGAGGCGTCGCTGGTCCAGGTGACTTTGAGTGAGCCAGCCTGGGAGGAAAGGACGCCGTACTTGACTGTGTTCGAGACGAGTTCGTGAATCACAAGTGCCATCACAGGGGTAATGTCATCTCGCAGCGCAACCGACGGGCCAGTGAGAGTGACATCATGCTGGGCATGAAAGAAGGGGCGAAGCTCCGTTTCAAGGAGTTGACGCAAGCTGGCCCACTGCATGCCCGAGCCACCGATGAGTTCGTGAGCCGTGACGAGGGCGGAGATGCGGCGATCAAAGGTCGCAAGAAAGTCTTCCAGAGAGGTTGCCGTGTCTTTGGTTTGTCGAGAAATCGAGCGAACCAAGGAGAGGATATTTTTGACGCGGTGATTGAGTTCTGCGATCAGAAGATCCTGATAGCTCTTCTGCTTGCGCCAGTCGTCGCGAGCCGTGCGAGTGTCGTGGAAGACCGCTTCGAGCATCGCGATGCGAAGTTCGGCTGCCGTGCGCAGGTCGGTTTGTGTCCAGGGAGCACTGCGTCCGCGGACGGTCTGACGGTATTCAGAAAATGAGGCTCGCGGGTGAAGGCGCGGGCCATTCGGTCCGAACTCAATCCGTTTCTCAGGCATTCCTGCCCAGCGAACTTCGCTGACGAGTTCATGCCGGAAGAAGAGCAACTGCGTTTGAGAGGCGTCGTCAATGGTGAGCGAGAGAACACCCGCCATGCCGTTGAGTTCCGCTTCGTCGAGACCAGCGATGTCGGGTATCGCGACCATGCTGTCGATCGGGCAGATCTCCTGTCGGCATTGTTGAGAAATCAGTCGGATGACGTCCGAGTTGGAAGGAGTCTTTCCAAATTTCACAACAGCTTCATTGCTGACAAACGCCAGACCATCAGCCTGCACGAGGTCGACCAGATCCTGCCAGTTGTGAGACAGTAATTCTGCGATGGAGTCATAGCGGTTGGTCTTGAGCTCTTGTCGGAACAGCAGCGCACGGTTGCGACCTTCCAGAGATCGCTGTTCGAGTTCCTGGGCGAGCTGGATCGAGAAGAAGTAGCCAAAGAGTTCTGCGATGGCGCGAGTTTCGGGGGGGAGTCTTCGCGGGTGATCATGGTGAAAGGCAAACAGCCCCCACAGCTTGCCACCGACGATGATGGAGAGGTTCATCGTCGAGCGGACATTCATATTCGCAAGATACTCGGCATGAATCGGGGAGATGCCACGCGAGTAACAATAGGTCATGTCGATCGGCTCGGGCAGGCTGTTGAGCAGCTCTGAGTGAGGATCGCGAATATCGCCAATCACACGGATCGGGATTTGAAGGGCCAGTTGGCGAACCTGCGGCGGAATGTCGTACGCGGGATAACGCAGGCCGAGAAACGAATCAAGACCGGGAGCAGCCGCCTCCGCGACGACTTCTCCTGCATCATCAGGCAGAAACTTGTAGCACATGACGCGGTCAAACCCGGTAAAACGACGAAGCGTCCTGACGGCCGAGTTCAAAAACGTCTCGAGGTTGCGGTGGTGATCGAGTTCGGAAAGCATCGCGCGAACACGCACGACCGAGACGGCGTTCGCAGCGGAACCTGCTCCCAGGCGTTCGATTTCCAGGATGGCCAGCTCGCTGACTTCCGGCCGACTATCATCTGTAGTGGTGTCATTGAGACGCGAGACGAGGTGAATCGCCAGATCGCAGGAGATGTTGCCGAGCTGCCAGCTGCCAAGGCGTTCACGCTGGGTTCGAATCGTCGGCAGCCCCATCGCGCCACGAAGATTATGGAGGAGTTGGCGGTCGTCAAGGAGATCCCCCAGACGCTTGCCAAACAGGTGAGACGCCCCCTGCTCGACTGCTGATTTTGAACCAGTTGGCGCATTGCTTGTCCGCACAGCGCCCCCGACGAAGTCAGCGATGTTCGTTGTGTGAGCAACGATCTCGAACGACTGAGGATCGAAGACGATCAGGCCAGCAAACGACTGGACGCGCCCCGGGCGATGGACTGGTTCGCGGCTGCAGTTATCGAGAGCAAGTTGTTCGGGTGTATGCATGGGAAAAGCCATCAGTCAAAGCAATGAAGACCATCGGTCAATCACACACGTCGCTAGTAAATGCAAAGGACGTCGATGTGATTGGTCAAAACGGATTCGGTCCCAGCGTGGAACTAGGAGAAAGAGCGCTGCCTGAGGAACTCATGGGCTGCCTGGAAGACTTCGAGAGCCGCCTGAATCGCGATATCCGGATCGACAACCGAGGCATTGAGCGCCTCGATCACTTTGGGCCAGCGCTGTTTAGCATCGCCTGGCGTAGCAGACAGATAACGAGTCGCGCTCACCTCGGGGAGCTGCCTTTTGAGAGTCTTGAGCAGATGAGTTGCCCCCATCACCGAGCCTTCGAGAACATAGACTCGCCCCCAATGAGCACTCGTCGAGGTCGTGTTTGACCAGACCGGCAGGGACGGTGCTTCGGGGATTGTGACGTCGGCAGCAAGTTCGCACAGGTCATTCGCAATGAGCTGTTCGATCGAGGGATCGCGCGCCAGATCAGGGTGATGCTCGCTCAACCAGGTGAGGCTCTCCCGAGAAGACGCGTGGAGGAAGTGCATCAGTTCGAGATAGACCGAATAGCCTTGCGGGCTTTCAAAGAGTCGACGTTCTCCCAGGGAGTCGTCGAGCTGATGATGTGCCGGTGACGTGGCGGCACGAAGCTGTTCTCGGGGCGTTAAAGTCGTCGTTGTCATACGTCCAAACTGCAATGCGTCAAACAGGAAATGATCGGCGTTGACGCGAACATAGGTCAACGCACAACTTCGACGCCGGGCACGCGACGACGCATCCTGCGAGGTCTGGCTACGGTGTTTGACAGCGAGTCTTCAGCTATCGGGCGACATCACGTAATGTCGCGGACGGCGCGGTGAAATGCAAGGGGAGTCGTAAGGTTTACAGCCTCTATTACGACGGAAAGCACCCGGCGAAAAGACTGGCCACACAGGACGCCGTAGCTCGGAGTGACACGATATCCTGCTGAAATAACGGCCTGTGGAATCACTCCAACAAACCGTCATCCGGGCCACTTCTCGGTGTCCTGCGTGAACTCTGTGGCTACTTTCGTCTGATCGGCCTCAAGCACCGGTTGGTTTCGCATTGCGATGCACCAGCGTGCCGATTTTCTCGCCCGCGACGGCTTGTTCGATCGTCCCTTCCTTGCGGAAGTTGAAGACGAGGATCGGGATGCCGGAGTCCTGGCAGTGGGCGATGGCCTGGGTGTCCATGACCTTCAGTTTTTGAGCAATGACATCATCGAAGGAAATCTCTGAGTAACGCAGAGCGTGCGGATTCTTTTCGGGATCGTCCGAATAGACGCCATCGACTTTGGTCGCTTTGAGAATGACGTCGGCATTGATTTCGCGGGCACGCAGCGCCGCTGCAGTATCAGTGGTGACGAACGGGCTGCCTGTCCCCGCTGCGAGGATGACGACACGTCCTTTTTCCAGGTGACGAATACAACGACGACGAATGAATGGTTCAGCAACGGATTCCATATGGATCGCAGTCTGAACACGAGTTGAGACACCGATATGCTCAAGGGCAGCCTGGAGGGCCATGCCATTGATGACGGTCGCGAGCATCCCCATGTAGTGAGCCTGGGCGGGCTCGACCATGGAACTGGCTGAAGAGAAATCGCCGCCACGGAGAATGTTACCGCCGCCAGAAACAATGGCGATCTGCACACCTTTCTGAGCGATGTTTTTAATCTGCTGAGCGACGTTCCCAACTTCGGTCATGCTGATCCCGCCTTGACGATCGCGGCAGAAGCTTTCACCAGAAAGTTTGATAAGAACACGCTTGTAAGCAGGAGTCGTCGGCATGGCGGAGTCTCTGTTTGAAAATCGAGGGCGACGAGCGCGAGAAAAAGAAAGGCGCTAGTCACTAGGCGTTGGGCGCTAGGAAGACTTTCTTACCTATCGCCTATTGACTAACGCCTAGCGCCTAATCACTAGTTACCAAGCACCCACATGGTGAAGGCCTTCGGCTTAAAGCCGGCGGCTTCGAGAACCTGCTGGACAGACTTGGCTTCGTCTTTGGCGAAGGCTTGCTCAGCCAGAACGCCTTTGTCTCGGAAGAAGACCGACAGCTTACCAGCGACAATTTTGTCAATGATGTTTGCTGGCTTGCCGGAAGCTTTGATTTCTTCCGTCAGGCGAGCGCGTTCGGTTTCGATTTCCTGCTGATCGAGTTCCGCTGTCGTCGCGAAGATCGGCTTGAGTCCTACGATGTGCATCGCGACATCGCGGAGGACCGGATCTTCCTTGAGAGGACCTTCAGCCTGGAAGACGCAGGCGGTTTTGCCATCGTGGTGGATGTAATAACCAACGGGACCCTGAAACTTCGCAACGCGAGCAACGACGAACTTCTCACCGATCTTGTTGACGAGTTCTTCGAACTGATCTTTGAGTTTCACGCCATTGTAGGTCTGCTCGAGCAGTTCTTCGCCGGTCTTGGCGCCCGGGCCGTTGAGCATCTGGTTGACCAGCGCTTCGCCCAACGCCAGGAACATCGGAGCACCAGCGACAGGAGCAGATTCGCAAGCGAATTCGACCATCGCCGCTTCGGTCTGATCTGGTTTGACAGCAACAAAGATGCGGCCTTCCAGAGCAGAGTTATTGGCGCGTTTTTCGATCAGGCCTTTGACCTGAGACTTCAGGATTTCCATGGCCTTGGCTTCATCGCCACCAGCCTCGGTGAGGGCGGCTTTGACGCGCATCAGCGGGAGGTCGGTTTTTTCTCTGAGTGCTTTAACGGCGGCGGCGGAAATTTCGGCCATCGGATTCTCCTGAAACGGTTGACGATGATTATGTGATGAAGAACGCCGACATCGCGGCGAGATAAGCTTGAGAGGGCATTAACGCCTGACTTGAAAAGCCAGAGCAGCCACGCCAGATCGGAATGCGGCCCCGGTCATTGGCGAAGGCTCGCAAGTAACGATAGCAGATTTCACGTAGCAGATAGAAGACTGACGCGCCGGATGCAATCGAGGTTCATGTGTTCTTCATGAGCCCGGGTACGCCTCAAGTCATTCCAAACATTAAAGACACAGGGGGTTTACACCCCCCGCTCGCCTTCAATCAATTACAGCGAAGGAACTGGCTTGTATTGTTCCTGAGCCTTGCCCGAGTCTTCTTTTTGTGGAATCGCTGATTTCCCAGCGTTCACAGCAGCAGCCAGGTGGTTGATGATGTAGGCGATCGATCGCATGGAGTCGTCGTTGCCTGGGATTGGCAGGTCGACTTGATCTGGATCGGAATCGGTATCGATCAGAGCAACCGTCTTGATGCCCAGAAGCTTGGCTTCTTTGACAGCGTTGTGTTCCTTGGTCGGGTCGACCATGACGATGACTTCTGGCATGCGGTTCAACTCGCGGATACCGCCGAGGTTACGTCGCATCTTGGTCAGTTCGCGGTTGATACGAGACTGAGCCTTCTTCGAGAACGCGTTGATTTCGCCAGTCGTCTCGAGGTGATCGAGCTCATCCAGGCGACGCAGACGCGAACGGATGGTTGAGAAGTTCGTCAGTGTCCCACCCAGCCATCGCTCGCTGATGTAAGGCATGCCGCACGATTGAGCAGCTTCAGCGACCAGACCAGAAGCCTGACGCTTCGTTCCAACGAACAGGATCAGGCTGCCTTGAGAAGAAACCTTTTGCAGGTACTTCTTGGCACGCAGCAGAGCGCGGACGGTTTCCTTCAGGTCGATAATGTGAATCCCGTTGCGGTGACCGTAAATATACGGACGCATTTTGGGGTTCCAGCGAGACTTCTGGTGACCGAAGTGAACACCGGCTTCGAGAATGTCTTTGACGATAATTTCATTAGTATTCGTCGGTTTAGCTTCAGCAATCGACATGGATCATTACCTTTCTTGCCCACAAAAAACGCGATCAACAGGCGTCAAATAGCCTGTTGAGGGATTTGTGAGCGGATGTTGCCGAACCTTACACATCCACGCAACATGCGTGGAATTCAGGTTTTAGGGACTGTCGGGCCCCGAGACGGCGTGTCAAAACAGAACGAAACTATACCGCCTGATCGACGTAACTTCAAGCCACTGAGGCATCAACGACCAAACGAGCCCCGGCGAGTGACCAGCGCGTTATCGCACTAATGCGAACTGGTGATCTGAAATTCGCTCAATTTTCGAGGAGGTGAATTTCGTGTCGTGGTCGAACCAGAGCATGTCGCCGTTGCGGGCAATTTCACTCAGCAAGCGCAGCTTTTGACGTCTCGTCACGAGCAGTTCCAGGTCAAATGCCATGCACCAGGTGACCGAAAGATGGGTTGTCGTGGCACAAATATCCCCCAGATACCAGCCAACCCCTTCCGAGGTTTCGACCCGGATCGCCTGGTGGCCCGGTGTGTGACCGCCTGTTTGATGCAGCGTCAGGCCGGGCAGGACTTCGTCATCCCCTTCATGGAGCACGAGTTGTCCCGTCGCCTGAAGAGGCTTCAAACGCTCGGAGTCATAGGCTCCACGGAACTCCACCGCATTGGACATCGCCTGATCCCATTCCGTCTTCTGGAAGTGGTATTGAGCGTTAGAAAACGTGGGAGCCCATTGGCCGTTTTCGCCCAGCGACGTTGTTCCGCCTGCATGGTCGAAATGGAGGTGCGAGCAGATGACGTGATGAATATCAGTCGGCTTGAGTCCAATATTCCCCAGCGACGCGGAGATCGGACAGCCGGAGAACAGGTCGTGATGAGAATTGAAACGCTCCGGCCAGCCGCTGCCATAACCAGTATCAATGAGGACATTCTGTCCGCTCAGCTGTATGAGGCGGCAGTTAGTCGACTGGAGAATGCGATTCTGTCGGTCAGCCGGGTAGGTCTTTTCCCACAACGGTTTCGGGACGATTCCGAAGATGCTGCCGCCATCAATGCGGTAGTCGCCGCCGGAGACCGTGCGGGCGGAAACGATAGGTGACTTCACGGGAAAGGCTCTTTTCACATCCAGAGTCCGAGCGCTGCAATTTTGAATCTAGCGGGGGCCGAATTTAACGGTTGTAACGATCGTGACGCGGGAGTATCTTGAATGGAAGTCCTAGTGACTTCAAATCTCATGGCGTTTGTGAAGTTTTATCCGTTCCTTTTTGGGCCGAGGTCCAAGATGTCCCGATCCGTCAATGACCTGCTGGAAGGCCGATTCACCGACGACTGGTATCGCTTTCTGTTGAGCCGAACGCTTGTGCTCGCCGGCCTGCTGGCTGTCTGGCAAATCGCAACTTGAGAATTCTTTGCTGCCCCGCCTATGCTTTCCCTGGATGACTAAGCAGTCGCTCGCGAAGACGCAACCTGCACTGTTCCCATCTGATATTGATCAGAGTCAGTGACGAGAGCGCTTCGACACGAACTCCCCTTCGAACCTGCCCGAACCTCCGCTTGTCTACACGCCAACTCCCCACCCTTTGCGCCTTCGTGACTTTGCGTTAAAACTAAAACAAAAGCCAAAACTCTTCCCAAGCCCTAAGCCCCAATACCTAAGCCCTACAACCCATGTCCCTGTTCCGCCCGCAAGTTGATTCGATGACCGCCTACATCCCCGGCGAACAGCCTCAGACGGCCGGCTGGATCAAGCTCAACACCAACGAAAATCCCTATCCGCCTTCGCCTGCCGTCGTAGATGCCATTCAAAAAGCCGCGACCACCAGACTCAACATGTATCCCGACCCGCTGTCGACGAAGTTTCGTCAAGCAGTCGCGCCGCTGTTTCATGTCGACCCGGACTGGGTTCTCCCAGGCAACGGCTCCGACGAAGTCCTGATGATGATTCTCAAAACATTCGTGGATCCGGGCGAAGTCATCAGCTTCCCTTACCCCAGCTATATACTCTACGGCACTCTCGCAGAAATACAGGGAGCCCGCTTCGAACACCTGTCCCTGAACTCAGACTGGTCGTTCAACACAACCGCCTGCCAGCCCGTCGTCGACCGTTCAAAAATCGTCTTCGTCCCGAATCCCAACTCCCCGTCGGGCAATCGCTGGTCAGACGACGAACTCAGCTCCGTTCGCCCCAAAAAAGGCATCCTTCTCGTCGACGAAGCCTACGGCGATTTCGCCGACACGCCACACCAGGGCGAGTTAGTCCGCAACGACGCCAGCAAAACAACCATCGTCACCCGCACGCTAAGTAAGTCGTATTCACTGGCCGGAATCCGACTCGGCTTTGCCATCGCTCACCCGGATGTCATCGCAGGGATCCGCAAAGTCAAGGACAGCTACAACTGCGACACCCTCGCCCTCGCCGCCGGAACCGCAGCGATCACCGATCAGACCTACATGCTCCAAACGCGGGCCAAAATTCTCTCGACACGCCAACGCCTTGCCGATGCCCTGCCAGCCCTCGGCTTCGACGTCACCCCGTCACAAGCCAACTTTGTCTGGACTCAGCACGAATCACGACAACACAAAAAGATCTACGAACTCCTCAAGGAGCAGAAAATCCTCGTCCGTTACATGAAATTCGACCGCCCCGAATCCGAAGCCCCCCTCGGTTCTACTCGCGACGGCCTCCGCATCACGATCGGAACGGATGACGAGATCTCACAGTTCCTGGACATCCTCAAACAAGTCGTCACGAAACTCTAGAATAGACAGCAATTGCATAACGTCTTTTTATTTCGGCGAATTACGAATTCCTAATTACGAATTACGAGCTTCCATGCCACGCACCGCATCCATCTCGCGCGACACCGCCGAAACCAAAATCAAGCTGACCTTCAACCTCGACGGCACCGGCCAGCACAACATCGCGACCGGCGTCGGCTTCTTCGATCACATGCTGACCCTCTTCACCCGCCACGGTCTGTTCGACCTCGACCTGCAAGTCGATGGCGACATTCATGTCGACTTCCACCATACCGTCGAAGACACCGGCATCGCCCTCGGCCAGGCCCTCAAGCAGGCCGTCGGCGACAAAAAAGGGATCAACCGCTACGGCCACTTCACTCTCCCGATGGAAGAGACGATGGTCACGACCGCCGTCGACCTGTCCGGCCGGGCCTGGTACATCGACAAATACGCCTTCAACGCCCCCAAGATCGGCGACTTCGACACCGAACTCGTCTTCACCTTCTGGCAGGCCTTCAGTGCCAACGCCTTGATGAACCTGCACCACCTCCTCCACTACGGCAACAACAATCACCACATCAGCGAAGCCCTGTTCAAAAGCACCGCGCGAGCGATCAAGATGGCGATCGCGAACGACCCGCGGGAGACAGGCGTCCCGAGTTCGAAGGGCGTTCTCTAAAATCCGGGAATCACCTCCTTCCCCAAATCCGGGTAGTCCGGGTTGTCCCAACCCGGACGGCGAAGCCGCAAGAAACACATCGAGCGCGCGTTGGACGTCCATTCCGTGTTTCTTGAGTACCGAGTCCGCGGGTGGTCCAGCCGTTCATGGCTGGATCGACGAAGTCGACAAGAAGCGAGCGCCATGCGGTTGCAATTCCAATTGATGCCGTGAGTTTCGATTGGAAGCGTATGGTGACGCTTCTTGTTCGCGGTGCTCACCCAGCCATGAACGGCTGGGCCACCCGTCACAAGAAACGCGTCGAGCGCGCATTGAACGCCCAATACCGTGTTTCTTGCGTGCCGAAGCGGCACGCCCGGGTTGGGGACAACCCGGGCTACCCAGAAGTGGAAAACAATCGCAAACCGACGGCCAAAACAATGATTTCCAACTGCAATCCCCGGTCGTTTGCATCCTTGCTCAGATTCATCATAATGGCATGATCTGATGCACTGACATTTTGGTATTTGATCCGCACATCCACGCTGAGTTTCCGCGTTACCCTGCAAAGCGAACATCCATGAAAAGCCGCGTTCTCGTCACTGACAACCTTTCTGCTGCGGGTTTGGAAATTCTCAACAGCCACCCGGATATCGAGCTCGATGTTCGCTCAGGCCTGTCGACCGAGGAACTCAAAGCAGCCCTGCAGGAAGCAGACGGAATCATCATCCGCTCGGGAACCAAGCTCAAAGCCGATATTCTGGCGGGCCAGCGTCGCCTCAAGGCGATCGTGCGGGCTGGTGTTGGCGTCGACAATATCGATGTCACGGCAGCAACCAAAGAGGGCATCATCGTCATGAATACGCCCGCGGGGAATACGATTTCCACCGCCGAGCAGACGATCGCGATGATGATGTCGCTGGTTCGAAACATCGCTCCCGCACATGCCAGCATGAAAGCCGGCAAGTGGGACCGCAAGTACTTCACCGGTTCGCAGCTGGCTGGCAAAACGCTTGGCGTTGTCGGCTTGGGACGCGTCGGAATAGCTGTTGCTCAACGAGCGATTGGCCTGGAAATGAAAGTCCTTGGGTACGATCCATTCATCTCGGCTGACCGCGCCGCAGAACTGGGAATCGAGCTGTATCGCGATATCGATGAGATGATCGTCAAATGCGACATCGCGACCGTTCACACCCCCCTCAACGACCAGACCACCAACCTGCTCAACAAAGAGCGCCTCGCGAAAATGCCAAAGGGGGCTCGCGTCATCAACTGTGCCCGCGGCGGGATCGTCAATGAGAACGACCTGGCGGATGCCCTCGAATCAGGTCACATCGCCGGGGCGGCACTCGACGTCTTCGTCAGCGAACCACCGGAAGCTGGCAACCGTCTCATCGGCCAGAACAACATTCTGCTGACACCTCACCTGGGTGCCTCCACCGAAGAAGCTCAGGAACTGGTCGCTCTTGAAGCCGCTGAGATCATCGTCAACTTCTTCGTCAAGAATGAAGTCCGACACGCCGTCAACATCGCACCGGTTTCCGCGTCGGAAATGCAGGGCGTCAAGCGTTATATCGACCTCGCTTATCGCCTCGGCTTACTTCTCGGACAACAATCCGAAGGACAAGGCATTAAGTCGGTCCAGCTCCAATACAAAGGGGATGTCTCTGGTCGTCCGACCAAGCTGATGACCTCGGCGTTTACTTGCGGTCTGCTTCATCTGGCGCTCGGCGACCGCATCAATATCGTCAACTCACAACTGATGGCCAGCGAAAGACACATCGCTGTCCAGGAATCAACGACAAAGGACTCCGGCGACTTCACCTCGCTCATCCAGGCCACCGTCGAAACCGACAATGGCAAAGTCTCAGCCGCAGGGACCATCTTCGGCAACGAGTACCTGCGACTGGTCCGCCTCAACGGCCACCAGCTCGATGCCTACCTCGATGGCATTCTGCTGATTTACCGCCACCAGGACAAACCCGGCCTCATCGGCCACTTGGGAACGATCTTCGGCAAGCACGGCATCAACATCGCCCACCTCGCCCTGGGTCGCGAAAAACTCGGCGGGAACGCGGTCGCGGTGGTGAACCTCGACTCAATGCCTTCCGACCAGGCCGTCAAAGAAGTCAGCGGCACGCTGGACGTCAACGCGGTGGATATCGTCAAACTGCCAACAGCGGGGGCAGGACTGCCTTGGCTGGGGCTGTAGGGCGAACGCTACCAAATCCTCTGCACACCGTACGCATCCAGCGCAGTGTCGCAGCTGAGAATGGCATGGCCTTCAACAAGAGCCTGTGCAACAAGCATGCGATCGAATGGATCGCGGTGGTGGAGTGGCAGCGTAATCAATCTTGCTGCATGAGCCGTTAGAATCGGTAGGACAGCAAACTGACTTTCATCAACTGCAGTTCTGATAAACGTCTCAAACGGCACCACAAGTGGCAGCTTGCCAATCGTGACCTTAATCGCAAGTTCCCAGTAACTTACCGGACTGACGAAAACGTTATTTGTTGGGTCTTCGATGAATAACTGAGCTTTCAGGCTCAGCTGTGAATCATTTGTTGCGAACCAGAGCAGCGCGTGAGTATCCAGCAGCAGATTCACATATACTCCTCAAAATCTTTCAGATGCTCATCATCCTCAACGACTGCCCCTACCATATCTTTACATAGCCCCGGCACGCGCGGCTTACGCTGAGTCTGCGAAACCACCAAGGTCGCGATGATCTTTTCATCGCGCGTGATCTCAAGTTTGTCGTCTGGTCCGAGGCCATTGAGAATCTCGCTCAGAGTGGCCTGAACGACTTCGATATCAACTGTCTTTGTCATCTGTTTCTCCCGACACAGGGTTGAGCCTGAATTCTATCCCCTGGTCAGTCGCCTGCCGAGATCAACTGCTTAAATCCGTCCCAGCAACATGCTGGTCTGCTTCTGAATATCTTCAGGCCACGTCGCAATCTGCTTCCGGACGCCTTCGTAATCATGGGCGAACAGAGAGCGGCAGGCTTCTTCGTAGCCCGGGCGGTCGCCGCTGAGGTTGGTCCAGAAGCGGTAGACGGATTCTTCGACGTCTCGCTGACGATCTGCCGTCGCGCTCTCGCGCATCGAAAGTTCGACAACTCTCCGCAACGCAGCCGAGGCACCTCCCGATTGCTTGTTGAGCCACTCCCAGTGACGTGGCAGCAGCGTCACTTCGCGAGGCTCGACCCCGAGCTTAGGACGACCACGGCGTGGCGTCTCGGGTTCGTCGATCGTCACCTGATATCGCTCGCGAACCTCGTCGACGGAGCCGCGCAGATCAAAATCCACAGTCCGGCTGGTCTGATCGTCGAGCGTCAGGATCGACGCTTCAGGATGTTGACCAAGATAGATCCTGACTTCAATGGCGACATCGACCTGCCGACCTTGCGCAAGGATGCGATCATCCAGCCAGGCGGTGCAGGAGAAGGGCTGTTCAGACATGAGTATGGCTTCCTGAAGGGAATTAATATCCGGATATAAATGCTATCGAAATAATACCCGGATAAAATCATCTCGATCAAGTCGCAAACCCGATTTTCTTCCGAATTTGCCCCAAGCCCGGTAGCATGAGGAAAACGCGATCACGCAGTTTCCCCCTCGAGATACACCATGACGAAATTCCCCGGCTTCCCCTCCGAGACGATCCCGTTCCTCAAAGACCTTGCCGCCAATAACGATCGGGACTGGTTCGCAGAGAACAAAGCCCGCTACGAAGCCGTCGTGCTCGAACCCTCGCTCGAATTCATCGAAGCGATGCAGCAGCCTATCAAAAAGCTCAGCCCGCACTTTCTGGCTGTCCCGAAGAAAGTCGGCGGATCGCTGATGAGGATTTATCGCGATACCCGCTTCTCGAAAGACAAGGCCCCCTACAAAACCAACATCGGAATTCAGTTCCGACATGAGTTCGGCAGTGACATTCATGCCCCGGGGTTTTACGTTCACGTCGCCCCCGACGAATGCTTCCTCGGCGTCGGCATCTGGCATCCCGAGAAAGAGCCACTACGGATGATTCGGCAGGCAATCCTGGATGACCCGTCTGCCTGGAAGAAAGCAACTCAGTCAAAAGCCTTCGCAGACGTCATGCAACTCGGCGGCGATTCTCTCAAACGAGCCCCCGCTGATTTCGATCCCGCTCACCCGCTCATCGAAGACCTGAAACGCAAAGACTACATCGCAGGCGGCCCGCTGACCGTGAATGAAATCACTTCGCCAAAACTGATCGAGACACTGATTACACGATTCAAAGCAGGCTCTGCGTTGATGAAATTTCTGTGCCGGGCTCTGGAAATCCCGTATTAACTTGAGCCGATTTCACGGCGAGTAGCGTGTGTGCCACGACTGTGCCAGCCGTGCCGGTTACTGATAGACACCCATTTCCACGTCCGACACGGCCGTGCCACCTAGTCTTCTCCCCACCTTGCCAATACTCCCTAAACATCTCTCGGAGCGATATTTCACGACAATAAATCGTCAATTGCGTACAAACCCAAGTGTCGACGGCAAAGAAAAACAATGAACTTCTCTTAAAGAACAGTGGAGAAACGGTTTCGTTTTCGAGATTAACCATGTTAGAATTTTGACTTGTGTTGACTTCGGGGTCTTGGCCTGGATGCTGTTTCCCGTCGTTAAACCAGTCCTAAAAGTAACAAGGTTGACGGTGCGATGAGTTCGACACCAGATCAACAAAAGCCATGACGAAGTCGTGATGATGTCTGCAGAAAAAGAACAAGGTCAGTCCGTCCCTCCTGAAAATCAAACACCAGAGACGGTGACAACGACCGATACGATCATCACCAGCCCCGACATGGCTGATGCCGCCGGCGCGACGGTCGATGCCGTGACTGCTGAGGCTGCTTACGAGCAAGCCAAAGAGGCGCTGACTGACCAGACCGAAACAGTGCCGGCAGACGTCGCGGAGACAATCGAGTCTTCAAACCTCTCCGCCAATGCAGAGACTCAGGTGGCCATTGATTCGGCTGTCGATCCTGCTGCAGGCCCTGAAGCGGAAGTCGAGAATCAACTGACGGAAGACGTCGGCTCAGGCGAGACACCTCGTCCTCGTCCGCAACTGAATCCCTCTGCTGGCCAGAATCAGCGAGCGATCCCCAGCCTGGGTGATGTTTCTGAAGCTCATCTCTCAGCCTCACAAACGCCTTACGCAGGGCCGGTCGAGATTCCACGCGATGCTGACGTTGATGACGACCTCGAAGCCCAACTGGCCGCTGCCATGGGTGGCGCGGAAGTCCCTGCCCACGTCACTGCCCCCAAAGACGAGTCAACCCTTTCCTCTGGCGATCGCGTCAAAGGCATTGTCCAGTCGGTCCATGCTGACAACATCATCGTCGACCTGGGCTATCGCAGTTCCGGCATCCTCGCTGCCAATCAGTTTCCTGAAGGCAAAGCTCCCGCTGTCGGCGATAAGCTCGAATTGATCATCGAGAAGGTCGCTCCGACCGAAGGCCTGATCTACGTCAACCGCACTTCAGGACCTCGCAAGATTGCTGGCAACTGGGACGCAGTCGCTGTCGGCATGATTGTGGAATGCACTGTCACCAAGACAAACAAGGGCGGCCTCGACGTCACGGTCTCTGGCCTGCGTGCCTTCATGCCCGCCAGCCAGGTTGACCTTGGCTTCCATAAAGACCTCGAAGGTTTTGTCGGACAGAAGCTGCAAGCCAAAGTCACTGACGTCAAACCGGAGAAGCGGAACCTGATCGTTTCCCGACGTGCCCTGCTGCTCGAACAGCGTCAGGAAAACGAAGCCTCCGCCTGGTCGAAGCTCGAAGTCGGCCAGGAAGTCCTGGGGACCGTCAAGACCCTCAAGGATTACGGCGCGTTCGTCGATCTGGGCGGCGTGGATGGTCTGCTTCACGTCGCAGAAATCACCTGGAACCGCATTCGTCACCCCTCCGATATCCTCTCGGAAGGCCAGCAGGTCAACGTCAAGATCCTCGGCCTCGATCCTGAGAAGAAGAAGATCACCCTCGGCATGAAACAAATGCTGAGCAATCCCTGGGACAACGTCGAGAACAAGTATCCGAAAGACGCGACTGTCACCGGTAAGGTCACGAAGATCGCTGACTTCGGTGCCTTCGTCGAACTGGAAGATCAGGTCGAAGGGATGATCCACATCAGCGAACTCGACCACAAACGCGTGGGACGCGTCGCTGATGTCCTCAAAGAAGGCCAGGAAGTCAGCGTCAAAGTTCTGGAAGTCAACAAGAACAAAAAACGCATCTCCCTGTCGCTGAAGGCCTTGATCGAAAAACCAAAACCAGCCGAACGCCCAGCCCCCGCCGAAGAACCAGAAACTCCCGTCGTCCCGCGCAAACAAGCCGCCAACCTCAAAGGCGGCAGCAGCTCGGGAACAGGACGCGGGCTGTTCGGGAATCCAGGCGATTACCGCTAAGCAGTCGCTGAAACGAAAAAGCCCTCGAAGAACTTTTCGAGGGCTTTTTTTATGCGCAGTTCGCAACAAACACCGTCAGTCCCGCTACGTTTTCTTCTTCGTTGGCGTATTCGCCAACTCCGCAGCTTTCGTCTCAGGCGGCGGCGACGGTTTGGCAGCATCCGACGCGTTCACTGGCTTGCTTTCCGGCGTCGGCTCGCTGGCCTGCTTTTCCTCAGGATAACCGCCTGCGTTTTTTGTCTTCTTGGAGTCTGGTGACATGGCTGCGCTGCCTTTCTGAATCCTATGTTCAAGAGTTATCGCTATTGCAGCACGGTAGATGACTCGATGCAAGACGCTCCTTACACACCAACATTCATAAACACCTTCAGCGCCTTCCCTGATTCCAGCAGATCAATCATCTCCTGATACTTCTCAAACCCGCTGATGGGGTGGGTCAGGATTTTTTCGGTGACGCCTGGGTAGGTCGCTTCGCCGATGGCGAGGGCCTGGACGCCGTCGCGGAAGTGGTCGACGGAGGCGTTGACGCTGCCGAGCATCAGTTTGTTGCCGAGGACCCATTCGAGGTTGATGCGGTCCGAGGGAATGGTCGTCGTGCCTTCGCCGCCGGTGATACTGGTCAGGACGAGGGCGCCGTTGAGGTTCAGGTGGAGCATGCAGTCGAAGGCGATTTCGCTATTGCCGGTGGCTTCGATGATCAGGTCGGGCTTGCCGTGTTTCTTGGCGAGGTCTTCCAGTGAGATCTCCTGCGTGCTGATGTAATGAGCGCCATAGTCTTCTGCGATCTCGGCTTTGAGGTTACCAGCCTTTTTGCTGCGGGCGATCGTGTAGACTTCGATCCCCTTCAGCTTCAGCATCATCGACGAGAGCAGCCCGATCTGACCAGAGCCGATGACCCAGGCGATCTTCGGCGACCAGACCTGCAGACGCTTCTGAGCGAGGTAGGCCTGTTCGATGGCTTTGGCACAGATACTGGCTGGCTCGGAGAGGACGCCGAGCTTCTTCATCCCTTCCGGGACTTTGACGACGTAGGTGTCTTCTTCGACGACGAACTCGGTCATGTAGCCGTGACGCAGGTTGATGCCGCGTTCGTAGTAGGTCGTGTCGCTGGTGATGTCGTTTCGGCCGATCTGATCATAGATCGTCGGGCCTGGACGGCGCACGGTGCAGCTGACGTAATCGCCGGCGGTGACGTGCGTTACTTTCGGACCGACTTCAACGACCTGTCCGAACAGCTCGTGGCCGATGACCAGGAACTGGAAACCATCCGGCGGGTTGCCGTAGAGCCCTTCGTTGATCTCCTGATCGGTCGCATCGACGCCGACTTGCAGCACCTTGATCAGAACTCCCCTGCCCCCTTCGATCTGGCTGACGGATGGCTTGTCGAGATCGACGACGTGAATACTGTGCTTATTGCGAGGCCGGACGGCGACGGCTTTCATGGAAGATCATCCTATAGCAACGGCGAGAAAGTCGCGGGGAGTGAGGGCGGTGACAACGAAGAAACGACCAGACGGAGGGCCCATCGTCAACACGCCATCATAAAGACCTGACGCTGTTTGACCAGTCAAGCCTCCCCAGAAAGCCACCGTCACATCAATAGCAGCTTGTGCATCAGCAGCATGCAGAATGAACTCGGCTCACCCTGCCACCATCGTCCTGACAAAAATCAGTCCGACTCCCCTGGAAGAAAAACTTCGCCGACACACGTCTGACCAGTTAGGGAGATATTAGACACTCTGTCTGACAGAATCCTGTCAGATTGAGTTTGCGGAATACTCATTGCCTGACGTATTTATAGGTATCACATCTTACGGGTCGGCGATGAACGAGGAAGAGTTTTAGATGACGCAATTCTGCTGCGAAAATCATGACAACCCCAAAATTCTGGAATTGAAGTGAGGTGTGGAATGGTGAATTCGGACGACAAAGAGCAGCAGGACGAGCGAAATCATTCGAGTGCATTTTTCTGGGGAATCTGGATCGTTGTGGGGCTAATCGCGATCGCCCTGATCCTGCCTGCGATTCAGCAGGAAAGGAATGGCGGACCGAGGAATTATCTGAAAAACGACCTCAAACAAATGGGGATCGCGATTCATAATTATCATGACACCTACCAGTCATTGCCACTTTCGACAAGAAGCAGTGAGGGAGCCGCGATGCATGGGTGGCAGACATCGATTCTGCCGTTTGTTGAGCAGCTTGAGTTGTATGAGTCGATTGATCTCAGTCAACCATGGGATTCGCAGGTGAATCGCCAGGCATTTCAAACTGTTGTTCCGGGATATCTGCGGAGAAGTGGAGATCATAACCTACCGCGAAAAACTGTGTTTCAAGACGTCGATCCGAATACCGGATATGCCCTCACGAACTTTTCAGCGAACAAGAATGTGATCGACTTCGCTTCCGCGATGACCTTTTTACAAATCACGGACGGCCTGTCGAACACACTCCTGATGGGAGAAATTCGAGACAATTCGCCACCATGGGGGCAGCCGGGGAATGGGCGGGATCTGACTTTAGGGATTAATAAGAGTCCGCAGGGTTTTGGTGGCTACAGAAATGATGGTGCGAACTTCATGCTTGCCGATGGAGGCGTTCGGTTTGTGAGCGAGAAGATCGATCCGAAGGTGCTGGAAGCGCTGGCGACGCCGACGGGTGGGGAGACGGTGAGGGAGGAATTTTGACAGGGGACCTGTTCTAGTCAATCGCGAAGAAACTGTCGGCGAGTTGTTGCGAAGGGGTTTGAAATGAGCGAAGGCGAGAAGACGGAAGTTACGGTTCGCCAATCTTGGCGGTGGTGGTTGACGCTTGGAATCGTATTACTAATTCCAACGACAGGGCTGATCTATCTCTATTTTGTGGCGAGCGACTATGTCATGAGATTTCAGATCGTCAACACCATCAAACAACTCTCGATGGCAGCTGATCACTACCATGATAAGTCAAGCACCTTGCCTTCTTCGACTCGGAACGAATCTGGAATCGCGATGCACGGATGGCAGACCATGCTGCTGCCATATATGTATGAATCTGATCTCTATGATCAAATCGATTTTGAACAGCCATGGAACGCTGACTCGAATGCTGAATTGTTCAAGACAAAGATCTTTGGCTACCTCAGAAGCTCACGTCGTGTTGGAGACAGGTGGATGAGCCTGTACGAACCAGGAACCGGGTTTGCGCTGACGTCGTTCTCCGCGAATCGTCACATCATCGATTTTGAACCCGCGATGACGCATCGGCAGATTCAAGATGGGCTGTCTAACACCATCATGTTCGGGGAAATCCGAGAACAGTTCCCGCCGTGGGGCAAGCCGGGAAACAGTCGTGAGCCAGCCCTGCCAATCAACAAGGCGTCCAATGGGTTTGGCGGTTTTACGAAGGGTGGCTGTGAGTTCGTGATGGCGGATGGGCATGTCGCGTTTATCAGCGAGAATGTCAACATCGAAGTGCTTCATCAATTAGCAACGCCGAATGGTGGAGAAAGGATTGAGGACTTCTAATGAACGTTACATTCTTTCAACTCGCTGGCATGCCGTCGTTGTCGTTGAATGCTCCTTATGTGGAGCGGTTGCAGGCGGTGTCGTTTTTTTCGGTGGTGATTGTGGTGAGTAGTGTGCTGGTGTTGTTGGGGTGGAATCTGTTGGCGGGGTCTTCGCAGGCGCTCAGAAAGTTGAAGTATGGCGAGGCGCTGTTTCTGACCATCTTGTGGGGACTGGCGAGTGTGGTTGTGTTGACGATGATTTCGGGGGCTCGCGAATTGATGACGCCGGGGGCGTGGCAGCGGAATGGGTTGACGCATCAGCTCAAAGCGAATGAGCAGCGGCCTGTTGTTGATGAGAAGCTGGTGCAACGACGAGAGAAACTGGAACGACTGCAGTTGCTGCTGATGCAGTATGCGTTAACGCATGACGGAGAGTATCCGAAGTCGATCGAAGCATCCGGGTTTGATGACTCCGTCTGGGTGATGTCGGAAGTTCCATTGGTCAGGTACGAGTATTTTGATGGCGAGAAATACGGAGAAAGGCCCGCGCCTCTTGTCTCGGAGAAGCCGAATTACGAGGACGTGCTGATGATCTTCGTCAACGGCTCGATTGTTGAGATGAAAAGAGCGAATGCAGAGGAGTTTCTCAAAGACGCCAAAAGCCTGAGGAGACTGCGATGACGACCTCTTCTGAGAATCCGATGCAAATCGCAGAAAGAACCGGATTTCAAGAGTTGATTCTCTACAGCCGCTGGGCCGTCACTGCCATTGTCTTGATTGCCATGATGGTCTTTTTTGGCTGGGGATTTTTTCAGCTGATCTACTTTGTTCTGTTTGGATGGATCGAATTTCTCAACGATCGCTGGGGACGAGTTCAGCCGGACTGGTCGGCTGTCTGGCTGGGGCTGGCTGCGATGATTCTTTTTTCTATGGGAGCGACCGTTGTTACGAGCCGGTGGCTGAGGAACTGGGGGAAGGGGATACGAGCGGCGACCGGAGTTTGCCTGATGATGTTTTCCATGTTCGCCAGTGGGATTGGCATCATCGGCATCGCCCATCAGATGGTCTGGATGTCGACGATTGAGGCACCGTTCTTGATCGGCGGAAATGAGTTCACATGGAAAGAGATGTCCAAAGGGAATCTTCGCGTCTGGACGAACCTGGGGATGCACTGGAGAGGACACATCGTTGCTCCAGAAGTGTCTCATCTGAGTTGGGAGAGCTTTCTGATTACTGGTTCTTCACCCTACGAATATGATCTCATCGACGGTAGTTTTTCTCGAAATGGAACCGTGATTCAAACGGAGCTTCCCTGGGACGCGGAGCAAAACAGAGAGTTCTATTCGACGCAACAGAAGTTCTTCGTCAATCCCGGGCTTTTCCTGCTATATCCTCGTGGCGATTTCAAATACGACGAGCGTGGATATGCTTTGAATAACTACTCAGCCAATCAGTTGATGATGCCGGAGGGGAAAATCTTTCGCAGAGTTCATGTTGCAGATGGAGAAAGCAACACGATTTATCTCGGTGAGATTCGAGACTACTTCCAGCCCTGGGGAAAGCCAGGGAATGTGCGTGACGTGACGTTGGGAGTGAATCAAGATCCGAATGGTTTCGGCGGTCCATTTGAGGGCGGTTGTCATTTTTCGATGGTGGATGGGAGTGTCCGGTTTGTGAATGAGGCGGTGGATTCGAGGGTGCTGGAGGCGCTGGCGACGCCGGATGGTGGCGAGACAATGCCCAAGGAGTTTTGAAATGACTGAGGAATTGAAGAGCAATTCGCGTAGCCGAGCTATCGGTGTAGTTGTGATGAGTTTGATGGGGCTTTTGATTCTTGCATTGATTCTGCCCGGGTTGCAGGCGACGCGGGGGAGTCGTCGTCATGAGGGAGTGAATCGCCTGAGAAATGTTTCCCTCGGGTATCTCAATTCTTGTGTGCAAACTGATGCTGTCATCAAAGATGTTCTTTCAGAACACGGTGAGGCAGTGCATAGCTGGGAGACGTTGCTGCTGCCCACTATGGATGAATCCGCGTTGTTTCGGAGAATTGATCTCGGCCAGGCATGGGATGCCGAAGCGAACCGAGACGTGATGAAGACGAGATTGAGCTTTTTTCAGAGTCCCGATTTACAGGGCCACTATGACGTTCAGGACAGGACGGGGTTTGCGTTGTCGCATCTGTCAGCAAACAGTCGGTTGTGGAGTGATGAGAGAGTTAAGACGTTTGATGATCTCGAAAGTCGTTGCAGCAAGACGATTCTCTTAGGTGAGATCCAAGATGGATTTCTGCCTTGGGGACAGCCGGGAAATCTACGGGACCCTGCGGTGGGGCTGAATGTTCCTGGCGGGTTCGGGCATCCGCGGAAAACGGGTGTTTTGTTTGCGTTTGGGGATGGGCATGTGGAGTTTGTGGATGCGGGGGTTGATCAGAAGGTTTTGGATACGATGGCAACGCCTGTTGATGATGAGTTTTGAAGTGGGATCAAGAAGTCATATCATCACATTGATCCACGAACGGATAGAACCCAGCGAGAGGCCTTTTATGTCGAATGAGTTGACTTCCGAGAATGAAGACAAACAGCGGTTGTCATTGCTGGGGCAGTTTTATCGGTTGGCGGAGTCGGGGACTTCTGTCGCGCGGCAGCAACTGGCGGCGAGTTGTGTGACGGCGATTCGGCAGGTTTCGACGGCGGGTGATCGGGAGATGATTCTGCAGTGGTTGCTGGAGTGTCGGGCGATTTTGCAGCGGGGTGGGACGACGGCAGAGAAAGCCAGTTCGTTATATCAGACGATGAGTTTGCGCGGGACGTGTGGAGTGATCAGCAGCACCATTACGACGGCGGCGCGGAGTTACCAGACGTCGTCGATGCCGTTGGCGCTGAAGGTGGCGATGCCGGTGACGGCTCTCGGCGCAACGATGTTGGGAATGCAGGGAGCAGGGATTGTGGCGATGGGGGGCGGAATTGGGCTGCCGGTTGTCGTCCTGATTTTTCTTGGGGTCGCGGGGATCACTTCTGTCGTGGAAGCTTTCGTTAACGACAAGAGTGTGCGTGACCCGTTGACAAAGTTGCTGCTGGCGTTTGTGGCGATGGAGGCGGCACGTCGAAGTCGAAAGGAACTGCTCGATGCGCTGCGGGCTGATGCGATGGTTCCGAAGAAGGCGCCACTGCCGGAAGATCTGGCGGAGATTCAAATGGGGCTACTCGCGATGGATCCCGTTAACTTTGAACGCCATGTCATGAGTTTCTTCGAGATCGACGGGCATCCGGTGGGAATGACACCGCGGAGCAATGATTTTGGTGTCGATGGATACGTGCTGCACCCTGATGGAGTGATCGCGGTGCAGTGTAAGCGGTACTCGCTCGACAATCCGGTCGGGCGTCCCGCGATTCAACAGATGAAGGGAGTCGTGGAGGAGCAAAAAGCGCTGCGCGCGTATATTGTCACGACGAGTCGGTTCACGAGTGAGGCGATCGAAAGTGCAGAGAAGTCGAGCAAGATCAAGCTGATTGATGGCGAGACGTTGTTAACGTGGCATCGGGTGCCGCCGGTGAGTTTTTAGCACCTTTGCGGGAAAGAATTGATGGCTGAAATTAGTGAGGCAATTGAAGCCGAATCAGTGCCTAGGCCCCACCCTCATCCGCCCTTCGGGCACCTTCTCCCCTCAAGGGAGAAGGGACGAAATGGAGCTCCCCTCAAGGGAGAAGGGACGTTGGTAGAGTTTCTTATTCTTCGTATGGGACAGCCGTCATGTCGGGTTTAGCGGTGTTGATGCCGAGTTGGTCGTAGAGATAGCAGTGGTTGGTGAGACCGCGGTAGAGGAGGCCTGCTCCCGCGGCGATTGACAGAACACCGGTCAGGCCGCCTTGTTTGAAACCACTCAGGCCGAGGTACGCACCGGCGGCCAGAGACATCCATTTTTCGTTTTCACTGATGTTGGCTTTGGTTGCGCAGGCTGGAGTCGAGGCGTAGGGCTTGGCGGCGAGGGTTTCGGCAGTGGACATGGTTGTTTCCTGGATTGATGAATGGACGGTTTCAGGAAAATGAGAAGCAATTGGTATGCCGGAGATTACCCGCGAGCTATTTCTCAACGAACAGACTTGGAGAGATGTTGAAAAAGGTCGCCAGCTTCTTAATCATCTGCAGGCTGATGGGCCTTTTGCCTGAGAGAACTTCCGAGATAGTGGATTTTGCAATCCCGGTATGATTGGCGAGTTCCTGTTGAGTGATGCCCTGGGCAGTCAACAGGTGTCGCAGCATACGATCAGGAGATGGCTCATCGAAAATGATGTTGTTTCTCTCGTAATTTTCGATCAGATCACTGAGGGTATCAATGTACTGATTCTCGTCAGCGTCAGTAGAGTTTCGTGCTAACAAGTCATTGAGACGCGAAATAGCTTCATCGAGTTGCTTGTCTGATCCGATCGAAATCAGCGGAAACTCTCGCACTAACTCGAAGTAGTGCGATCCTGGTGTTGCGCGATGTTTCAAAGCCGTTGACTTTGATGCCATAACTAACCTCGACGGTATGGCTGAAGGATACCACGATCACATTAGAAGTCACACGCAGAAGTCCCTCATCCGACCTCGAAGACTCGGCCACCTTCTCCCCGGGGGAGAAGGATCTCAGAACCACTCCCCGGAAAGGAAAAATCAGATTAAACCGATGACTCCCCCGCTTGCTGGTTGGCGAGGATGTGGTCGAAGGAGGATTTCAGGTGGGCGATCATTTCGTCGCGGGCGAGGACGGCGTTGCCTTCTTTGATGGCGTTCAGGATTTTGCGGTGGGCCTGGATGGCCTGGGCGCGGTGCTCGGGGCTGGCTTTTCCCGATTCGCGCTGGGCGTATTTGACGAAGCCGGCTAGCGCCGACAAGAGCATGTTGAAGAGGGTGTTGCGTGAGGCCTTGGCGATCGCGACGTGGAAGAGTTGGTCCGTCTCGATCGACTCGGGAGTGTCTTGCGTGAACTCGATTTCGTAACGCTGGACGAGCTGGGACATGCGTTCGATGTCGCTTTCGTCGCGACGCTTGGCAGCCAGATAAGCGGTCTGGGCTTCGAGGCCGATGCGGACTTCGAGAATGTCAGTCAGGGTGCGTTCCCCTTCGGTCGACATCATGAGGGGGAAGAGGCGGCCGATGACTTCGGCGTTGATGCGACGGATCGTCGTGCTGCGGCCGTGGGAGATTTCGAGGACGCCCATGGCGCGGAGCATCGACATCGCCTCGCGCAGCGCAATCCGCGAGACGCCAAATTCTTCCATCAGCGTGCGTTCGCTGGGGATCGGATTGCCGACGGACCATTCGCCGGTTTCGATCTTCTTGAGCATGAGATCGAAGAGTCGCGAGGTGGTGGTGACACGCTTGGCGGTGGTGGGATCGCGGTCTTCTTCGAATTTTGGGGTATCGAGCATGGGCGGGTGAAATCCGGAGAGTGTTTGGTTTGTCGCAGTGAATCGAGGGCGAAATTCAATTCGCAGAGTTCCCTCATCCGACCTCGAAGACTCGGCCACCTTCTCCCCGGGGGAGAAGGATCAAAGGAGGGATTTTTCCCAGAGGGCGAGGTTCATCAAGGGCCAGCGGTAAATCGACGCAGAGTCAGGAAGCGTCGAGAGTTGCGCGAGGGCATCGGGGGTGAACAAGTCGTTTAATAATAAGCTGTGTTTGATCAGATCACAACACTGGTCTTGCCAGTTCCCGGCCAACCACTGGGGAATCATGGTCGGGAAACTAGCTTTGGGGCGTTCCGCAAGGTCCGTCGGCATGAGGCGCGAAGCGAGTTGACGGAGAGGGCGTTTGGACTGGAGGTCGCCGGTGGCGTTGAGGGTGGTCGAGGTCATCCAGGGTTTGCGGGCGGCGAACGATGACATGATGAGGTCGGTCATGCCGGCGGGCGCCATGTCATCCCAGAGGACGTGGTCTGAGAAGGGGACGCGGGCTTCGAGAGACGCGAGCATGGTCGCGGCGTCGAGTCTCGAAAGGAGGGCTTCGAGGTTCACGGTCTGCAGGAGTTTTTTCAGTTGCTGGGAGGAGGAAAGATCGGGGTCTTCGTCGAGAAGACTTTGATAGTGCTGGCGAATGACGTTGGCGTCCTGCAACGGCTGCCAGTGTTCGGGACGCCAGAGGCCTTGCTGCATGGCAGTGGGCCAGAGGCTGTTCTGGGCGAAGTAGAAGTCGACAAGGCCGGTCGTTTCGATGCTGCCGTACTGCTGAAGGTAGTCACGCAGGAATTCCGACTGGGCTGATGGCGGGTACGACCAACGACCCGCTTTGAGAGCGACTAAACGATCATAGTCTTCTCCCGAGGCGTGCTGGTTGGCGTAACCGCAGAGGAGTTCATCCGCTCCTTCGCCGCCGAGGGCGACGCCGACGTGCTGTTTCATCTCGATCGCGAGGCGGTGGATGAGGACGTCGGATGGAGTGGTCAGAGGAGACTGGAGAGTCGTCACCATGTCCTGCCAGGTCATCCAGTAATCGTCTGCAGTGACGAGGACGCTGGCGTGCTGGGCATTGAGGCGCCGTGCCATGCGGTCAGCGTAAGCGAGGTCGGTCGCGGGGTCGAGAGGATCATCTGTTGTAAGCACGCAGCCGACGCTGCGCGTGACCAGGCCCGCGCGGTGCTGGTCGTCGAGGAGGGTGACGAGCGTGTTCGAGTCAACGCCGCCTGAGAGGAAGGCACCGACAGGGACGTCGCTGATGGTGTGGTGTTTGATGCTGCTGGTGAGGCTGAGTTGCAGGCGTTGAGCGAGGTCGTCTTGAGACAAACCGGAGACGGAACTGTTGGGGATGGGGAGGCGATGATAGCGATCGATCGTGAGGTGGCCATCGCGATAGGTCAGGGATTCGCCAGGCTGAAGTTGGAAGATGTTCTCGAACAGGGTCTGCCGGCCGAGGGTGCTGCGAAGTGTTTGCAGGTAATGGGAGACCGCGTGGAGATTCGGGCGGAAGGAGAATTCGGGGTGTTTGAGAATGGCAGCTGTCGTGCTGGAGACGAGCAACTCGCTGCCGAGTTGTGAATAGAAGAGTGGCTTGATGCCGAAGCGGTCTCTGGCGGCGAAGAGTGACTTATCGCGGAAGTCGTAAATGGCGAAGGCGAACATGCCGCGCAGGCGGGTGAGGCAAGCAGGGCCTTCGAGTTGGAAGGCCTGCAAGAGGAGTTCGGTATCGCAGGTGGTTTTCTGAGCGATGCCACGTGAGTTGAGCCAGCTTTGCAGCGTCGAGGTGTCGTAGAGTTCGCCGTTGTAGATGAGAGCATAACGGCCGTCGTCGGAAAGCCACGGTTGTGGCGGGGAGGCGAGATCGCGGATGGAGAGGCGACGGTGGGCGAAGGCGATCTGTCGGTCGATGAGCAGGCCTGCGTCGTCGGGGCCGCGGTAGGACATGCTGTCCCGCATGGTGCGCAGGAGGGCCTCGTCCAGGTTGGGACGTCCCGAGGAGGAGATGACGCCGATGAAGCCGCACATGGGGAGTAATTAGGAATTGGTAATTAGTAATTGGCCGGAGGGCGAATGTGGTTTTATCGGGGAATGGGGGGGTGTATGGCAAGAGGAGGATCGCGAGGTGCGAAATGTTCTAGTCCGGTACGGCCGTGGTGGTCGTGGGGTTGGGAATTCCACGTCAAAGTTGAACTCGGCACGGCTGGCACAGTTGTGGCACACGGGAAATCTGGCTTGGGCTGGTCGGGCGTATCTTTACTATCTTCCATCGGTGGAATTGGTTAGCATCAGTGGTTCGTCACGTTTGCTCTGATTCCATTGTGTTCAGTGGGAGCGAATGTGAAAAAGGTCGTGGCGGGTAGTCGGGAGGCTAGCTGCTGCGTTTTCGTGTCCAAAGATCATCATTCCGGCGGTCAGCCGGGATTCGTCATATAGTCATCGAGACCTGACAACATACGGAAAGGCTCCCAGTCACATGGCCATTGATCCCTATTCATCGTGTCCTTGTAACAGCGGCAAGAAGCACAAATTCTGCTGCATGGACATCTCCACCGAGATGGAAAAAATCGGCCAGTACCTCCAGAACATGCAGATCAAGCCTGCCATGAAACTGCTGGAGAAGCTGTACGAAGAACATCCGCGACGCTCGTGGGTCGTTAACAACCTCGCGTCCATTTTCATCAACACGGGTCGCTTTGAAGACGCCGTCGGGCTGCTCAGCGACTACATCAAAGTCGAACCAGCCGATGGCGGTGCGCGCTGTCTGCTCGCGATGTCGCAGTTCAATCTGGGCGGGTATGAAGGGGCCAAGAAATCGATTCACCAGGCCATCCAAAAGGGTGCCAAGTCGCATCCTCAGATCCTCAGCTGGCTGCTGACCAACGTCGCTGAGCAGCTGTGGAATGAAAGCCATGAACTGGCTGCCCGTCAGCACCTGGCGCTTGCGATGCGCTTTGCTTCGGATGATGCCAAGCAAGAGCTGTTCATGAAGATGCTCGAATACGAAGGGGACGGCGCGGTTCCTTATCCACTTCGGGGCGTCCACATGCTGGAGGCGTACACGCCAGCCGGGACAGAAGAAGAAGCGGAATACCGCAAGACGATGCAGATGTCGATGTTCGGCTTCTTCGAAGAAGCCGCCAATGGCGTCAAGAAACTGCTCGATCAACATCAGGATAGCGCGGCTCTGTGGCAGAACTATGCTTTGCTGTCCGCCTGGGATGCTCGAGACGAAGAGCCCGCCAGAGGGTTTCACGAAGCTGCTGTCCGTTATCGTGAAAGTGATGAGAAGAAGGCCCTCGAATGCGAAGTCCTCTCTCAAATTCTGCAACATCGTACGGGCGAAGAGCGCTCGGTTGTCGGAGCAGCTGTTTATTCGGTTGAGAAGCTGTCGAAGCTGCTGTCGGTTCTCGATGACCATCCTCGAATGAATCGTCTCGAACTCCCGCCGCCACCAGAAACCGGTCACCACCATGCTCCGGTCGCGGGGTATCACGTCTTCGACGGCGACTTCAACAGCCAGTCTTACGAAGCCGGTCAGGATCTCTCGACGCTGCCGACGATCATCGCGACGATCCTGCTGATTGACGCAGATGGTGATTGCCACCTGCATCCCGAACTGACGCTGACAGCTCGCCTGGGTGCGAACCTGCAGGATGCCCGCACTCTGCTCGAAGCAGCGGCTGGCGATCAATTGACGATCATTCCCGACAGCCTCAATGAACAACAGACCGAAGACCTGCCGAAGCTCTTCGGGCAGATTCGCCGCAACGTCTTCTACTCTCCGAAGACACCAGGACTGGTTCGACTGGTCGCTGAGCGCCAGCAGGTCGAACACTTCGTCAACAACATCTGGATGAACACCGAGCAAAAAGCTCTCCACGGCAAGAAGCCAGCCGATCTGGTTGGCGTAGCCGAGATGAAGCTGGAACTGACGGCTGCTGCCATCGTTCTGGATGTCTTCGCACAGTCAGCGGGCCTGATCGTCGATCTGCCTGCGGTCCTTGAGAAGCTGCAGCTGCAAGCTCCTGAGTTTTCAAAGCTGGCTGACGAATCGGAAATCAACAGTCTGTCGTTCCTGCAACTCATTCAGCTTGATCTGACGACTCTGAATGATGAGCAACTGAGCCGACTGTTCAAGCGGGCGTCTTTGACACGACATCATGACCTCGTCAAACGCATGCTGCTGGAGACGATGAACCGTCCCGAAGTTTACAACCAGGTCGATCAAGGTCAGTTCCTGCATCAGCTCGCCGATATGTCTCGGACCGAGCACGATCGCGAAGGAACTCTCGCCTACATCAACAAAGGCAAGCAATGGGCCAAGACACAGCCGAAGGCGTTTGAAGCCGAGATGGAATGGGAACTGCGCGAGCTGGTCTTCCGTCTGGATGACCCGACCGATCCTGAGCTTCAACCTCTGCTCGAGCGGATCAATGCGATCTACATTCGCAAACTGCCTCGCCTGAAGGGTTACCTCGATTCACTGCTGACGTCTGTCGGCGTGACGGCACCATGGAACAATGGCGACCTGCTGGGTACTGGCTCGACCGGCGGAGGCCTGTGGACGCCAGAAGGTCAGACCGCAGGAGCGGGTGCTGGCGGCGGGAAACTCTGGCTGCCAGGTCAGGACTAAGTTCTGAGCGAGGGTGATGAATAGAAATTGTGGGGACGCGAAGTAAAAAACTTCGCGTCCTTTTTCATTTCACGACCGGATAGTCCGGGTGGTCCAGCCGTTCATGGCTGGATCGACGAAGTCGACAAGAAGCGAGCGCCATGCGGTTCCAATTGATATTGATGCAGTGAGTTTAGATTGGGAGCGTATGGGGACGCTTCTTGTTCGCTGTGCTCACCCAGCCATAAACGGCTGGGCCACCCCGTCGTGAGAAACACGGTCGAGCGCGTGTTGGACGTCCATTCCGTGTTTCTTGCGTACCAAGGCGACGGGTGGTCCAGCCGTTCATGGCTGGATCGACGAAGTCGACAAGAAGCGAGCGCCATGCGGTTCCAATTGATATTGATGCAGTGAGTTTAGATTGGGAGCGTATGGGGACGCTTCTTGTTCGCTGTGCTCACCCAGCCATAAACGGCTGGGCCACCCCGTCGTGAGAAACACGGTCGAGCGCGTGTTGGACGTCCATTCCGTGTTTCTTGCGTACCAAGGCGACGGGTGGTCCAGCCGTTTATGGCTGGATCGACGAAGTCGACAAGAAGCGAGCGCCATGCGGTTGCAATTGATATTGATGCGGTGAGTTTAGATTGGGAGCGTATGGTGACGCTTCTTGTGAGCTGCGCTCACCCAGCCATGAACGGCTGGGCCACCCGTCATAAGAGACACGTCAACGTGCATTGGACACCCATTCCGTGGTTCTCTCGTGCCGAAGCGGCACGCCCGGGTTGGGGACAACCCGGGCTACCCGGAAGTTGGGAATGGAGATCGCTCACTCCTGTCGTTAAAGTCGGTATGTTTTGGATTCGTGGAAGGTTAGGAAACCTTTGCAGGGAATGGGCTTCACAGGTTTTTCACACCTCAAAAAAGTCTGGTTTTTCGTCTCGTGTTTGGTATGCTGACCCCATGAACGCACCCATCTCTCCCGACCAGCTTCCTGTTCTTCTTCGTCAACACAAGCAAGAGCGGCTGCTCGCCTATCTGGACAAGCTCGCTCCGCCGGCCCGTCAGCACTTGGCCGCCGACATCGCGAATGTCGATTTCGCGTTGATGGAACGGCTTTATGGCAAGACAACCCCCGTCGCCGGTGAAGATACGCCACAAGCCAAGGCTGCCCGCGCGACTGCCCTGGAAGATGTGGTTCGTCAGCCTGCGTCTACGGACGATGAGCAGGCCTGGCAGAGTGCCCATCAGCAGGGCCTGGAGTTGCTAAAGGCTGGCAAAGTCGCTGCGGTCCTGGTCGCGGGTGGTCAGGGGACGCGTCTGGGATTCCCGCATCCGAAGGGGATGTTTCCGATCGGGCCTGTCTCGAATGTGACGCTGTTTCAAATCTTTTTCGAACAGATCAAAGCTCGCAGTGCGCAGGCGGGCGTCGTAATTCCTTACTACATTATGACCAGCGACGCGACGCATGAGGATACTGAAAAGTTCCTTGAAGAACACAATTACTTCGGACTCGATCGCGGTACAGTCAGGCTATTCAAACAGGGCACGATGCCCGCTGTCGATGCAGCGACCGGTCAGCTGCTTGTCGGCGATGACGACCTGCTCGTCCGCAGTCCCGATGGCCACGGCGGGATCCTCAATGCTCTCGCGAAAAACGGGATTTTCGATCAACTCGCCGAACGCGGCATCGAATACCTGTATTACCATCAGGTCGATAACCCGACGGGCATCCTCTGCGAACCTGCCCTCCTCGGCTTCCATGCGATGCGTCGCTCGGACATGACGACTAAGGTCGCGGCCAAGCGAAGTGCGGATGAGAAAATGGGGGTGCTGGCCCTCGTCGATGGCAAGACCGAGATCATCGAATACAGCGACATGCCGACGGACGTCGCCGAGAAACTCGATTCGCGCGGCAACCTGATGTTCTGG